>JBBSDO010000302.1:0-1844 GCA_038241515.1 Elusimicrobiota bacterium | reverse complement strand
TCCAATATGACGGCACGGCTGAACGGAGTGGATTTATTGCGCGCCAGTATCGTCTCCAGCTGCGAGACTACATGTCGCTTGTGAAATAAGATCTAACCATGCGATGCCGCCAACCGCTGGCCGGCGTACGCTCAAGTTTTCCATGACTCCAACCTCACATCCGACACCACGCGCGCTCTCGCCAGCGGTGGCTGATCTTGTTCTCGTTAGATGTACTGCTCACATGTCCCCCGATAGCTTCTCCTGGATTACGACAGTCACGGGTCCTGTGTCTAGCTTGCTCATTTCCGCGATCTTCCTCTACGGTGCGATTTATAGTCGATTCCGTCTTGCCTTCGGGCTTATTGCCTTTGCAGGGATATTGTTCTTTGCGTCATATGCTTTTTGGTTGGTATTCAAGGCTCAGCAGAGCTTCGGTATCGTTCTGCTATCCAAAGACACTTTTCGGATGTTATTTCCTCTACAGGCGCTTTCTTTGTATGGGGGGATTGTGGTCGCGATCGTTGGAGATATACTTTTGGTGCTACAGGTATCCCGTGCCGAACCACGCCCGAACATCTAACCATGCGATGCAGCCAACCGCTGGCCGGCGTGCGCTCAAGTTTTCCATGACTCCAACCTCAACTCCCGCCGCCACGCGCGCCCTCGCCAGTCGCAGACTCGCCGTGGAGAGCGGTGGCTGATCTTGTTCTCGTTAGACAAAGAAGTGAAACTTTACCTTTCATCTTATCATTTATGTAAGGAACCCTCGCGCCTATCAACTCTACCCGCCAAAAATAAGAAGGTTGCCATCGTGCGAAATGCGCTCGACGTTTACCGAGACACGGAGAGATTGGAAAAGGGGTTGGAAAGAGAAATCACGGATCTTAGCGCAATAGGCTTGTTTCCCGAATCTTTAGACTTGCGTCATTTTTTTCCAAAAGCCGGTGAATTGGAAAAACACTTGCAAGGGTTTGGCTATATTTGGGTAACCGGTGGAAATACTTTTGTCCTGCGTCGTGCTTTTGCGGAGAGCGGTCTCGACTTAATTCTTCAGAGAAAACTTAAGGAAGATGATTTCGTCTATTCCGGTTACAGTGCAGGGGGCCTGTGTGGTCACTCCGACTTTGGAAGGCATTCACCTAGCTGATGATCCATCCGCAATGCCTTTAGGATACTCCCCCGAAGTAATTTGGAAAGGACTAAGCTTTGTGCCTTACTGTATTGCGCCCCATTACAGGTCAGATCATTCTGAATCAGCCCTTATCGAAAAATCTGTAGAATATTTCATTGGAAACAAAATTCCTTTCGTCGCTTTGCATGATGGAGAATCCCTCATTGTAGACGTCAAATGCAGAGAGCAAGGGGCTTAAGCTAATGGCTAAATCTGACCTATTAGGGAGAGTGAAACTGACGATGGGTCGATCCAGTTCTTCCAGCCAACGCCGTAAACGGTGTGGCTGACGAAGAACGTTAGACCCATGTTTTTCAGACTATCGTAGGTGGGCTGATTGTAGCGATGATTTCCGGCCTCACGTTCATTGCATATAAGCATCCCCGCGGCTAGCAGCGGATGTATATTCCCTTGGTTGCGGCTCTCTCTTTGATTTGGATGCCACGGATGGGGTATGAGTTCGGATACTCGGGCGGCTGGTCCGATGCGATCAGCGGAAACGTATCAAGCGAATAAAGATAGTAAGGAAATAATTCGAACCCCCGATCGCGAAATGAATCCAGGGTGGGTTTATTTACTTCCGTTCTTGATATTCGGCTATTTGGGCTTTTATCCGCGCTACCTTCAATTCTCGGAGTCAAAGATGAAAGCGGCAAGGAGGTCTAACCAGGCGAGAGGCTGTGTGAAAAGT
>JBBSDO010000301.1:0-2117 GCA_038241515.1 Elusimicrobiota bacterium | reverse complement strand
CGTTCGCCGCTGGTTCTAGCAACAGTTGCCGCTCCACGACAAGACAAGGTTCGGGGAAAACAGAATTGAAGTTTTCCTCACCCCCAAAATAGGCGACCAAAGCGGATTTTATCGCCGGATCGTGCGAGTAAAAGCCCGTGGCGTAATCGCCTTTGGAAATCACGCCCGCATCGATGGCCAAGATGCGCGGCTGCTTCTGGCTGCCTGTAAGCTCGGCGAGCGAACGGTGAACCCGCGCTTCAAGCAGTTGAATATCGCGTTCCGATTGGAACCGCAGTGGCGCATTCAGATGGGGATCCGTTACCCAATGAATATTTAGATCCGCCTTAATGTTTCCAAACACTTCTTCAAGCCCCCGGTGTCCCTTCCGCAAAAGGCCATCATTTAATTTCTTCTCCGGATGCTGGGCCTTCATCGCTTGAGGGCCGGCCAATAAAGCAGCCACGGAAGCGAAAAACTCCCTACGGGACCAGAGAGCTGCTCCTAACGCTCCAACAGCACTGATTCCGCTGGCTTGAACGGGTCCGGCGAAAACAGGAATTAAACCCATAAACTGCCCTAGGTAGAGCAGCGCCACTCCGACAAGTAGACTGACGACTACAGGTGCTAGACCGCGAAGGACATTTTTTTTGGTCCAAGCACGGACCTGTGGTACGGAATTGCCTTCGACAAACGCGCGGATCAACCAAGGCCAAGCACTCTCCAAAGCCGGAGAAGACCTAAGTTTTGAGCGAAAAGTGAGGGGGACTTTTCCGTTGGCATTTTCAAAATTATTCAGCCGTCGATTGGAAAGCAAGAAACCGACGACCGCCTGGTCCGTCATGGACAACGATCTCGATTGTGTGCTACTCGCGGCTGGGCGGCTATGGTTTAGGAATCCCTCAGCGTAGCTGGAATTCCAAAGAAGACAGGGGACCAGAACGAGCGAAATCGTTCGGAGGAGATACTTTTTAAACATACTGATAGCAAAAACATATCAATTCCTGAGCCGTAGACCCATAGACCAGACGACCTAAAAATGGGGGAAAAAGGCCTAAATCTTTATAAGGCCTGTGGCCCCACGCCGGGAAGGGAGCGGCCTGCCCCATTTCATCCCAAAATAGCGGCGGTTTGTTACGTAAAGGGCCGTCGCGTGTCCAACATCCGTGGTCAAAACGGCTTCGCTACTCTTTTTATCGGTTTTATTGCTGAGTTTCTCGCAGGCCCGCGCTGAAGATCAGGAGGAGAAAGGAATCACCTCCAAGAAAGCAGCGAGTCGTGAGCTTTCTGTCTACCAAATTATTCCCTGGGTCGATGGGCCGGTACTGGCTGCGGCCTCGGCCGGGGCAGTCCTCCCGTTGTATTACGAATCTACGCTCGTGCATCCCCATGCTTTGGGCGATCCGCACGATATCAATTCAATAGATCGAACGGCAGTGGGGAACCGAAACAAGACGGTTGCGTTGTTCAGTCATCTCCAAGTCGCCATGGCGATTGCTGTGCCCATGGTTTTAGACGCTAAGGATGTCGGCTTTAATAAAACATTGACGGAAGATTTTGTCGTCTACGCGCAGGTTTTGGCGATCAATTCGGCCTTAAGTAATGCGGCCCGCTATAGCGTTCAACGTCCCCGCCCTGATGTCTATCGACCGGGAGCCAATGTCAACGATCCCGGGGAGTTTCTTTCGTTCTATTCCGGTCACGTCGCCTCGACCGTCTCCGCATTGAGTGCCGCGTCGATGACTTATAACTACCGTTACGGGCGTCACTGGTGGCCCTGGGCCGTCACATTCGTCGCTGGAGTTACAGAAGCCGCGGAGCGTACCGTCGCGGGACGCCATTATTATTCCGATGATCTGGTCGGAGCTATGATGGGAGCAACCGTCGGTATTGTGGTGCCGATGCTGCATCATCGACGGGGTCCGAATCAAATCTCACTCGCACCCGCAGAACGCGGAGCGCAGCTCGTGTGGCGTCGAGTCTTCTAGTTGACTCTGTAGGAGTGCTTTCAAAGCTTGAATGGCCTCAGAGTGGCCCGGCACAGACCTAACGAATCCGCTGACCCGCTACTAAATCAATACTAAACCATCCGACCACCTGATCAATAGTTCTTTTTGTCTTGAGGCTTAATCTGGGCT
>JBBSDO010000300.1:0-2128 GCA_038241515.1 Elusimicrobiota bacterium | reverse complement strand
ATCGTCGCTTCCGTCTCCTGTATTTACGGTTTTGGTTAACCGGAAAAATACAAGCATCTTTGTTTCGCCCACGAGAGGGGGCAATCGATTTCCCGCGAAGACCTGTTGCAAAAGTTCGTCAATATACATTACGAGCGCAATGAAATGGAGTTCTCACGGGGAAAATTTCGCGTCAAAGGGGATACTGTTGAGGTATTTCCGGCGTACCTGGAAACGGGATTGCGCATCCAACTGTTTGGCAATGAAGTCGAACGGATCAGCGTCATCCACCCGCTGTCCGGGAAAATCCTTCAGGATAAGGAAAGGGTGTTTGTGTATCCTGCTCGTCACTTCGTCACGACGCGCCCAGAACTTGAGAAGGCGATTCTCGTCATTGAGAAGGAGCTTGATGAGCAATTAGCGGTGTTTCAGGCCAAGGGGAAACTTCTCGAAGCCCAGCGTTTGGAACAAAGGACACGCTTTGACATCGAAATGATGCGAGAGATGGGCTTTTGCAACGGAATCGAAAATTACTCACGGCCCTTGTCCGGTCGCAGGCCCGGTGAACGCCCCGCTTGTTTAATTGATTATTTTCCGAAAGACTTTCTTCTGATGGTAGACGAGTCGCATGTGTCGCTCCCCCAAGTCAATGGAATGTATGAAGGAGACCGTTCCCGGAAACAAACGCTTGTGGACTACGGATTTCGGCTACCATGCGCACTGGACAACCGGCCCCTGAAGTTCTCAGAGTTTGAAGCACTGGTACCTCAGACCCTCTATATTTCGGCGACCCCTGGACCCTACGAGCTCAAGCAGACAAAAGGAGTGATCGTGGAACAGGTGATCCGGCCTACGGGACTAGTGGATCCTGCAGTCGTAATCCGGCCCACCGAAGGTCAAATTGACGACCTCGTGAAAGAAATCGAAGCGGTAGCCTCCCGGAAGGAACGCGTCTTAGTTACCACATTAACGAAGCGGATGGCCGAAGATCTGACGGACTATTTGACGCGAAAAAACTTGCGAGTTCGCTATTTACATTCTGAAATTGATGCACTCCAGAGAATTGAGATCCTAAAAGAACTGCGAAAAGGGAGTTTTGATGCTCTCATCGGGATCAATTTGCTTAGGGAAGGGCTTGATTTGCCCGAGGTGTCGCTTGTTGCTGTACTGGACGCCGATAAGGAAGGCTTTCTGCGCAGCGAGACCACCCTGATCCAGGTTTGTGGCCGGGCGGCACGGAATGTCAATGGGCGAGTCATCATGTATGCCGATAAAGTGACGGGATCCATGAAACGAGCCCTAGACGAAATGATCCGAAGGCGTGAGAAACAGGTGGCCTACAATATCAAAAACAACATATCACCAACCACGATCATTAAATCGGTACAGGAATTGGAGGAGTTCCAAATTCAAGCTCAAAGTACGCACGTGACTAAGCTTTTTATGGATGATGACCCCTCTCTGCTAAAGCCCGAAAAACTCCCTCAGCTCGTAAAAGACTTGGAAAGCCGCATGCTTGAAGCGGCGGACAGCTTGCAGTTTGAGCTTGCCGCAGTTCTGCGAGATAAAATCACAGAGATTCGCCAAATGAGCACCCAACCGCAAGAGAGCCAAAGGACCAGCAAGCAGCTCTCGACTTAAGCGTTTCTCTTCTAAATATAGATTCGTTCTCTTGTTTCGTCTTCTCCTAAGTAGCCCGTGACTCTAGCGAGCCCAAATCGCAAAAACTGCGCAAGAATTCCGTTGCATTGCCACTCTTCTGTGGGTAGACTGAATTCACAATGGCGCGGATTATCAAATCGAAATCGAGGCTTCGGTCGCGCAAAAAAGCGGCTAGGAATGGCCACGATTTAAAGGCGCACCGCGTAAATGAGCGCTTCGACCAGCAGATTTCCCATCTCCATGTGCTCCACCGTATCGGTCTCACTATTAACTCGACGTTCGACCTCGAAGTGATCATGAGCGCTATCTCGGAATCGATGTCTAAAGACCTAGGTTTTGAGAAAAGTGGCATCGTCTTTCTAGAAAAAAACAGTCGCAAGCCTCTTCAAAGCGCTTACACGGGTTTCTCGGCGGGGGAGTACAGACTTTTCTTGGACCATTTTGAGGATTTGCTCTTGCCCGCGCTGCAGCGCGATGACGTCTTTCT
>JBBSDO010000299.1:0-2334 GCA_038241515.1 Elusimicrobiota bacterium | reverse complement strand
CGCAAGATCCCGCATTTGAGTCAGAAGAGTTTTCCCTTAAACATTGGAATGATCTCAGCACTCGCGTGGGAGCAGATGCTCTCAAAGTCTTCCAGAATTTAGAAAGCGCCACTCCTCGAGTTCCTGCGTCCTTGCAAAAGCCCGTAGCCGAACTGGCAAGGGTGCGCAAAGTTCTCGAATCGGCGCGGGTGCCCAGACACTTTGGCCCGCTGGCTAAGGGGCGCTTTCGCTGCCATGGGGATTACCACCTGGGGCAGGTGTTATGGACGAACAACGATTTTGTCATTTTGGATTTTGAAGGAGAGCCTGCACTAAGCATGGCGGAGCGACGTGCTAAACAGTCCCCGCTCAAGGATGTAGCTGGCATGCTCCGTTCGTTTCACTATGCGGCCTATTCAGGCCTCTATAAAGCGACGGCGGAGCGTCCCTCCGATATCGAAAAAATCGAACCCGCGGCCCGTTTTTGGTACGCCTGCGTAACACAAACCTTTTTAAAAGAATATCGGGAAGCTTTCGGACATCCTGATAAACTGCCCGAAAGTGTGCCTGCCTTTGAAGAACTTTTGGATTTGTTTTTATTGGAGAAGGCGCTGTATGAAGTGAATTATGAGCTCAATAATCGTCCCAGTTGGGTGGGAATCCCAGTCCAGGGGCTGCTCGGTCTTCTTACCCAACCGGCCCTGCTCAAAGGTTAGGGTCGACTGAATATGTGGTTTTCCGCGCTTTGGCAAGCTTTTCGCTCCATTTCCCTGCCGGATATTTTGGATATGGCGGTCGTGGCTGGCTTCATTTACTCTTTGCTCCTATGGTTCGAATGGACCAAAGCGGCGTTCGTAGCAAGAGGCATGTTGATCCTAGCGGCTCTTTATGTCCTAGCGCGACAAATGGGCATGGTTTTGACCACGTGGCTTTTTCACGGCTTTTTCACGATTTTCGTCATCGCTGTTGTCGTAATCTTCCAGGAGGAAATTAGACGTTTTTTTGAGCGTCTCGCACTGTGGACCTGGGGTCGAAAAGCTGCGCCGTTGCAAAACGAGCTCATTGAAACCTTAGTGCGGTGTTTGGGAGTGTTCGCCCATGAGCGAATTGGAGCCCTTATTGTAATCAAAGGAAAGGACCCTCTCGATCGGCACCTGGATGGCGGATTTGAATTGGACGGAAAGCCTTCGACGGCCCTTTTGCAAAGTATTTTCGATGTACATTCCGACGGGCACGACGGCGCGGTGATCATTGAGGAAGGGCTCCTGCGCCGGTTTGCGGTCCATTTGCCTCTGTCGAAGAACCTCGAAAGTCTGGCTGGTTGGGGCACGCGCCATGCAGCGGCGACTGGCCTTTCCGAGGTTACTGATGCTCTCTGTCTCGTGGTCTCTGAACAAAAAGGGACGATCAGTATCGCCCAAAATGGTCGTCTTTTTCCTTCGGCGGATTTAGGCGAATTGGCCACGCTACTCGAGCGCTTTATAGCGCGAGAGAATCGTTCCCGAAGCACCAGTTGGACGGACTACTTCTTTAGGAATAAAGCTGAAAAAGCCCTCGCTGTCGGACTCTCACTCCTCTTGTGGCTGGTCTTCGTTCAAGGATTCAAACCGGATGTCCAATCGTTCGTCGTGCCGGTTTCGGTGCAGAACCTTCCAGAGGGTATGCGGTATACGACCGCTCCCCGGAAGGTAGGAATAACCTTATCGGGCCTAAAACGTGATCTCGATCTTGTGTCACCCGGCCGAATTCACTTGTCCCTGAATTTGGAAGGACGGTCCCTCGGGACCGAGCGGATCATGATTACGGACGACAATGTGAGGGCCCCTGAAAGCCTACATTTTGCTAGCGCGGAACCGCCAGCGATCGAGTTGATGCTTTCCAAACCTCACGAGGTGGCTTCCGTTTCGATTTCCACACCGGATGCAACGCAGAATCCCGCTCCTTTATCCTCTTCTCCCACAGTGCCTCGTCCGTAACAGAATTTATGGAATCGACTACGCATCCGTCCGTAAAAACCTGGACGCCATCACTGGGTTGTTGGCGGGCGAACGGCGGTTTCTCTTTCCGAGTATGGGCTCCAGCCGCTCGCGACATTCAACTCACATTTCGGGAGGCCGACGCGTGGGCGCGAACCGAAACTTTGCACGCCGAAAGCGATGGGTTTTTCAGTGCTCACGTGTCGGACGTCTCGGCGGGCGCCCTGTACGGATACCGAGTGAACGGCCAAGGACCGTTCCCGGACCCCGCTTCGCGTTTTCAGCCGGAGGGTGTGCACGGGCCTTCGCAAGTGGTAGATCCGTCGAAGTATGCCTGGTCTGATGGGACCTGGGGCGGAATTGAAGCCAAAGATGTCAT
>JBBSDO010000298.1:0-2364 GCA_038241515.1 Elusimicrobiota bacterium | reverse complement strand
TGATTCCGCCTCAAACGATATCGCCGGCCTCGTTTTCAACGGCCTCATAAAATACGATAAGAATATTAAGCTCGTGGGGGATCTCGCAGAGACTTGGGAAGTTTCTCAAGGGGGGCTTGTGATCGTTTTTCATCTGCGCAAAGGAGTGCGCTGGCATGACGGACTGCCCTTTAGCGCCGAGGACGTCTTGTTCACTTACGAGAAACTCCGGGACCCGAAAGTCCATACTCCCTACGCCAGTGATTTTGAAGACGTTCAGTCGGTTACGGCGCCTGATCCCCTAACCGTAAAAATCGTCTACAAAAAGGCTTTCGCCCCTGGGCTCGCCTCCTGGGGCATTGGGATTCTTCCCAAACATGTGTTCGAGGGAAGCGGCGATTTCCACGCCCATCCGGCGAATCGTTCGCCTATCGGCACAGGTCCGTACCGATTTAAGGAATGGAAGACCGATCAATATATCCGGTTAGAAGCGAACCCCGACTATTTTGAGGGGCGCCCCTTCCTGCAAACCTATGTCTATCGCATCATCCCGGACCAGGCCGTGCAATTCCTCGAAATGCGCAATCAATCATTGGACGCGATGTCCCTCACCCCCGATCAGTTCAAGGCCTACGAATCTATTTTTGAAAATGATCAACGCTACCGCTATCCTTCGTTCAAATACGTGTATGTCGGATTCAACCTTCGCAATCCTTTGTTCACGGATCGCCGAATCAGGCAAGCCTTGGCCTATGCCATTGACCGAGAGAGCATGGTGAAAGGAATTGTTTTAGGGCTCGGGCAGCCTATCTCTGGCCCCTTTCCCCCAGGCTCGTGGGCGAATGATCCAGCGGTTCCCTCCTTTCCTTACGATCCGGCGAAGTCCTTGGCGCTTTTCGCCGAATGCGGCTGGCGTCCGGACGCCCGAGGGAATTTAGCAAAGGACGGTAAGCCTTTTAGTTTTACTCTAATGACCAATCAGGGAAACAAGGTGCGCGAACTCTGTGCGGAAGTCATTCAGCGGCAGCTCAGCAAAATGGGCATTCAGGTGACTATCCGCGTCATCGAGTGGGCGACCTTCATTCGCGAGTATCTCGACAAGAAGAATTTTGACGCCATAGTCATGGGCTGGCAGCTCGGTCGCGATCCCGATAATTATTCGATGTGGCATTCCTCTCAGCAAAAGCAGGGACAATACAATTTCTGCAGCTACGCGAGTCCGGACGTCGACCGCTGGCTCGTCGAAGCACGCCAAGTCTTCGACCAAAAGAAGCGCCAGGCGCTGTACTGGAAAATCCACCGGCAACTCGCAAACGACTTGCCCTATATATTTCTCTACTGCCCGGACGAGCTACAAGCGATTCATAAACGCTTTCGAGGCCCCGAAGTCGCACCCTTGGGCCTGGCATGGAATTTTAGAGAGTGGTGGGTGCCGAAAAACCAACAGAGGTATAAGACGGTGATGACACAGTGAACGGCAAGGCAAAAGGCAGAAGGCAAAAGTCAAAAAGAAAGGGTGGTTTTTATCATAGAGCCGACCCCCCTTTTTGCCTTTTGCCTTCTCCCTTTTGATTTCTCTTTATGCTCGCTTATCTTTTTAAACGCTTAGTTCAATTAATCCCCACGCTCTTCGGCATTTCGCTGTTGAGTTTCTTTTTGATGCAGCTTGCTCCCGGCGGTCCCATTGATCAAATGGCGGATTTGAACCCCCGTGTGACTCCAGAAGTGAAAGCCCGGATCCGGCACGATCTGGGTCTCGACAAATCAATTCCCGTGCAATATGTGACCTGGCTCAAACACATCGCATTTCTTGATTTTGGTATCTCTTACAATGACCATCGGCCGGTGGCGAAGAAAATCCTCGAGCGGCTTCCCGCCACTTTGCTGCTCAATGTTCTCGCCATCGGATTTATGATTCTTCTGGCCATTCCGATCGGTTTTTTCTCAGCGATACGGGCGAACACGCTTCTCGACAAGCTCATGACAGTATTCGTTTTTATTGGGTTTTCGCTGCCGACCTATGCCCTCGCTTTAGCCTTGATGATTCTTTTTGGACTGAAGTTAGGCTGGCTCCCGGTTTCAGGTCTGGCGTCCATTCATTTCGTTCCGGTTCCTTGGTACGCGCGCGTTTGGGATAGCGCCAAACATCTCATTCTTCCCACGGTCGTGTTTTGTGTTAAGGAACTCGCTGGCCGTTCGCGCGACATTCGCCCCAGCAAGCTGGTAGTTATTAAAAAATAATATATTAGCGCGGCGCGAGCGAAGGGACTTACGTGGTGGCGAGTTTATGGAGTCCACGCGGCCAGAAATTCCTTGATCCCGCTCATCACGATATTTGGTCTGATGATCCCCGATCTGATTGGCGGCGGGGTCATCATTGAAACG
>JBBSDO010000297.1:0-2584 GCA_038241515.1 Elusimicrobiota bacterium | reverse complement strand
TCTCCCCTACACCCCGGCGCGACACCATACCGTCCCCACAGTGGGGGAGGCCTACCCCGCGCCCGCCCCTGCGTGGACTCCCCCCCCCCGCCACTCTGTCGAACGCCGTTCGAACATAAAAAATCCCCCCCGGAGAAGACGACCTCCGGAGGGGATTTTCGTTTAGCTATGCGTTTACTGAATGTAAGTCAAGAACTCCACACGGCGATTCTTTGCACGCCCCGCCGATGAACCGTTATCCGCGATCGGGCCGCCTTTGCCCATGCCCACGGAAGTCACTTGGCTTGACGAAAGTCCGCCCTGACCAGTGAGATAGTTCTTCACGGCATCCGCACGTTTCTGAGAGAGCTGCTGATTGTATTCCTCTGCTCCAACGTTATCGGTGTGACCCTCGACACGCATCTTGAGGTCTGGATACTTTTTAATGACTGAGGCCACTTTATCCAGGGTTGCATTTGAGGTTACGAGCAGATCAGCGCTCCCGGTCTTGAACTCGATAGGATTTAGATCTTTGCGGCTGATCATGTCCTTAATCGCATTGAGTTCCGCTTGCGCCTGATGACTTTGATTTTGCATTTGCTCGAGTTTCGCTTTAGCCGCGGCCGCTTCTTCTTGAGCGTTCGCCGCCGTCGTCGTCGCCTGCATTACCTGAGCTTGTGCCGCTTGCTGACCTTGTTGCGCCTGGGCAGCCGCTTGCTGCGCCTGAAGTGTCTGCTGCTGTGCTGCTAGAGCGGCAGCCTTGGCCGCATTGGCTTCCGCCGAAGCGCGTTCGCTTTCGGCTTTCTGCTTATCCGCTTCTTCGCGATCTCGTTTAGCTGAGGGTCCCGGTCCGAAGTAGATGTTCGCCGTACCCATCAAAGAGGCGACGCCCAAAGGAACCGACCCGGGCCTCACGAAATCGTGATAGAGAGCTTCCGCCCCGATGGACATTCCCTCTGTGAGGAAGAACTCAAACCCGACTCCTCCTTGCAAAGTGAGATCGCTCCACTTTTGAGCGATCGTGCCGGGGGCTTCGCGCTTGTTAGTGCTGTATCCCGCCCCAGCGGTTATGTACGGGGTAATGGGGAGATGATGGAATATATTGTAACGAACCGATCCGACGATTGGACGAAATCGGTAGAAGTCCTGCCTGTTCCCGCGTGCATAAGGTTCCAGATCGGCATATGACAGCACCACCGAAACATCATTGTTGATAAAATATTTGGCATTGACGGACCAGGCTTCGCCATCCTGATAGGCATCCTTGTATTTGTAGGGCAATTCAGGCTTTGCGCGTCCATAAGCGCCCCCGATTGACAACCGCCCACCGAACCAATCAAACGCCTGAGCGCTCCCTACAACAGACAACATGGCTAAAATAGCCAGCACACTGACTTGCTTTTTCACTGAATTCCTCCCTTTTTATTTAAAAGACGCAGCTTTTTAATACAGATGTTGCTTTACCATTAGACCGGCCTCAACTCGAAGCGGTTACAACCTTGTCAGATGACCCAGTGGTATAATTTGCAGATATGAATCCGCAAGAGTTCAACAACCTTCTTAGGGAAAGGATACTCGTTTTTGATGGGGCAACGGGAACAAATCTTCAACTTCACAACCCCACCGTTGACGATTATGCCGGCAAGGAAGGGTGCACCGAGATTTTGCTCGAGACTCACCCCGAGTGGATTGAGCAATTGCACGCGTCCTTCTTCGAAGCGGGCTGCCAGGTGGTGGAGACGAATTCTTTCGGCGCGAACCGCATTGTTTTTAGCGAGTTTGGACTAGAAAACCGCGTCCATGAGTTCAATTTCAAGGCGGCCGCCTTGGCGAAAAAGATCGCAACGCAATTCAGCACACCGGAAAATCCCAGGTTCGTCGCGGGCTCTATGGGCCCCGGAACAAAGCTTCCTTCGCTCGGCCACACGACTTTCGACATCATAAGGCAGAACTACGCTGAACAGGCCGCGGGCCTCATTGAAGGGGGAGCTGACCTCCTCCTGATCGAGACCTGCCAAGACATTCTACAGACCAAAGCGGCGACCGTAGGAGTCTTTGATGCGCTCGCCAAGGCCAAAAGAGATCTTCCGGTCATGGTCCAAGTGACGGTCGAAACAACAGGAACTCTCCTTTTGGGAACCGAAATGGCGGCGGCGATCACCGCCATGGAGCCTTATCCGATCGTTTCGCTAGGAATGAATTGCGCCACCGGACCCCAGGAAATGTCCGAACACGTCAGGACCCTGTCCCAGCAATGGTCCCGCCTCATCTCCGTTCTTCCGAACGCAGGGCTCCCTGAAAACGTAGGCGGGCAAGCCGTTTATAAACTGACGCCGGACGAGCTCGCCAGCCACCTTCAGGACTTCGTGACGCGCTTCGGCGTGAATATTGTAGGCGGCTGCTGCGGAACGACTCCCGCTCACCTCGCCAAAGTAGTCCAAGCAGTCAAAAATTTGAAACCGGGGCTCCGAAAGGTGGAAAAAAACCCTGCAGCTTCCAGTTTATACATCCAAGTTCCTTTTACGCAAGAACCCAAACCTCTGATCGTGGGCGAGCGCAACAATGCCAATGGCTCCAAAAAGTTTCGGGACCTTTTAGCCTTAGA
>JBBSDO010000296.1:0-2638 GCA_038241515.1 Elusimicrobiota bacterium | reverse complement strand
TACAGGGTGTCCCCTAAGTTCAGGCCGTTCCTTTTGTTCTACGGAAGCAAAGTAGGCATTAAGGTCTAGGAAAAGCCAATCGACGAGGTCGGAGTCCACCTATAGATTATAGTCCGACGATGTCGTGAGCGAAATTGGAGAACGCAGTTCTTCCTCCGTTATCGGACTGAACCAATTTAGCTCGTCGGGACGCTTTGAGTAATTGTGGAGCCGTCTAACGGCCCCCCTCTTAATGAGCGGCCTTTCTTCGCCGGAGCACGACATCGATTTCAGCCGTATCGAAAACCTTGGAATTTGGGACAGTGCAAGGAAAATACAAAAGGGGGCGTTCGTTAGCCGCGCGAACCGATGGATGAGCTCATTTTGCCCCTAATGGACTAGTGAAGGCGGCTGCATTAACAGGGCCGAATTCGATTTTCTGACATTCCCAGGTTTTTCTCACCACAGATCCTTCCGGACCTGAGATCTCAATCTTCTTTAGCACAATGCCCGTCTCTGGATCGATCCATTGTTGAACGCTTAAGCCACCATAGAGAGCGTCCGGGGTTCTTGAGCTCCTCTCATAAAGAATTGTGTTATGTCCTGCAATTTGGCCTCCAGAAGAAGAAATGCCTTCAGGCTTTTCAATCCAGAAGCGTTGCCGTTCAGCCCAATTAGGTGATACTGTCGCACCGGCGGGTGAACGTGCATCAGCCGCCTCCAGTCGATTAGTGGTAAACATTCTCTCCCCATCATAGACCGTGACCACCGCATTGGGATCACTCGCTGGCTGCATAACGCGAAATCGACGACCATCGGCTATCACGTCGTAAGATGTCTGACCTGCCGGATTGCCACTGTTAATATTTTCACCTGTAAAAATCCACGTACCACTAAATGAAATATCCTTGTTTGCCGGTTTTGAAGTACAACTACAGAGAAGTATGGCGATTGACATGGTCACCAAGCGCTTAGTCATCGGAGCCCCTCCATAAATTCCTTCAGCGACTTTCTCGTTTTATTTCGTAACGTGATCACGGGCCGGTATCATGCCATTTCTAAGAATACTTTCCTACCGCTACGAGAAGACTGCGGCTGTCCCAAAAATAGTCGATTCCGACACACCTAAATGTCGTCTCGATGTCGACGAAGCGGCGCGTCGAATTTACAGAGGGTTTTCGATACGCCATAAAAGTTGAGGATAAAAACTTACATACCCGAGGTTGGGGCGCCTCAAGTCGGCACAGGACGGACGAATCCGCAAGGCATCAGCGCCGAGTTTTCAGAATAGACCCCCCAGCTCCGAATAAGTAACCGTGCTTATTCGAGGATTGTCTCTAGCACGATGAGTTCCTACCAAAAATCGATATTCCTGATCTTTATGGCCGTGGCCGGTCTGAGCACGTCGGCCTGCACTCTTATTCCTAACGCCATTCGCTCTGAAAAACGGGATGTTTACCAATTTGATCACCCTTTCGAAATCGAAAGCTCCGCCTTTCGACGTTCGGCCGAATCGCTCGGCAATACGATGGTAGGGGGAAACAGCGCCGAACTGCTCAAAAACGGCGATGAAATTTTTCCCCGGATGACTCACGACATCCGCAAAGCGAAATACACGGTGAATCTTGAGACCTTCATTTTTCAACCCGACGAGGCGGGACAACAATTCGCAGATGCGATGATCGACGCCGCCAAACGAGGGGTTCAGGTGCGACTCCTGGTTGACGGCTTTGGCAGTACGATGAAACGGGACATGAAGAAAAAGCTTGAGGCGGCGGGGGTGCAGGTGCGAAAGTACCGTCCCCTGAAGCTCATTACGATTTACAAGGTGGCCCAGCGCACGCATCGCAAGATTCTTGTTATCGACGGTCACATCGCGTATACGGGCGGGTTGGGGATAGCCAAAGAGTGGCTGGGCAATGCGCGCAATACGAAGGAGTGGCGGGACACCCAGGTGCGCGTGGACGGCCCCGTTGCCTCCCAAATGCAAGCCATTTTCTCGGAAGATTGGACCTATACCACCGGGGAAATCCTGGCGGGAGACCCTTTTTATCCGCCCATCGAAAACGCCGGATCGGTTGCGGCTCAGGCCATTAAAGCGTCTCGGGGCGATTCGTCTTCGCTTGCCAAGATGCTTTACTTCGTTGCCATCCAATCGGCGAGAAAAAGTATTCATATCGCCAATGCCTATTTCCTTCCCGACAAACAGGTGCGAAAGATTCTAGTCGAGGCGGTTAAACGGGGTCTCGACGTAGAAATCATGGTGCCCGGACGGCATATTGACCAAAAAATGGTCCGATCAGCCTCTTGGATCCATTACGGGGAATTGCTAAAAGGAGGGGTGAAGATTTACGAATACCGGCCCACGATGATGCACAACAAAACCCTCGTCGTGGACGGAATTTATTCCACGATCGGCTCCATTAACTTTGATGCCCGGTCCATGAATCGCAATGCGGAAGAGAGTCTTGCCTTCTACGACCGGGGCTTCGCCGAAAAGATGGAAGAGATGTTCCAAAATGATAAGAAGCAGTGTGAAGAAATTACCTATGACGCTTGGAAGCACAGAGGCCCCCACAAGCGCCTCACCGAACTCGTCTTCTGGATTTGGGAACCTTATTACTAACCCGGAATCCCCATTTAGGCTGGATGAAGAGGG
>JBBSDO010000295.1:0-2644 GCA_038241515.1 Elusimicrobiota bacterium | reverse complement strand
TGCATTTGGGGACACTCGTGGCCGTCGTGGCTTATTTCTGGAGGGACTTAACGGGCTTTATCCTCGCTTTTACCGGTCCGCACGTGACCAACAGCGAAGGCGAGCGGCCTGAAGTCAGAAGACATATTGTGGTACTCCTGTTTCTGGCCACAATTCCTGGCGCTATCGCCGGGTTCCTATTAGAGAAGAACGCGAATACCCTTTTCCGGGCTCCCCAGCAAGTGGCTATCGAGCTAATCGTGCTGGGGGTGCTTTTGGGACTCGCAGACTGGTTTTCGTCTGGACGAAGGGGGATTAAAGATCCAACGATCCTGTCGGCCATTGGAATCGGTTTAGCCCAGTCCCTAGCGCTTCTTCCGGGGGTGTCCCGGTCTGGTATCACTATTACGGTTGCACTGCTCTTAGGTCTTGAAAGGCGAGAAGCTGCCCGTTTCTCATTTTTGATGTCCATCCCTCTTATTGCGGGTGCAGGAGTTCTGAAGTTTAAAGAGATACTTCACTCGCCTGATCACTTGGCGCTAGCCGGGGGATTTGCGGCCGCCGCTCTGTCCGGCTTTGCCGCGATTTCGATCCTCATGCGGTGGGTGCAGAAGCATCGCTATACCCCTTTCGTGGTGTACCGGTGGGTCCTTGGAGGCTTTGTGCTACTAAATTTGAGCCGCTTTCAATAAGGGACCTGCAAAGTGCAAACTTCAAACTTCAAATTTAAGAGGATCCGTAGATTTTTGAAGTTTGCCGTTTGCAGTTTGCAGTTTGCCATTCCGTTCTCCTTTCTTCACGCCGACCAGGTTCTCATGAAAGACGGCACCCTCTACAAAGGCAAGATCATGATCGACACCGACAAGGCGATTCTGATCGGAAATCCCCCCTTCGATCCGAATTCCTATCTGCTCGAGTCTCGGGACATCGAAAAGATCATTTACGAGGAGTATCATCCCAATCCTCCCGCAGAACGCAAGCGCGGACTGCTCTTTGAAACTCGCCTCGACGGAAACGTCGTATCGTCGAAGGAACTCTCGCTGTCTCCCAATGCAGGTCTCTACGGTGGGTTCGGATTTCGCGTCCATCCTGCGGTCGAGCTTAACGGCGGTGTCGAATGGAATCCCAGCCTTTCTGCCAGCGACGGATTCTCCGTATCCGATGGCTCCACAACCCGTCGGTACGAGAATTTTTACATGTATCGAGGGGTCGTCTCCGGACGAATCTATCCTTTTTACAAAGAGAAATGGAAAGCGGAACCTTATTTCGTGGCGGGGTATAGCTGGAGCCGGCTCATTCCAAAAGGAAGTGGGGACACGCTGAAGGGTTCCGGCTGGCTAGTCGGTTTTGGCGGGCTTTATCCTTTGACAACTCATTTTTTTCTCGAAGCCCGCCTCGCCTACGAGTCTCAGAGCTTCGATACGATCAACTTCCTCGGACGCGAAGGCAGCATCCAACCCGAAGTGGGCGAGCATTTCGTCTCTTTAGGGCTGGGATTGTCCTACCGCCTCTAACTACAAAGATTCGGTCGCCCCAAACACTCACATAACGCCCAGACTTCGTCGAAGCATTTTTCACCGTTTCGGCGAACATATATTTCGTCGGCCCGGCAAGCCCTAGGCCGGGCGCCAGCTCTTTTCGATGGCGCCATAGGCCCCGGCCTAAGACTTGCCGGGGCGACGGTTCTTACTTGAACTTTTGGGAAGTTGCGGGGTTGCTTTTCGGGAGCGGGCTGGTATTTTTGGCCCCAACGAGCGGCTAGGACGTTATTCGGCGGGGAGAAGATCCTGGTCGACGAGGTAGCCCTCGACAACTTGGCAAAAGGACTTAGCGCGCTGGAGGGCTTCCGTCGCCTCCTCACCGGAGAATTGCTTGGACGTCCCATAGTCGGCTTCCAAACGCTCTTCAAAAGCTCGGTTGAAGTCGTCACGAAGAACGGACTCAAAAGTCCCTGCGTCAACGAATTGTTTCCCAAAGGCGGCCAGGGTCGCCTGGTCATCCGGCGGTACCGGCAGCTCTTTTGCCAGCAACAAAGCGTGAGTCACGTTGACCATGGCAAAGTAGGCCCGCGAAACGGCAAAACCTTCGTGGCCGTTTTGCAACAGCTCCTTCGAAGCATTGAGACTCTCTTGCATCTTTTGGCACAAAGTGGTGAGCTGTTCCGTGTCGTTTGTAGTCGATGTGGACATAGTGGGGTTTCTTCCTATTCGTAGTATAAAGATCGAATCCAGAGGCGCGCTGACCCCAGTAATATAGCAAAGATTCCAGGGGCCAGATGGACCTCGCCGCGCTTCCCGGGCCCCTTCGCATCCATCCGTCAGGAAAAACTGTGATAAACTACCGACGATGAAGGAAGTATTCCGCATTCCCACCGCGATTAGACAGTTCTTAATTGAACGCGCCGCTCGCATTACTGATATTGAAAGGGTCTACCTCTTTGGATCGCGCGCCCGAGGTGATTCGCGGGAGCGGTCCGACTTTGACTTGGCCGTAGAGGCGCCCGGAATTTCTCGTGCGACATGGACTCGTTTAGCCATCGGCGTCGAGGAAGAAATCCCCACTTTGTGTGGTGTCGACTTGGTACTGCTCACAAATGAAACGGCGAGCGCCTTTCGCAACCGCATAAAACTGGAGGGAGTGATTCTCTACGGGCGTGCCGGCTGAC
>JBBSDO010000294.1:0-2653 GCA_038241515.1 Elusimicrobiota bacterium | reverse complement strand
GAATAAAAAGGATGTCAGAGTCGTCGACAATCGGTTTGCAATAGTTCCGGCGGTCCGCCACTTCGGCAAGGCTGAGCACGACGTCCAGCTCTGCAACGGTCGCAGAGATTCGTTGCAGTCCTTCAGTCTTTTCAAGAATTGTAGCGCGAAGATCTTGTGCCAGCTTTGTTTCAAGGCGTATGGCCCTCTCATTAGCACCTAAGACGCGGGTTTCCAACTCCTTGAGCTCCGGAGTTATGTAACGCTCGGCATTGCTCGTCGTCTGCTTACGAATGTAATCGGAAGGGACTCGGCTCTGGTGGGTTTTTGTGACTTCGATGTAATAGCCAAACACATTGTTAAAACCCACTTTTAAAGTATTAATTCCGGTGCGCTGCCGCTCTTGCGTCTCTAGTTCAAGGAGCTTCTTTTTCGCCCCGCTCTCCGAATTTCTGATCTCATCAAGGTCTGAATCATAGCCGTCTCGAATCACCCCGCCATCTTTAAACGATATCGGGGGTCCTTCGACCATGGCGCGTTCTAATAGATCCGTTAGAGCCGCATCGTCGGGGAAGGCCGTGAGGAAGGCGCTAAGAGAAGGGGAAAGTGCTTTGGTCAGACGCGTGGCTTGGTCATAAGCGCTGGACAAAAGAGTTTGAACTTTCGGGATCCGTCTTAGACCTTGGCCGAGGCCGGAAAGATCTCGAGGCAGCAGAGTGCCGGCAGCAAGACGCGAAAGCGTGCGCTCGACGTCTGGCCAGCCCTGAAGTTGCGTTCGAAGATTCCGCCGCGTTTCGCGCCCCTCGCAAAAAAATTCAACCTTTTCCTGCCGCGCCTGTATCTCTGAAACATTGCGGAGGGGCGCCACGAGCCAGCGACGCATGAGGCGACCCCCGGGCGAGGTCATCGTGTGGTCGAGAACGTCAAGGAGCGTTTTTGAGCGGTTACGATCCGCCCGTTCGCGAACGAGGTCCAAATGATCGAGCGTATGCGAATCGATCTGAAGATAGTCCTCCAGAGAGTAGGTCCGCAAAGGGCGAACAATGACCGGCCTTCCGCATTGGGTTTTTTCTAAATACCGAACAGCGGCACCTGCCGCCGAAATCGCTAACGCTTTTCCTTCGAGTCCGTAACCGCGGAGTGAACCGGTACCGAAAAGGAGCTTCAGCCGTTCCTCAGATAAACGCAGTGAAAAATCGGATTCGGGAGCCTCAGCCACCATAAAGCCGTTCCGCTTTAGGCGCTCTCCAAAAGCTAGACTCTCTGACTCGTTGGATAAAACCACTTCCGAGGGGGCCAGGCGTGCCAACTCATCCCAAATCTGAGAGTGTGCCCTTTCGCCAATGGATTCGGTGGCGATGAACTCTCCTGTTGAACATTCAATGGCCGCAAATCCCATCCCCGCATTCGTTATCGAAACCGCCCCTAAATAGTTCGATCGTTTCGACGGCAGGAGCGATTCTTCTCGAATCGTGCCAGCGGTAATGATCCTAACGACCTGACGCTTAACCAAACCCTTGGCGAAGGCAGGGTCTTCCATTTGCTCGGCAATCGCGACCCGAAAACCGGCCTTCAACAGCTTAGCCACATATGGATCAAGAGCATGCGCCGGCACGCCGCACATGGGAACTTGCTGGCGATGCGTGAGAGTGACTTCCAAGACCGGTGAAGCTCGTTTGGCGTCCTCATCGAAAAGTTCATAGAAATCACCCAACCTGAACAGCAAAAGTTCATGCGGGTGCTGACTTTTCAGTTCATGGTACTGCTGCATCAGCGGTGTTTGGGGGGGTTCTCCCTCCCGGATCAGTAGGGGGACCGACTTCTCAGAGGCCTCTTTCGTCGACGGTGCCTCTTTAGGATTTGGAGCTTCGCTAGGCGCCATGGGCAGACGCGTGATTAAGGTCAGGAAAATTTGCCGGAAGGCTTAAAGGGTAGAGAGGTAAATTCAAGGGATGCCGCCATTGTACTTGGCTCTCCAAGACTTGGGCAATAGGTGCTGTCTACTGAAGGTGCCTAGGGTGGGCAATTCCGAACAAATACTTCCAACCCTGAATAATTTTTAGATAGCCGAATGTGCGATCGACATGCGACACGAACTTACGAGTTTCTGGATATTGAATGTCTTCCATATCAAGGTAGGGTTTGCCGCTTCGCCATTGACGCGTAATTCCCGGCCCGGCGTTCCAGGCCGCTAGGACGGCAACATCGTCATCTGGAAACAACTGTTGTAGCTTGAAAAGGTAATGCATTCCAATGCGAATGTTGACGTCCGGTCTCTGTAAGTCTTCGTCGCGAAAACCAGTGAGACCTACTTCCGGAGCCAATTCTCGCGCGGTTGACGGAAGTAATTGCATCAAACCGACGGCCCCACGACTTGAATGCGCATGGCTTAAAAAGCCCGACTCCACTTTGATAATGGACATCACCCAGAGCGGGTCAAATTTATACTGTCCTGCATACTTGTTGATCAAGTCTTTATGGACGACGGGTCGCATAAAAACCCAGGCTTTTCCGGAATAAATCCAGGCGATGGCGAGGCCTCCGATGACGACTGCCGCTGTCGCTAGGCGTAGGGTGGTACGGCTCCGGGGAAGGACGTTGCCAAGGTCATCGAGAGGGGGTGTGGACATCAGTGAACGCGTTCGTGCATATCATCCAGTTCCTTCGTCTTGCG
>JBBSDO010000293.1:0-2704 GCA_038241515.1 Elusimicrobiota bacterium | reverse complement strand
ACATCCTCGCATCGATCGCACGCTTCGCCACGCGAGCCACGCAGGCATACACCGCCGAGACCAAATATGATCACTAATCATCGATCCAGGGGACTAGAAGATAATTGTCCGTTTTGTGGACTTTGTTATTTCCTCTTTGCACCGCGGTTAGGTGGTGCGCTTCGTCGAACACGATGAGGTCCCACTTCGGCGCTGCCAATATGTTCTGGACGCGCTTGGGTCTTTTCAAAGTATCAATCGAAGCGATGAGCCGATTGTGCTTGGCAAACGCATTAGTTTTTCGGTCCGTAACATCGCCGTCTGCACCGAAAACTTCAAAATTTAGCCCAAAGACGTCATTAAGTTCGCGACGCCAGTTTTCGACAAGGCCCGCGGGAACAATCATCAGGGCACGATTCATTTCCCCGCGACTTGCTAGCTCACGCAGAAGTAGAGCTGTCTCAATTGTTTTGCCTAAACCTACGTCGTCGGCGACGAGAAAGCGGCGAGGAGATGCATTTGCTATGCGGTGGACTAGTACAACCTGATGAGGAAGCAGATCGACTTTAGCTGACGTGAGGGAGGCTGCATTATCAAGAAGCGGTAGCTCGGTGAGCTCGCTGGCGAGAAAGAACTCCCGAATCTTGTCCGAGGTTGATGCAGCTCCGAAAAGAGCCTGCCTAAGGGATGATTCTTGAATCGATACCGAGGAAACAGGGACTGACTTGGCGCCTACCGATTGAAAGAAAACCTCGAGGTAGTCGCTGCTAGCGACGCTAGTAATTACTCCCTCGCCGAATTCAGGATGCGATATTTTCTGACCAACCGTGAGTTCAGCTTGGGTTGGCGACATAGAGCCCCCACGGTTCCCGTTTTGGGTCTGTTTCAGAGACTAGTCGCCGGATTTCCTGACTCCTTCCGCCGTACAAGAATTTCACGAGGGGAATCGGTTGATCCTTCTTAGAGGTGGGTTGCCAAAGAAACGCGTCTTCCACGTGCTCAAAAAAGGCAGACTTGCCTCTTTCAAAAAAGAAAATCAGGCTGGCCCCCGTCTGAAATCGACGATAAAAACTGAGCACCATGGGCTTTATGTGCTCCTTAAGCCACTTCTCCCTTTGAATCTCCTCAAGGCTCTCCAAACAAGCGTCGAGCCCTACTACGACCATCGCTTTACCGTTAAAAGCCGGTAGGCGTTCTGGCCACGTATGCGCTTTCCCGAAACGCATCGCCGCGCTAATTGGAGTTATCTCTGAATTGTCTTTCACAATACGAGACAGGCACCGTGGTTCCCAAATAATTGAGCATCCTTGTCGGAACCAAACTCCTGCTTCGACATCTAACTCCTCCATAAATTACCCCCTCGTCCCAGTTTGAATGTTCATTTCCTTAAAGGCGGCTTTGAATTCAGCGTCGTTTTCACGCGCCTTTTGGAGCCCTCTTTCAAGAGTGCGGTATGCAATTCCGATCGCTTGCCGATGCTCTGAGCCAAAGTGGTTCGACTCGATAAATTTGAGAATGGGTCCGACAGTGGGCAGGAGCGATTTGTAGTTCTCGCTTATCCATTTTTCCCAGTCGGCCGGATGGTCCCGAAAGGTTCGACCGCCGACGCAGCAATTTATGGCGAAGTGAACTTGGTCCAGGTCGGACTTGATCTGATTCTTCCTCGCTAGTGAGTTCCAGCGGTCCAGGGGGCTTATAAGCTGGATAATCCTCTGCCCTTGTTTCTTTCCATGCTCAACCCATCCATTGGCGATCAGGTCGTCGATAGTAACGCCAGACCCCTTTAAGCGCTTGCTGGCGGCGTCTCGGGTGATCGCCGGCCCCTCTCGCAGGAGAGTAAAGAGCACTCTGGTCTCCGGATCGATGCCATCTGGAATCCGATCCTCTTCGTTCTTCTGCAACAGCGATAAGGCTATAGAGTTAGCTTCGAGAAGAATTTCCCTAACTGACATTGGATCGCCAGCTAGGTTTCTTTTCACTTTTCCGTAATGCTTGGAGTATTGCTCAAGCACTTTACCGCGAATAATTACTTCTAAATCTGCGAGATGGAGTCCAGACAAACGATGTTGGGCGAGTACGGCAGAACTCGATCGAACAGCTTCCAAGATTTGCTTGCGAAGAGTTGCCCAATATATCTCTTTTGCGGTGTCCTCGCGTTTTCGACAAACATGTACAACGTCGAATTCGATCTTCTTGGAACCAAAACCGCCGTCGCCCTTTGTCTCGTCAGAACGAATCGGGAACGCACCTTCGATCAGGAAACCGGCCTTAAACAGGGATTCGAGCACACCAATCCAGGCGATGTCCTTATCGTGATGAAACGTAAAAGCCATAATCCCGGATGGTTTGAGAATTCGGTGCGCTTCTTTCCAACAAAGGGTGAGAAGGCGGTCGTACATCACATCGGCCTGTTTAAACCCTTCTTCGTTTTCGCCCGGGTTCCGCGCTTTGTTGGTGACGGCCTCCAAGGATTTCGGAGACTCAGCCGATGCAAACTCTTGCGGAAAGAGACGCGATAGCGGCCGCTGTAGCCAGATTAGAAAAAAGTCCGCCATTTCTGCGTAGTTTACGTTGTCGCCGAACGGTGGGTCCGTAATAACCAGATCGACTGATCGATCGGCGATTTTACCCTTCAACGAGGTGGAGCTTCCGCAGATAAGAGTAACGGAGCTGGCGCGGACAGGGTCTTCGGATGGAACTTTTGCTGATTTCCCTTGCTCGTCTT
>JBBSDO010000292.1:0-2745 GCA_038241515.1 Elusimicrobiota bacterium | reverse complement strand
GCCGAACCCTTTCGCGTCATTGAACCACTTTACTTTACCTTTGGTGCTCACGTTGATTAATACCTCTACTGTTTCAAAATCCCCGCTGCTTTGGGGGGCATCCTCGACGGTACAAAGCCCGAAGGCGACGGACCGGCTGGATGAACCGTTTTAAGCATACTACATTGGTTTGACAATGCAATACCTTTTTAGGAGGGGAAAGCAGGGCATAGGGCCGAGGCCCTGCCTCTCCCCCTGCCTCTGATAGAATACGTTGGTGCACGACGCCCATTTTGAGAAACTACTGCGTCTGATCGATATCGAGCGTGACGCCGAACGTGCGGAAAATGAGCGAAAACTAGAGAAATTGTCAGTTCAGGCCCGCGAGGCTCTCGGCAAGACCATTACCCGCCTGGTTATCGTTCGGGAAGACTTTGGGGTGGGGGGCCACCCCCTTTGGATCCTTTCCCGGCCGTCGGCGGGTGAAGAATACTCCCCTTTTCAAGCTTTGAATCAGGGGGATTTAGTAACCCTCTCCTTCCCATCTCCCGACGTGCCCCGCATCAGGGGAACGCTTTATGATGTAGACCAATTCGAAATCACCGTCGCCTTGGACCCTCGCGAGACCCTTTCTTTTGGTAGCGATGGTGGGGCTTCCGAGATCGAGCGCCCAGAAGGCAAATGTCAGTTGGACGTATTAGGCAGCGAAGCGACTTACAAGCGCATGAAAAAAGCGCTGACGGCGGTTCAACGCGCGGAGAAAAAGGATGTGGCCCACCTGCGGGAAGTCTTGATGGGAGCAGCTCCGCCTTCTTTCGAAGAAAGGCCGACCCTTGAATTCTTCAATCCACGCCTCAATGAATACCAGCGGGAGGCGGTCGAGAAAGCGTTATCGGCTACGGAAGTGGCCCTTGTGCACGGCCCGCCGGGAACAGGCAAAACGACCGTTTTGGTTGAAATAATCCGCCAGGCCGTTATGCAGGGCCAACGCGTTTTGGCGTCGGCTCCGAGTAATATTGCTGTCGATAACCTTCTTGAAAAGCTTCTAGAAACGGGACTTAAAGTGGTTCGAATGGGCCACCCGGCGAGGATCTTAGATTCCTTACGCCACGCCACGCTCTCCGCCCAGGTCGCTGAACACGCGGAACAGGCGTACATCCGAGAGTTGGACCAGCAGCGGGAGCGTCTAATTCGTCAACGCCATAGGGCCGAAGACCGCGGGCGTGGTATTGGATGGGATGACAGGCATCAGCTCCAGAAGGAGATTCAAGGTCTCTGGCAGGAGGCTCGCGATATCGAGTACGCCCTGGGCCGACAAATATTGGCAGCGTCCGACGTCGTGCTGGTCACCCACGGAGGGATCGCAAAACCGATTTTGAAGAAGTCTTTTGATCTATTGATCATGGACGAAGCCTCTCAGGCCACCGAAGCGCTTTCCTGGGTGCCGATCACGCAGACCAAGAAAGTCATCTTCGCGGGCGATCCGCTCCAGCTACCTCCCACGATTTATTCCGAAGAGGCTAAGAAACAGGGACTGGGTATCACCCTCATGGAAAGGCTGCAAACGCTGCTGCCCCCGGAAGGCCAAACCCTTTTGCGCATCCAATACCGAATGCACGAAACCATCATGGGTTTTTCGTCCCAACAGTTCTACGAGGGCGCCTTAGAAGCCGATGAATCCGTCAGAACCCACACAGCGGCGGAGCTCCCTGGGGTGGCAAGCACTCCCCTGACCCAGGAACCGCTTATTTTTGTGGATACGGCGGGCTCGGGCTACGAGGAATCCTGGAACGATTTATTGGAAAGCCGTGAAAACGAGGGCGAGGCCAAGCTGGCCTTGTACTTTTATCAGCAGCTCCGCGAAGCGGGAATTCCCGCTAAGTCGATGGCTCTTCTCACCCCTTACGTGGCTCAGTCGCGACTCCTTCGGCATTTGGCGAACGACCCGGCGGTCGAAATCGGAAGCATCGATGGATTTCAGGGTCGCGAGAAAGAGGCCGTGATTCTTTCATTGGTGCGGAGCAATTCGACGGGAGAAGTCGGATTTCTCGGGGACACACGGCGCATGAATGTCGGCATGACTCGTTCCCGGCGCCTTTTGATCGTCCTTGGCGACTCAGGCACGCTATCGCGCCATCCTTTTTACCTCAAGTTCATCGAATACGCAGACGCCAAAAACGCACATCATTCCGCCTGGGAATGGATCTCTTAAGTCCCCGGCAGGGAACGGGCAAGGGAAAGGCGAAGAAAGCCTTTCTCATTAAAATACCTCGCTTCCATTCCCTGTCCCCTGTTCTCCCTCGCCGTTCGTTATTCTTATACCTTTAGGCCCATAGGAATCCCCGGCCTTTTGGCAAGCAATTTAGAGCCCTATGGACTATGGTCGAAAAGTCGGGATGTTGATACACTTACGCAATCTTACCGGGTGGGGGTCTGGACGGGTCAACAATGTCACACCGCTGTATGCACCACCGACTTCTATTTTTCATCGTTGGAACAGCCTGTTTTTTCGGGTTGTCGCGCCTCTGGGCGGCCGCGGGGACGACGGGGGCAAGTTTCCTCGAAATTCCGGTCGGGGCCCGTCCTGCCGCTTTAGCGGGCGGCTACAGCGCCTTGGCGACGGATGCCTATGCCCCCATTTGGAACCCCGCCGGTCTGGGATTTTTACGCACAACCCAAATCTCGGCGATGCACTTAGCCTACCTGGAATCAACCGCTTACGAGTTTGCCTCCTTTGGAGTACCTTTGAGTGATGTTCAAGCATTC
>JBBSDO010000291.1:0-2749 GCA_038241515.1 Elusimicrobiota bacterium | reverse complement strand
ATGGCATCGGCAATAGCTATTCCACTTTCAATATCGGATCGCACCGCAGAAATAATTTTTTGAAAAACCGGACTCTGTATCTGCTCGATAAGAATATTAAGGCCCTGTACAATAGGAACTCCGGCTGAAACGAGAGTCGCCAACTGTCGACTGAAGATTACGAGGTCTTTACTTTTAACCCCCCCTTTGAAAGGATTGAATTTTTCCAAGACTCCGGGGCCAGCATCCTTGGCCTCAAACACATTCACCACCACAAGACGCTGGCTTCTCAGTTTTTCAAGGGCCGCCTTTTGCATCGGAGCCTCGACAACACCTTCCACGGTCTTCCCGGCCGTAGTGCGCGCTTTATATTTGAATTGGGCCATTGGTGTTCCTCTCTTATCGGGTGGGATGCACCCGTTCCGCCATCCCTCGCTGCATCAGCCGCTTTAAATCGTCGGGATCGGTTGAGGCCGCAAGCGCCTCTTGATAATTAATTTGGTGGCGCACGTAGAGATCGTGAAGCGCCATGTTCATCGTTTGCATTCCATATTTGGCTCCCGTTTGCATGGAAATTGCGATTTGTTCAGTCTTCTCATCGCGTATAAGATTTCGCACGGCGGGAGTTACGATGAGAACTTCTGCGACCATGGCGCGGCCAATTCCGGTCAATTTGGGTAATAACTGTTGGCTAAAGACGGCCTGCAGGACGAAAGAAACTTGGGCTCGAACTTGCGATTGTTGATGGGGAGGAAAGACGTCAATCATGCGATTCACAGATTGGGCGGCATCCGTCGTATGGAGCGTGGCAAAAACCAGATGTCCTGTTTCAGCTATGTTGATCGCTGCCTGTACGGTCTCCGCATCGCGCATCTCACCGATAAGGATAATATCCGGATCTTGCCTCAGGACATATTTCAAGGCTTGCCCGAAGGAAGTTGTATCTCCCCCCACTTCACGTTGATTAATGATAGATTTTTTGTGGTAATGCACGAATTCAATGGGGTCCTCAATGGTCATGATATGACCCTGGTGGTTCTCATTCAGGAAGTCGATCATGGAGGCTAAGGTCGTGGATTTACCGGATCCCGTCGGGCCCGTCACAAGAATTAGGCCTTTCGGAATTTTTAAAACATCGTACGTGACGGGTGGTAAACCGAGTTCGTCCAGCGTTTGGATTTTCTGCGGAATCGATCGCAACGACGCCCCGACCGCTCCGCGTTGTCGGAAAACATTCATGCGGACACGGCCGACGCTCTTGATGCCAAAGGATATGTCAAGTTCGTTTACTGATTCAAAACGCTGTTTTTGAGTGTCCGTGAGAAGGGAATACACGAGGTGTTGACAGATATCGGCCGTCAGTTTGGGATAGGGAGTTGGAATGATCAGGCCGTCGACTCGCAGCATGGGAGGGGCACCCATTGTGATATGAAGGTCGGATGCCCCTTTTTCTACCATAATGCGTAACAATTCAGCCATGTCGATGATCGAAGCGTTCGAGGGATTACCAGAACCTGAAGAGGCATTACCGACCATAAATCAGTGATCTCCCTTTCCTGCTGAAGCCGTCAGCGTGGGCATGTGCTGCGCCTGTAGTGCTGTGAGCGAAATCATTTCGATAATATCCTCAGTAGAACATCCTCGAGACAGATCGTTTGCAGGTTGCGCCGTTCCCCATAGCACGGGTCCCACGGCTCGGCAACCTCCCAACCGCTGAACGAGTTTGTAGGAAATGTTACCGCAGTTCAAATCCGGCATGATGAGCACGTTGGCCTGCCCTGCCATTGGATTCATTCCCACTCCCTTGAGTTTGGCCGCGGTCATATCTAAGGCAGCGTCCGCTTGCCATTCCCCTGAGATCTCGATCTGTGGCGCTTTCGCCCGCGCCAACGCGATCGCGTCACGAATCTTAAGAACGGAGGTATGTTCTGCGCTTCCTTCAGTCGAAAACGACAAAAAAGCAACGCGCGCTTTCTCCTCGAAAAACATTTCGTAAGCCGCCGCCGAGCCGAGGGCAATTTGAGCGAGTTGTTTTGGACTAGGCTCAGGTATCACCGCACAATCCGCTAAAATCACGAGGGGTCGTGAAGCCGCAGTTCCCTGCGTTTCGACAAGGAAGAAGCCAAAAAGCGTTTGACCTCGTGGCGCGAGCCCTATAATGGAAAAAACGGCTCGAAGTGTGTCAGCGGTTGTTCGACTGGCACCCCCGATAAATCCCTCAACGCGGCCCATTTTGAGCGTTAAGCACCCTAGCACCAAACTGTCCTTTAAATTCTCTTGGATTTCCTCAGAGGTGAGTTCTTTAAACTTTCGAATTGTTTTTAAGGCGTCAGAATATTCCGCTTTGGCGACAGTTGACATTATTGAGGCGTCGATGCAGTTGGGCTCCTGGCCGGCGGGAGCAAATTGTTGCCAAATGGGAGAAATTTTACTCGCGGATCCAACTAGAACCGGTATCGCTATACCTAGGGACTGTGCCAGAGCAGCGGCCTTAATGACCCGGGCATCTTCGCCATCCGCCAGCACTATTTTTTTAGGCGCCGTTGCCGCCTTTTGGCGGAAATCATGCCATGAATTGCTCATCACGGTTGATTGTTAACAGGAGTTAGAAAGCTTGTCAAGGTAAAACGAGAGAGCCGGAGAGGGGTCGACTATGCGCCGGCCCGCCCCCGTTTTCGAAGAGCTTTTTCGACACCGGTCGGAACAAGACCTTGGAGGGCTCCCCCCAACCGTGATATTTCGCGGACAAGGCTCGAAGACAGGTACGTGT
>JBBSDO010000290.1:0-2783 GCA_038241515.1 Elusimicrobiota bacterium | reverse complement strand
GAAAACCTCCCTTTCCGAGTCTCCGAGGTCTATAAATTCGATATCTCTAGCTGGGCTGTCAGAGATAGGCCTTCCCGATGACGCTGTATTGCGCTCATCCAATATCGCTCGTGCGGCGGCTCGGATTTTCGCTTCGTACTTTGTGATTTGCGAAATATCACGGCCAGCGGCTACCAGGACGTCATAATGCATTTGACGATCTTCGTCTAGGATTGACTGAAGCTGTTTGGCCGTCATGGCATTCAGTTCGTTCGCATGATAAGGGGTTAGGCCACTGAGTCCGAATTTCGTAACTTGGTCGGCAGATGCGAGGATATGCGCTGCATGTTGCGAGTATCCGGCCGAAATCCAGTGCGCTTCCCGTACTTCGTGATAAATAGCTTCATCTCGAAGGTGAACATGTAATCCACGGCGCAATACCACAATCGGTGGCCCCTGGGCCTGTGACACGTGGTATGCCGCTACCGAATGGGGCAGATCCGCTTCTATTACCACCAATCGCTGCCCATCCTTTTCGATCGCAGGGACGATGGTCGCGGCGCCCACGAATTCACTATGGCGACTATGTAGAGAAGCGAGGGTCGCCTCGTCGGCTACGCCTCGCACTCCGATCTTCTTTAACGCGCCTCCTTTTTGTTCAGGAGTTCGCGCGTTTCTTTCGCCTGTATACCGTGGATCCAAAAGAAAGTCAAAGACGTTGGGGTCTACGATTTGGAGCTTGCCATTCTGTATGACAAGTCGGCCCTTCTCAAGTTCTTCGGACCCAGCCAGTAGGAGAGCGCCGGGGTTGGTTTGGTTCAGTTCAATGAGAAGGATGTTATTCCGAAGTGCTTTGGTCCGTTCGATACCCTTCAGATCCTTGAACTCCAAGATCTGAAGATATCTTCCAAGCAGGTCTTTCGTCGCCTGGTTCGTTTCGTTTGCTAACAACCGTTGAACAAATTCCGTTGTGATTCCAACGGCGTTCGAATAATCTAGCAAGCGATCGAAACCAACACTTTCCAAGAAGACCTTTCGCCCGAGAAGGCGTTTTGCATGGTCTAGGCGATCTTTATCCTGTAGAGCCAGCTTTCGCGCACTTGGGTCTGCAAGATTAAATTCTGTGGGATGGAAAGTGTCGACGATCTCCATCATTTCGCGATGGACCGATGGGTTTTCTTTAAAGTATTCCGCTTGGCGCCCTTCTTTGACCATCATAGCCCACTGCAGCAGAAGATAATCGTCCTGCCCGGCATTGATCCGGGAAACGAGCTCGCTGTACGCTTCGGCCTGCTCGCATACCCACGACTCCGCCGCTGCGCCAGTTGCCGGATAAATAGCAAATGCAAACCTTGCCATCGCCGACTTGTCGCCAATATAAGGGAAAAGCAGAAGACCATTCTTAGACGCCAGTCGCACAAAAAAGTCATAGGCGCTTTTGACGAGGGGGTTTACGGTAGCGAGCCTCGCATAGCCCTTTGCCACCAGGCCCAGATATTTATTTTCGTCGAACGAAAGTAAAGTAGAACCCTGCTTGTATGCGAGGCGGATAAGGTCGAGCGTTTCGGGACCGTCCGGATTGGAGCGAGATCGCTCTAGCAGCCGCGCGATCAATGGCATTTCCATGACCAGCTGGAAGGGCCCACCGCCTCGACCCTGGCGATACAAGAGGAACATAAACATGTTTTCCGTCCGATTATTGATCCGGACGTTTTTCGCCAACAGTCGCCGGAAGGCCTCAATGGCTTTCAATTCATCAAGCGTAGCATTCGATTTCGCCAACCGTGCTTTAACGACGGTATCGAAGTGCTCCGTGAATGTCTTCAGGAACTTTCTTGCCTCGGCGGGGCTGAGACCCGGTTGCGCCTGCACATCGAGTTGCGGGTTATCCTTTGTATTTTGAGCGTGCATCTTGGTAGCAGCCAAGGCGCCCAGGAGCATAGCTCCGAACTGCCTCCTATTTGGTTTCGGTGCCTGACGAGGGTCTCTCAAACTTCGTTGTACGTCATCATCGCCGGCGGCAAGATTAATGTCCCGTTCTTCATGGAAATAACCCCAAAAATCTTCGATCTGAACAATCCCTTCTTGTTTGAACAAGTACGATATGGAGGGCGCTTCAAAATGCCACTTTTCCGCAAGCGCCAAAGCTTCGTTAAAATTATCTTTGATCCACCGTCTCATTTCCCCAGGCGTAAGCGTTCGTCCTAAGCGCTGCCCCAAATCTCCGGTCCGGAAGCTTTCCCACTTCCCAATCTCATACAACTCGTGCTGAAGAACCGCACTACGATCTTGGTCGCCTAAGTCTGCGTCAATATAAATCACCTTTTCGCCATAAACCTGACCCAACCCAATATGGCCGAACTGGCCCGTCTTTCGGTATAGGCCTTTGATTGGAACCAAAATGATGCCGCTATCTGGGTCCCTGAAGTTTTCCTTGTTCGCAAGGGGGTCTGTGACTAACTTAGACGGCAACTGGCTCTTAATGTAATTGTTGACGTAACTATGCGGAGAAAGTCTTCGACGCTCAAGGTATTCCGTCGGGATAAAACGGCGGGCATGTGCGTGATAAACAACTCCGTAGCCAGGCATGTACCAAACATCCGGTCTTGTGCCTTCGTGAACATGAATAACTTCGACACCTTTGCGGAGAATTAGATAGGTGTGATCGGCGCTTGTGATTCGCCGTGATAATCCGTCCACACCGATAAAACGATATGGCGATCTAAACAGCGAAAACCAACGGATAATACGCCCGAGAAGAGGATTTTTTAGCCACCATGGGAACTTAATTATTTCGGGATCTT
>JBBSDO010000289.1:0-2892 GCA_038241515.1 Elusimicrobiota bacterium | reverse complement strand
GGGGATTCCGGGTTACGATTTCGCTTTTGAAGCGCAGAGATCCTGAAGCCCCAGAACGTGATCGCAGGGAACCTCGGCTCGATCTTTGCAGGTTTTGGCGACGGAATCGTGAACCTGCTGGCGTGTTTGACGACCTTCCTCTAGAGCCGTGAGATAATAGCCCAGGCTCGCGGGGTCGGCCGGGCCCCCGCAGAGTGTCCGAAAAAGAGTATCTACCATTTGGGTGTCCTGATTTTCGTCGGAAGCCTGTCCAAAACTAAGTGAAGCCAAGGCGCTGACGTTGAGTCCACCCATCCCTAAAACCACCAACCACTGCCACGCGCTTTTCCGGTTCATGCGATCTCCTGTATTTTAGTTTTTGGAAACGATTTGTACCGGAGAAACGATCCTTTTGCAAGTAAAAAGAATGTAACGGCTTGAGAACGGCTTCAGAGCAAAGAGAGAAAGAGTAGTCAGAGCAAATGGCAAAAAGATGATTACGGCCTAGCCTTCCGCCGCCCTCCGGAACTAATCGGACTTTATCCCGTTAGACTCTCCGATTGCAAAAATTGAAAGGATCGTCTATAATCTGAAAGTCATGACTCGCCAAACCTGTATTCGTAAACATTTCTCGACGCTTCGCTCTCACGTATATCTTATGTGGGCAGCGAAGGATGAGGTGCTTACGGACCTGGCGATCTAAACAAAAACCTAGACAACCCAACTCCCAAAGGCACCCATCCTCCCCAGAGGATGGGTTTTTTTATGCCCCTCTGGTTTAGGCGGAACCCGACAGAGAAGCAGGGGCGGGTGGAGTGGCGGACCGGCACGGAGTGGCTGTCAAAAGAGAGGACAAAATGGAACTGGAACCCGCAGCAAGAGAGATACGACTGGCCGAGCAAGAAATTACTCGGCAAGGGTTTGACGAGAAAAACAAGCGGATCTGGGAATTGGAGAAACGCATCGAGATTCTGGAAGGAATGCTCAATCGGGCGGCGGCGTTTGGGGGAGGTTTTCCCCAACCTCAGCCCTTCGCTGCCATTAAGAAGGCTCCCAGACGATGGGCTGTTAAATAAGGAGGAAAAATGATTGTCATCTTGCCCACTACAACGGGCTATGTTGTAGGGAGCGTATCGCTTCGCCAGACTAAGCGAAAAAAGGAACCCACGGCGTACAAAACGAAGCCGGGGATTTTGGAGCATTTAGGGAGGATTCGCGAATGGATGCGTTTATCGAAACGTCACGCGAATTAAGTGATCTGAGCACAATCCGCCGGTGGCCGTGCAGAAACAGGCATACTTTTCTGCTCGACCACCGGCTCGTCTTTAAGGTATCCTGCCTCGTAACCGCGCCTTATTCGACGCTGTCTAAAACCGCATATTCTCCCTATGAAACAGTCAAACTTAACTTCTCCCGGCTTTTTCTCGAATCTTCGCCAACTTTTTAGTTTTTTTCGAGAAACGTACCACGAGTATCAGAAAGACCACCCCGATTTATTGGCCGCCGGCCTGGGCTACTTTGCCATCTTCTCTCTTCCTCCCGTTGTTATCATTACGACTGCCATCGTCGGGCATCTTTGGGCCAAAGAAGGCGCTAAGGACCAAGTCCTAGAAAAGCTGTCGATGATGATTGGCTCGGAAGCGGCCGATTCCGTGCAGCGACTTTTAGAGGTAGCTACCCATTCGGGCAAGGGGCGCGCGACGGTCCTTAGTCTGGTCGTGCTCTACGTGGCGGCGTCGCGGATATTTGCCCAACTGCGTACCGCGCTCGATATCATCTGGGATATCGAGCCCGCGGAGGAAGGGTTTCTGCGTAATATGGCGCGCACGTGGCTAATGAATTTTGGAATGGTCATAGGAATAGCTCTATTTATGCTGGCCTTTTTCATCTTAGACGCCTTGCTTTCCTTTCTCCATCACCTGCTTGGAAATCTTCTGCCCATCCTCGGCCAGTTTCATTTACTACGGTTTGCAAATATACTTTTACCGTTTTTTCTCTTTGCACTGCTTTTTGCCTGCGCCTATAAGTTTGTGCCGGACACCCATGTCGCTTGGAGGGACGTCTGGCCGGGAGCTATTTTGACCTCGGCCCTCTTCGCTGTCGGGAAATCGGCCATCGGACTCTATTTGAGTTACGAATCCTTCAGTTCCCTCTACGGAGCCGCCAGTTCCGTGATCGTCATTTTGGTATGGATTTATTTTGCCACCCAAATTTTCTTCTACGGTGCCGAGTTTACTTGGCTCTATGCGAATCGCTTTGGCTCCCGCGCGCCCCGTCACCGATTCATTGAGAAGCCTCAATCAGAGAGCTAGCCCTAAAAAATGTTACCTGCGCGACGAGGCGCTGCTCTAAGTTAATGCCATGAAACCTCTCGTTATCTTGATTCTTGTTTGTGGTTTAACGCTGTGCGCGTTGCCCGTCCACGCGGAAGAACCCAGCGATCTTTCAGAAGGCTCGAGCGTGGTGACGGAATTTTCTTTGATGGACAAAGCCGTCGCCGAACAAGATGCGAGCAATGCGCAATCTGCAATCGCGCCAAAAACCGATACCTCTCACGTAGCGGCCAAGTCCGAACCTCCCGATCCGGTCGTTTCTGACCAAAATCAATAACGCCGTCCTTTCCTATGCGATCCGAGCTAGGGGCTATCAGAAGTGGGCTATGATTCGTCGACGTCGCCCTGACGAGCCGTTCTGTCCTTACCCCCTACGTCCGTAAGAGATCAACGAAAAGTCCACACCGTGGCCCCCCTCACCTAACCTCTCCCCCCTAAGGGGGCGAGGAATTGTCATATTCCTCTCCCAAAGGGAGAGGCTAGGTGAGGGGTCTCTTCCCGAAGTTGCATAAATGTCTGCGATAGCCCCGCAGCGGATAGACCAGTGGAAAAGCACCGGAAGAACTCACCGTGATATGAT
>JBBSDO010000288.1:0-2893 GCA_038241515.1 Elusimicrobiota bacterium | reverse complement strand
CGCTGCGGGCAGTTGTAGGCTCGCAATGAGAAGAAGTAAAGAAGCTACACCTGTTAGAAACGCGGCTATCCAGCCTTTATCCAGCAAAACAATGAGCACCGCAAGCAACGTCTGGATCACAAAAGCCGAGCGTGCCCCAGATAAATAGGAGACAAAGATAAGAAAAAAGAAGGCACACATGCCCGCTCGGCGCCAACGATTGTCTTGATCAGTCTGCCAAAGGGCGTATGCCGGTATCAACATGGCCAGTACAAAGTTGAAATACTGGGTTACATACGTGAAAGTTGAAGGGATACGAAAAATCTTGACGCCGCCCAAAATAAAATAGACGAAATTTTGCGTCGCTGCTTCTGCTGCTGGGCCGTATACCGCTCTCATGGTTTCCTGATACACAAAAGCAAAACAGCTAACCCATTCTAATAACCCGAAACCACAAGGGACCACGGCCAGCACGATTAGACCTCGCCAGAGAAACCGTAGATCGCGCCATCCGCGAGCTAAATGGAGACCCAAAAACATCAGTGGTAAATAAAATAACCATACCTTCATACCAATCGCGGCAATTTTCCAAGTCGGAAGCAATGGGTTAAAAGCTTGTCCGACAACCATCATTGAAAAAACAGTCAAAGGGATTAGTAAGGACCGCGGCAAGTCCAGTTTGGATCGCCACGTACCTGGAACCGAAAAGAGGTAGGCAAGATAACAGGGAATGACGAAGAGGATATCCTTCACGAGCCTGGGCCAGACCGCCGGGAAAAGACTCAGGCTCACAATGCCGGCCACGGGGAGAAACCCGAGAAGGCCATAAATCCCCCTCCGCCACTGCAAGATAATAAAGATCCAGAGAGGGATTGCCACGGCGATCGTCGCGTAGACAGGCCACAATAAAATCAAGTGCTTTGATCTCCCTTCACACCGTTAACGCCGTTCGATTTGGGCCTTGTCGATCACGCCAACGAGCGTGATTCCCATCTGGCGGTAGCCGGGAAGGTCCGGATGGATAGTGTCAGGCGACGCTTTTAGTCGATTCGGGTTCGACGAGTCCTCAAGAGCGCGATGAAAATCAACGATCGGAATACCAAGGGTTGCCGCAGTTCTCTTTATCCACGTGTTCAATTTCCTTATCTCCGCGGATTGTTTCTCACTAGCCCGATCTAAAGGTAGAAGGGTGGCGGCAATTGGACAGACGCCTTTTCCGAGCGCACGCTTATACATCCATCGCAGATTCGCGCAAACTTGTTGGAAAGGGCCTCCTAAATAAATGTCATTGACTCCGGCTAAGATCACGATATACCGGGGATTAAATCTAAAAACGTCATCAAAACGGGCTCTGATTTGCGATGAGCGCTGCCCATTGATCCCGCAGTTGACGGCACGCCATGCGGGTCGTAAACGAGTCACCCAATAGGTGTATTGTCCTTCCGGGTTACCGCTGCCGTTTGGAGCACTCTCAATAGGAGATTTGAAATAGGGGGTACCTGCCGTTATAGAATCGCCAATGGCAACAACGGTCAACGACTTGGATTGTAAATCGGTGTTACCGGCGAGCAAACTGACGCCGGATGCTCCCAGAAAAACAAAAAAAATGAGTCCGACGCGCACGATCTGGCAATCATAACAGATGCCGTCCTCCAATCGCCAGACGACAGTTTAACGTTAATGAAAAGCTTATTGTGCGTTCACGGGTAGGCAATGTTGCGCGATCCAATGCTTGGTTATAGCGGTGCGCGCTTCGGTGAACCGGGCGATGAGAAGTGAATAGAGGATGGCCACCCCTCCAATCAGCAACCCAAAAAAGAGGTGCCGAAAATCCGGCTGCCATCGCCTGTTTTCAATCAAAAAAGCGCGCAAGAACAACAACAGAGGGAAATGAAGAACGTACAAACTGAAAGAAAAGCCCGCCACGCTTCGCGTCAGTTTACAATACCAGCTTGAGACTTCGCTTTTCCTGAGATTCAAAATTCCAAGGAGAAACGCTGCGAAACTAAGACCGACGGCCATGTCGCTTAGCGACAAATTTGTTCTTGTTCGACTAAGACACATGAAGCTGACGAAAAGACACCCTGCGATCGCTGTGCCGGCACCTCGAAGAAGACTTCTTCGAGGAGGAAACCACCCCAAGATCAAAACAACAGCGGTTCCAGATAGCCAAATCAAGAATCCTTGCATTCTTCCCGGACCGATTAGGACGGCGACCGCCACAATCAGGGCAGCGTCCGCCACAGAGGTCCTCAAGCGCGCCCGCGCGACGACAAGTAGGAGAAGTGGCGGAAAGAGAACGTAGTACCAAAACTCGTTCGTCAAACTCCAAAGAGGACCATTTGATCCGAACGACTTGACCCAAATCGTCTGCAAGAAAAGCAAATTTCCTACGAAGTTCAGGGGAGTTGACGACTGGCTTACGATCAAATTTCCAAAATTATGAAGCGGTTCGGTGTAAAGCCCTGTCGACATAAATAAGGTCTTGCCCAAATGATCCCAAACGGCGCCCAGAATAAGTCCAGGAATGAGAACGATGTAGAGCCTCACCATACGATCCAATGCATATTGTCGCCAGGACCATTCCCCGTTCGCGAAACGCTTGAAAACAGCTAAGGAAATGAAGAAACCGCTTAGAACAAAGAAAATCATCACCGCTTGATGGCCGAGCCCTGTTATGGCATAGAACCCTTTGGTCAACAGGCCAGGATGATTAACGGAGGGGTAGTCCAAGAAAAAAAGGATGCGAACATGACCCCACATCACCGCAAGGGCGGCGAGGCCACGGATCATGTCGAGGTGCGCCGACTGTTCCGAATGAAGAGCGGGTACGTTGAGAGAGTTGCGAAAAATAGCTTACTGACTCCGTTCAAGAAGGTTTTGGCTTAAAACGGCGTTGTAGGCTTCTTCCTGT
>JBBSDO010000287.1:0-2952 GCA_038241515.1 Elusimicrobiota bacterium | reverse complement strand
TGGAATGGTGAGAATTACTCAAATAGACCAGAGCAAAATCGAAATCTCCGACTTGGCTACCGATAAGAAGTTTTTCCGGCAAGGAACTGCTCGCGGAGTCATGAAAAAGGCCATAGAAATCAGCCGAAAATACATTCCTGATGTGACGTCAGCTCGGGTGTTCTGCGCTCCAAAAAGTAAAAGTAGCGACCTCTTCGTCCGCGAATTCGGAGCAGCTCTTGTCGAAGCGCCATTTAATCGGAGCCTGTATCAATTCACCATTCCCCCAGCCGCGAGTCAGCCTTCCCGCGAGATAGAGCACGTAGCCCCATCAGGCCAAGGTCGCCTGCGGAGCGTGGGGACGTGGGTGGCGATGCTCCTTTTGGGGACATTATCCGGGGTCAGCTTTTTGGGGCACGGGCCTCATGGAATGTCCGGCACTACGGGTCTATTAGCGTTAGGCCTTCTTTGGATTCACCAGGCACTTGTCCATGAAGGAATTGGCCACGAACTATTGAACGAGAGAACAATAAGACCGCTGCGTATGATTCTTCTCGATATGTTCCTGATGCGCGGACCACCTGCCACTCGGCAAGGCCGCGACTCCTACCTGAACGCGCCCGCTTACTCACTGGTGTCTGGTTTATTCGGAGTTGCCGCCTGCCTTTTATTATGGATGTACCACTGGCCCATCATGATTCCGGCAATTGCGGTCACGGCAGTTCTTCTAGCCACCCTCATTGATTCTTGTCCGTGGATTCCTCACACGGACGCCTGGAATGCCCGCCGCGCACAATCCGCCGCCGACACGACTCTAACCGAAGCGCGACCCCAGCCCGAGCAGAGCCATTCTTCAGGCGAACCTAACAGTCAGTTGGAAAAAAACCTCGGAGTCCTTTCCGAACCCATCCGAGCCCATTTGAACGAATTGCCTATCGAAAATCCGGAGCTTCGTCGTTACATTCGTGAATGGCTCGGCAAGTCCCCGCTCAATTTGTACGGCACGACGAACGGAAGCGAATTGGCAAAGGCGCTTTCGATGAAATTCGGGCTATCTGAAAATCGCATTTTGATTTCGGGCATGGGCAGCGCGAACCTTCTGCCCGATATCCTTGATTACGGCCGGCAGTCCGGCGACATACTTTATCCTGTTCCAAATTTTAAGTTTTTTGGTGAATGGCTAGAGGTGAACAGCCCGCCCATCAAATTAATCCTCGACGCGAAAAACTTTGAGCTCGACCCCGAAGCGGTCCGCGCGGAACTACGTGGGAAGAAAATGGGTCTCGTGGTGATAACCAACCCCAGTAATCCTACCGGCGCCTACGTAAACCCGTTGCAATTTGACTCGCTGATTCACGATTTTCCAGATACCCTTTTTCTTTTTGACGAAGCTTATGCGGAATTCGTTGATCAAGATGCCCGGCCGTTACTCAAGTACGAAAATGTGCTTATCTTGCGAACCTTTTCAAAATGTTACGGCATGGCTGCCCTGCGCGTCGGTTACCTCCTGGCAGATACAGACGTGATAAGCGCACTTAGGAAGATTAAGCACTCCCACACCCTATGGATTTTGCAAGAGAAGGCGGCCATCTATGCGATAGAACATCCCGAATTTATTCAGAAAACGCGTGAGCTCATCAAGGCTTGGCGCGAAGATTTTGTCGCGCGTTTGCAAACGATTCCGGGAGTTCATGTATTTCCCAGCGTGGCGCATTTTGTATTTATCAATCTCGATGCCTGGGGCGTCGGGGCGGGACAGGCATTGACCGCTTACCTCAAGGCTCAAAATATTCTGATTCAGGATACCTCTCATACGGACGGCGCCAAGGGCGAATACGTGCGAATTACTTTGTGCACGCCAAAAGAAAATGCCAGGATGGCGGCGGAAATCCAGCGCTTTTACAACACGCACATTTTGAAATCCGGGGGCGCCAACGTTTCAAAATCCGGGCCTAAAGCAGAGCTCTCGCCATTTTTCGGGCGCGAAGGATATTCGATTGTTGAGAATCGCTACCCGGGAAAAGGGCACACTTTCATCGATGGTCTCCGGGAGGCGTTACAGCAATCTCCTCGCCGCGCCTTTATTGACGATGGCTCGCCCAAAATCGTGCCTTCCTCAGAAGTGCAAGGTGGCGAACCATCGCTCGCGACCTCTTCACAAGACGAGCCAAACCGTGCGGCTCCTTCCATTTGGGTGAACCCTCGCCAAGAGACACAAGAAAAATTAAAACGCTTAAGGCCTCGGTGCATCATTTTTGACGTTCATGGCACTGTCGTGCGATCGTTAAAATCGATTCCCGACGGTGAAGACCCCATGGGCGATCTCCTTCCCGGTATAGAAGTATTTCTAAACGCCATCGGCGCGCTTAAAGACATTAGGCGACTTCTAATAACGAGCGGAATGGGATCGGATGCAGACACTCTTCAAAGGGGGCTAGGATTGGATGGCGTTTACCGCGGCGAGGATAAGACGAAAGGATTCCAAAATCTTTTACTGCAAGAAAACCTGCTGCCCGAAGAAGCAATACTCGTTGGAAACTCGCTCAACGAAGCAGATGCCGCCAATGCGACGGGCGTTCTGTCCGTCGTTTACGCGCCGATCGCTGGGGTTGCCAAAGACATCGTCCGATTCGGCGAGCCCGATATCATCGTCAAGGATTACCAAACCACCGGTGAAATGCTCAAAACACTCAAATTAATTTCCGAGCCAGGAGTGGAACCACGTGCAGGCAGTCCCTCACATTCTGTTCCTGGAAATGCGTCGCAAATCGAATCGCAAAATATAAAATCGGCCGGTACAAACCCTGAAACGGTCCCTCCCCTAAAATCGGAATTACGGAAATTCCCTGGTCTAGCAAATATCTTCGATAGGCACTTCGGTCGAGTAACAAAAATTTTGGAGTTTGAAGAAGATATGGACTTTCGTCAGCGAATAGTCCGGGGTTTTATCGAGCATTTATTGATGCGCGCGCT
>JBBSDO010000286.1:0-2963 GCA_038241515.1 Elusimicrobiota bacterium | reverse complement strand
TGCTGGCAGATGACCAACCGGTATTTGTGGCGCTATTTTCTCCTCTCGGACTTCATCCCGCTGACTTTCAGCTGGTTTTGGCGGGACTCTCTACAATCTTAGAGGTTCAACCTTCGGAACTTGAGCACCGTTTGTTTGCGGCCGTGCGGGCCAAATCGATGATGCGGATCTCCGATCGACTCACCCGGGCTCAAGCGTTTCAGATCTTACAAGAACGCATCCATCTACCCGGAATTTCTTTGACGATAGAAGAGCAGCGCTATTACCCAAAAGAGATTTTAGCGTCGCATGTCTTGGGTTATGTGGGGCAGATCACGGACGAAGACCTCGATCAATTTGCCGCTCAGGGCTACCATCCAGGCGACTGGATTGGGAAATCGGGGCTAGAGCGCTTTTATGATCCCTCTCTGCACGGGCAAGACGGAGGATTCTTAATTGAAGTGGACGCGCGCGGGCGCCAAGTTCGAGTGATTCGTCACTTGCCTCCCCAGGCTGGAAAGGACTTAATTCTGACCCTAGACGAACGATTGCAAGAAATGGCCGAGAAGCGGCTTCGCGACACGGGGCACCCAGGGGCCGTGGTCGTGATGAAACCGCAGACTGGGGAGCTCTTGGTACTGGCTTCCTCACCAGGGTTTGATCCTAATCTGTTTCTTCCACTGGGAAACTCCGAAGATCGGCGCTCGCTTTTGGCCGACCCCAATTTGCCGCTCTACAATCGAGCGATTCAGGCTTTGTACCCACCAGGTTCCACCTTTAAGATCATTACGTCGCTGGCTGCGACTGAAGCGCACATGTTAGATCCCGACGCGCGCGTGTATTGCAGCGGTTCATACACCCTCGGCAAGGAACGGCGCATTTTTCATTGCTGGAAATTGAAGGGTCACGGATCGATGGATTTCATTCAAGGAATGGCGCAGAGCTGTGACGTTTATTTTTACGAACTAGGCTCAAAGATCGGTCCTGAACTGATTGAAGAAACGGCAAAGCTTTTTGGACTGGGACAGGCGACGGGGGTCGATCTTTTCCACGAAAAGAAAAGACCGCTCCCCTTGGCTTTGAAAACGCTTCACAAGCAGCATTGGCAGGGGGGAGATACGCTCAATTACGCCATTGGTCAGGGTGACCTTCAAGTCACGCCACTTCAAATGGCGAGTTTGATGTCCACCTTCGCGAACCGAGGGTCGGTATACCAACCCTATTTGGTAACCGAGTCCAGACGCTTCGGGCAGGCGCCCGAGCGGCTTGGCGGAGCGCACCTTCAAACGCACGTCGTTCTGCGGGACGCTTCCTGGAAATTGATTGGACGCGGCCTCACAGAAGTCGTGAGCGCTGGAACAGGGGTCGCATCGAAACTAAAAGACTTCGACGTTGCGGGGAAAACCGGAACGGCTCAAGCCTCTCACGGGAAAGAACACGGCTGGTTTGTCGCCTACGCTCCGGTGGAGAATCCCCAAGTGTCCTGCGCCATCGTTGTGGAGCACGGGGGACACGGAGGATCGGTCGCCGCTCCGATCGCCCACGATCTCTTGGCTCTCGCGCTTGGCTCCAAAGAAGCCGAGCAGGGCTCCAAAGAGAAGGAAGTCGAAGGTGACTAAGCGGTTAATGGAAAACGTCGTCTCACGCGCCATCCACGCACCCTCTCCCGCGTTGGGGAGAAGGGGAAAGGGACGGAATGAGTAGGCGCGAGGCGGGGATGGCTTACTGGAGTCGCCGCATCGACTGGCCCGTGATGGCTGCCGTGGCGGCATTATTGACGATCGGCATGGTGGCCGTGTTTTCGGCGGTGAGTCCGAGTGGAACTCCAATGCGTTTTATGACGAAGCAGCTCATTGCTTTAGGAATGGGGCTCATCGGACTTTTCTTGTTGAGCAGTTTGAATTACCAGCTCTTCAGGTCCCACCCCGAGGTGGTGTATGCCCTGACCGTGCTTATCTTATTGGCCGTACTCCTCATTGGGAAAAGAATTCATGGTGCCCGGAGCTGGATCGTTTTAGGTCCCCTTTCATTCGAGCCGGTCGAATTCGCCAAGCTGGGATTTATTATCGTTTTAGCCGGAGTGCTGGACCGTCCAGAGCGCGAGCTGACATCGGTAAAGCTTTTGATGTGGACTTTTATTTTAGCGGGAATTCACATGCTGCTTATTCTTAAGGAACCGTACTTGGGGGGCACGCTTGTGTACGCCCCGATAGTACTAGGTATGTGCTATTTTGCGGGTGTGCCGACGATCTATTTGATTGCCGTTTCGATTTACGCGGGTGTGGCGGTCGGAATTCCAATTGTTTCAACCTACTTCTCCGTCCAACCTCAACTTTTGGATCTTCATCCCCTTTTGCGCTTTTTTGTGTCGAGCGCGCAGGGAGGACATTCGGCGGCCGAGCTCTTGTTCTTGACTACGTCTGTCATCTTCGCCCTCTGGTGGCTGGTGCGTAAGTTTCAAATTAGATTGCCGTGGCAATATCCTCTTTTTCTTTCGCTGATCGTCGCCTTCGGAGTGCTTTCTGCTCATGTGGCCCAACACTTCGTAAAGGAGTATCAGCGAAAGCGCATCGTCGTATTCTTGAGCCCAGGATTTGACCCTTTGGGCGCCGGTTATAACATCTTGCAATCGGAAATTGCGATTGGCAGCGGACGGTTTTTTGGCAAAGGTCTTTTTTCCGGCAGTCAAACCCAGTTGGGGTTTCTGCCTGAAAAGCATACCGATTTTATATTCTCTGTTATTGGGGAAGAACTCGGTTTTATTTGGGCGAGCGTTGTCCTCGCCTCTTTCGGCCTCCTCATCTGGCGTGCTTTTGCGATCGCCACGGAGACCCAAGATCGTTTTGGCACACTCATCGCTGTAGGGATCGGATGTCTTTTTGGCTTCGAGTGTGTCATGAATATCGGAATGGTCATCGGTATTCTGCCGGTCACTGGCGTTGCCCTACCGTTTGTATCGTACGGCGGTTCGCATGTGGTCAGTT
>JBBSDO010000285.1:0-2989 GCA_038241515.1 Elusimicrobiota bacterium | reverse complement strand
GATCGGCCCGCCAATTCCAACATCATGATCTCGTGGACACGATCTCGAGGCTATTAAAGGAGACGGATCTCGATCCGCGTTGGCTTGAGTTGGAGATCACCGAAAGCGTGGCCATGCAAAATGCCGATTACACGATCGTCATTCTGCGCGATTTGAAAGAGATGGGAGTTCAGATTTCAATGGACGATTTTGGAACAGGCTATTCCTCCTTGAGCTATCTCAAGAAATTCCCCATCGACACTTTAAAAATCGACCAGTCCTTTATCCGCGATCTGACGAGTGACCCCAACGATGCCGCCATCGCGAACGCCGTCATTGTTTTAGCCCACAGTTTAAAGCTGCGCGTGGTGGCCGAAGGCGTCGAAACATCGGAACAAGAGGTTTTTCTCAAAGAGCACCAATGCGATCGCATGCAGGGCTACCTCTTCAGCAACCCCATCCCCGCCTCGCTCTTCGAAGGGCTTGTCCGGCAGCAACACCAGAAATCCGCTTAGGACGTTCAAAGTCGCTCAGAGTTCGCCGGCCTCCGCGTCACGTTCCTATTGATTTCTCGTAGTGCTTCTGCTACGAAACCCTATGCAAGCACAGCGTAAAACCGTAGCGTTTTTGCTTCCAGCCATTCTTTTATTTTTTGGAATGGCGGTTTTGCTGTTTAAAGCCCCCTCCGAATATCCGCTCATCTCATTCCTTTTTCTCATATTCGTTCTGGCGACGGGTGTTTTCATTTCGGTCGAAACGGCTTCTATTGCCGGCGTTTTTGTCACTCTCTTCGACTTGGGAGGAATCGGACTCGTTCCAGGAGCCCATAAAGGATATCTGGCCGGTCACTTGCTCATTTTGTGGGCTGCCGTGATTGCCACGCAGCGTTTTGCCCTACGCGAGGTTCAGGATGAACGAAGCTGCTCGGACGTCTTACGCGAGCGCCAACAGAGTTTGCTTTCTTTGCAAAAGGAAAAAGATGCCTTGGGTCGGCGTTTGGTGGAACTGGACGGACAGGCTTCCCTCCGTCAGCATCTTTTCAATGCCGTTCACCATTTGGCGAGCCTCTTGGACCCCGTCATGGTGCGCCAACGTCTCATGGAATTTGTGCGCTCGACCATCGGGCGCGGAACAATCCACTATTTCGCAGGGAATGCTCCCCGCGACCCCATGGACCGGTGGGTGATGGAGCGAAAGCTTTCTTTGCTAGTGACGGACGTCGGGCAGGATAATCGATTTAAGGCGATCCGGGCGGGTAGCGAAGTGCGCTCGGTCTTAGCGGCTCCCATTGTGGTGGAACGTCAGCTCGTAGGAATTATCCGCCTCAATGGATTTGAAGCCGGGTTATTTTCGATTGGCGACCTGCGGATTTTGGAGGCGCTTTCGCTTCTGGCTTCCCTGGCCCTTGAGAATCTTCAGTTGCTCGCTCGACTTGAAGAGAGCGCGACGCGTGATAATCTTACGGGTCTTTATACGCATCGCTTCTTCCAAGAACGCCTAGCGGATGAAATCTTACGGTCGGGCCGGTTCCACGGGGAATTCTGTTTACTCCTCATGGACATCGATCATTTCAAACGTTACAACGACACTTACGGACACGCGGCAGGCGATCAGGTGTTGATCCGCTTTTCAAAACTGCTTCAGAAGTATGTGCGCTCGGTCGATATCCTCGCTCGCTACGGCGGCGAAGAATTTGTTCTTATTCTGCCCCAATGCTCACTGGACGACGCGCGAAACATGGCGGAACAAATTCGCCAGGCCATCGAAGCCGAAACGTTTAACTTCGGGGCCGACCCCTCCATGCAAGAACGGGTGACCGTAAGCATGGGACTTTCGGCCTTCCCGAACGAAGCAACGATACCTAGTCAGCTGATCCGCGTGGCGGACTACCGGCTCTACCAGGCCAAAGAAGGCGGTCGAAATAGGGTGATTGGATGAGCGGCCTATCGACCTTCCTCTTCGCTCTAGGGCTTATTCTGAGTCTCGCTTTTACTTATCTCGCGGGAGTACCGGGCTGGGGCGCCAGCGCGGTCCTTTTAGCTGCAGGGTGGACGACCCGCCTCGTCCTAGGCGGCGCAGATCCCACGCTCCTGTTCGTGGAAGCCGTGAGCGCCATTTTCACGTTATGGCTGGGAATGCGATGGACTTTGCGCCATCGGGCTTGGCAGCAGCGGCTCACGAAAGACCGCAGTGAAGCCGGCGAGGCGCAGTCGCAAGTGCACGGCGCGGTGCAGCTTCTTCGCGAAAAAATTGTGCAGCGCGCTGCCGATGTGGATAAGGGCCTGAAGCAATACGAACTCGTCAAGAAATTAGCCGAAGCCGTCTCCTGGGAAGAAATGGCTCCGAGCTTGGAACGCGCCCTCAAGCATTTCTTTCAAGTCGAAGGATGGGCTTTGTATCTCACTGATACGCGGGGAGAACTTAAGCTTGTTCAGCGGCGCGGCGCGACACCGGAAGCGCGGATGGAAGATCTGCCCAAGAAAGAGCCTTTTTTACATACTTTCGTTGTACAAGGGGGGGTAGATCACAATCGCCAAGTTTGGGCGCTGGGACTTCCTCTGTGGCGGCTACACGACCGGATCGGATTTCTTGTGATGCGCCTACCCGACCGGTTGGTCGAGGATAAATCAATTTTGCTATCCGAAGCGGCGAGCTTTTCTGTCCAACTGATTTTCGCGATGGCCAAAGCGAAACTGTATCGAGAGCTTGACGAACGCTCGCGCACCGATGGACTGACCGGACTTTCTCGCCGCGGTCCCTTTGAAGAACGTCTCCGGGAAGAAGTCGCCCGCGCGCAATCCTTTCGCAGCACCTTTTCGATTCTCATGATCGATATCGACCATTTCAAAAACCTCAATGATACCTATGGTCACCAAGTCGGTGATGAGGTGCTCAAAACCGTGAGCCAGCGGCTACGCGAGGGACTCTACGAAACCGACCAAATCGCGCGCTACGGAGGCGAAGAGTTTATCGTTTTGCTTCCTCGTTCCGATCCGGCGGGCCTTAAGAT
>JBBSDO010000284.1:0-3004 GCA_038241515.1 Elusimicrobiota bacterium | reverse complement strand
GTCAACGCAATTGAGGGGGTTGAGCGAATTCGGTTCATGAGCCCGCATCCCCGACATATGCGGGACTCCGTGATCGCCGCCATGGCGGAATCTTCAAAAGTTTGCCGGCATATCCACCTGCCGGCCCAATCCGGCTCGTCTCGCTTGCTCAGTCAGATGAAGCGCCTCTACACTCGTGAAGAATACACCGAAATAATCGAGAAACTCAGACAAGCCATGCCGAAGATTTTAATTACGACTGATATTATTGTGGGTTACCCGGGTGAGTCCGACGAGGATTTCAACCAAACGCTATCTTTTCTGCAACAAATCCAATTTGACGGCCTTTTCGCTTTCAAATATTCTCCGAGACCTGACACAGCCGCGGCGCACTTGCCCGACGACGTGCCAAACCCGATGAAAGAAGACCGCCTCCAGCAAGTCTTAACGCTTAACAAGCAAATTCAACAGGCCGGCGCGCTACCGCATTCATCCTTCCCGTCCTAAGCTCGGATGTCCTACTTTTTAGAGAACTCCGGGAATCGCTTCGTGAGATAGGAATGGAGATCCGCTGCGATGATCTCGCTTGTGGCTAGGGAACCTGCATTCGTAAAGTGCATGGCGTCATAAAAAAAATCGGAATCTTTCGGAAGTCGAAGCGCTAGATCAATCAGGGGGATTTCTTGTTCTTTAGCGACTTGGCGAGTCACATCGTTATACAACTGCAATTTGTCCCACGCCGCAGCACCTGAGAGATTGCGCGTCAGCATCATTCGTTCCAGATCAACACCCGTTCTCGGATCCTTGCCGGGACCAAAAAGTGCAGGTTGGGTAATCAGTATCGGTTCAATGTGGGCGGCCCGCGTTTCTGCAATGAGGACCTTAAGCCTGCGTTGATACCCCGCCAAGGAGTCTCGCTCCATCATCGAGAGCGGCGTTGGAGGGGGTAAACCTTCAGGCGCAAGAGGTAAAGTTAGTATATCCACGCTACCATGACCGATGCCTCGGTGATGCGCCCGCAGGGCGAGAGTGATATCTTGAACGGTCGCTATCAGACGGCTGTGTTCGATAACCCAGTAGTCAATCCGCTGTGTCCAACTTCGCTCGTTTAAGAGAAATGACTTTTCCGTCTTATTGAGATCTTCGCGGTCCATGTCATTATCGCCTACCAAGTACAGGATAATCTTGGGGTGTAGATTGACGAGATAGCTTTGCAGAAGAATCAAATGGCCGAAAGTCGAATGGCCGTCGATTCCCGCATTATTCATCCACAACTTTGGAAAATCCGAGCTCAGATACGTTTCAACAAGTTCCGGCCAACTGTGCCCGTCTGAAATATAAACACATTCTGTAGAACTCCCTCCCACGGCGACCAGAGTCAAATGATGTTCGAATTCTTTTGGAGGTTCCTGGCCACGAAAACCTAAAGAATTGGTATGTCGTACGATGAGCGGGTCACACCCCTTAAGACCTTTATTCGCGAATCGGTAGGAACGGTTTCTCGGAAGGACAATGCGATTGGCTTGAACGCGGAGCGGGATGGCGTTCGTCCAGCGCAACAGAAACTCCCCAAGGCCCAAAAAAATCACCAGGGCATAAAAACTCCATCGCAACGTTTTCACAGCGTCATGGCCAACAACGGCGCGGATTCATTCAGAATTGAGAATAAATGAACGGAAGCAGGTCTTTTACCTTAGAAAAGAGCAGATACCCGATCAGAAGCGCGAGGAGAACAAAGGGAACGATCCACCGAGCCCTGCGACCCGATAAAAACTCCTGGATTTTTAAGAATGCGGGCGGCAAATCGCTCATGATTCGCTACCGGGCCAGCAACGCGCAATAGTTGATGGTGATTCTTCGGCGCGCGATCTCTTCCATAGGGAGATTTTCAACAGGAAGCACCCTCTCGTCTTCAATCCGGAAACCAGACTCCGTCAGCATGTCACGGATCTCTTGAATGGATTTAAAGTGATACACGTGGTCGATCGTCGGGCAATCGACACAGGTGGATACGAATCCTCGCCCCTGATCGCTCAATAGCTCACGCATTTTGGAAAGCAATTTCTTCGGATAGTTGACGTGTTCAAGCACCTCGCCCATCGCAATAAAGTCGTAGCGGCGAGTGAGCTCCATTTCCAACATATCTTTGAGGTAAAAAGAAGGGGCGGGTTGGGAGGGGTGAAGAAACTGGATAAGTTCGCGCGTAATTGCGATGGAGGCCGGGCTGATGTCGACGACTTCGATGCGGCATCCTTTTTGCAAAACTTCGAGGGCGCGACTTAAAAATAGCCCATGACCGCAGCCGATTTCCAGATACGAACGAATTTCTTCGCGGAGCCGCCTTAAGGCGGAAGAGCAAAACTGATAAATTTCCTGATGAGTCGGCCAGAGAAATTGGGAAAACGCGAGACCGATCATATACTCCTTCATTCGCGCATCATTCTCATACACTTCCCCCAGCGCTTGCTGCGCGGACTCCAGTTGGTATTTACCGGTCTTTGCAAAGTTAAACTGACAATCGAGCAAATCACTGCATAGCTTTAGATAGGCATCGGCCGCCGCCTGCATGCTAATGTTCTGGCTTTCCAAGAACCCCAAGTAATTTTTTGCAAATGATTCCGCTTCCTCGAAAAAAGCGTCGTCACGCCCGGCGAAATACTTAGCCATCCGTTTGGCTTGCATAGGAGATTTCTCCGAGATCAGAGCTGTGATCTCGGCAAAGCGCCCTCCCTTGATTCCAGGTATCGTATTGGCAGGCATGAAGGTATCTCCTGTATGGTTCATGGATCGCTCCTCGGGATGCATGCGGCCGTCATCCCGTTAGATGCGAATCACAACGAAAATGCTATCAAAATCGAAAGATCGTGGGTAGGATAAACGCGGTGTGGAAGTTCCATATGCTAGTGCAACACTGTGACGTGATGAAGGCCTGGCCTACAATAGGCAGGTATGACCTATATCCACATGACTGAGAAAGAGCGCGACAAACTAGCTGTTTATCGAAGCCGTGGACTCAGCCTGCGAG
>JBBSDO010000283.1:0-3011 GCA_038241515.1 Elusimicrobiota bacterium | reverse complement strand
GTAGGCGTATCCAAAACCGAACATGGCGATGAAGGGGAGGCTGATCCATTGTTTAAGGATATAAGCAATCGTAAAAGCCGCAATAAAGTATAGGGCGAAAGCCATTTCTATGAGGCCCGCCGTACGGTCGCCTACTCGATAGAGTTTCTTTTTCCACTTCGCGTCGCGGCCGGTTACCGAGTACTTGGGGGTGCGATGGAATTCAAAGGTTTGATTCGTGAGCCCCTGCAGTACGGCCTTGGCGTTGCTGAGGCACATACCCACACCGACTGAAATCATTATGGGAAGGTTCTTCAGACGCCATTTCCAGTTGGGGTAAAGGTCCCTTTGGCAGACAGCGTAAAAGATGAATACGGAAAACGTGGTTGCCGCCAGAGCAATGCCCTCGAGCACCCCCGTCAACGGCCATTGGCTCTGCGTTCGGAAATAGAGACTCAAGGGAAGAAGCAACGAAAGGACGGCCATCAAAATGTAACCGACGCATGCCGTCAAGTGGAACGTGGCTTCAATTTTCACCTTAAGACTGACGGGGCTGCCCCAGATTTTGGGCAGCATCTTCTTGGCCGTTTGAATAGCGCCCATCGTCCAGCGGTTTTGCTGCGTCTTAAATGCGCTGATATCCACGGGCAGTTCCGCCGGACAAATGACGTCGGGCAAGAAAAGGAACTTCCATCCTTTCATTTGCGCTCGATAAGAAAGATCGAGGTCTTCGGTTAGGGTGTCGTGCTGCCAGCCCCCGGAAGACTCAATGGCTTCGCGCCGCCAGACCCCCGCCGTGCCATTAAAATTAAAGAACGCCCCCGAACGGTTGCGGGCGGTGTGCTCAAGGAGAAAATGCCCATCCAAAAAGATCGATTGGATCCACGTTAAGAGCGAGTAATCTTCATTCAAGTGTCCCCAACGGGTCTGCACCATCCCAATCGCCGGATCTTCAAAACAGGGTATGGTCTTAAGAAGAAAATCTCTCGGCGGCATAAAATCGGCGTCGAAGATCGCCAGAAAACGTCCTGACGCCTTTTGCAAGCCGCAGGCGAGCGCGCCCGCCTTATACCCGTTTCGCCCTTCACGCCGGACGTGGACGATATTGAATCCAAGCGCGTGCATCCCTGCGACTTTTTTTCGCGCGATGGTATCCGTATCATCCGTCGAATCATCCAAAACCTGAATTTCTAAGCGCTCTCGCGGGTAGTCGAGTCCGCAAACGGCATCGATCAGACGCTCAACCACATAGCGTTCGTTGTAAATCGGCAACTGAACTGTAACAAGAGGAAACGGATTCGGAAGGGCCGGAAGTACGTAGGGTTTGGCCCATTTGTAATAACGGAAGTACAGGTAAAGGATCCAGTAGCGATGGATGCCGTATAGCGATAGCAAGACGATCAGCGACAAATACACCGCCATGAACGCTTGACCGAAGTGATGCAGCACGGGGATCGCTCCTAAACCGGTTTGCTCGAGGTGGGAGAGGCGTCCGACTTAGACATGTCTTTGTCCTCGATACCCTCTTTAATACCGCGGCGAAACTCGCCCACCGCTTTGCCGAGAGCCTTACCCACTTCAGGAAGTTTCCCGGGTCCAAACAAAATGAGAACCACGACCAAGAGTACAACGAGCTCAGCAAGTCCAATATTTCCCATGGTTTCTCCTTATACTTAAAGGTGCTTCCCAACGAACTTCATGTGGACTTTTAGTGTCTCATCCGGGAATCCGGCAGGCAATGGCGGAAGCGGATTGGAATACATCACGGCCCGAACGGCCAATTGATCAAAGTAGGTATCCCCGGAACGCTTTTCTACAGATTGATCCGATACTTGCCCATCCCGGTGTATCGTGAAAGCAACGCTGCAAACCGTATCGGACTGAAAATCTTGACTGGGGTGCCACTGCTTGTCGAGCTTATCCGCAATAAGTTTCAGATACCACGGATACGGAAAAGCCGGCCCCGCTTCCCCCACCACACCAGCACCGCCGGCTCCGCCCATCCCCGCGCCTGAACCCGTAGCTCCGGTTCCCGAACCCGGCGTCTGACCTAAGGCCGAGCGCATGGCCGCTTCAAAAGCTGCTGAATGCTTGGGCTGAGTTGGCTTTTTCGGCGCCGCCTTTTGCCTCAGCTTCGGTAAAGGCTGCCTTTTGGGCTCTTTATTCGGAACCTTGATCAGCTCTTTCGAGGCGGCTGGTTTGACCTCTTCCACAGGCTGGGTCGTTTCGATCGCTTTTTCATCAGGGGGCGGGGTGTTAATCGCACTACCGCCACCCGAACTACCCGATGGTAAAGAACTGAATAAATCTACTGCATAATAGCTCATTCTCGGCTTTGATAGCAAAGTGCCCATAAAGATGGCCCCTGTAAGAAAAGCCCCGTGGAGGGCGAGGGAAAAGACGAAGGGACCCTTCACAGTTCGCCCAAACCAGCGTCCCCCGCGGTAGCCAGCGGGGGACCGAGCAGCCCTTCCGCAATATCGATGACCGCAATAATGGGTTCTTCCCCAGAACCGGGGAGGAATGACGAGACGTCATTATTTAGGCTGTTCAACCGAGATCACTAACTTCGATACTTGCAGTTTCTTGGCGATGTCCATCACAGCAACGACTTTTTGAAGGGCCAGGTCACGGTCGGCTTGGATCATTACGGGATGGTCATTTTGCGGGCCCAAAAGCGCCTTCAGCTCGCTTTCGAGGCTCGTAATGGAAATCGGCTTTCCATTGAGATTGACTTCCCCCTCGCGCTGAATGGTGATCACGATTGGACGGTCGGGCGATTCACTAGCCGTCACGGAATGAGGCAGGTTGACTTTGATCTGCTGCTGCACAAGGAAGGGCGTCATGACCATAAAAATGATCAAAAGCACCAAGGAAACGTCGATCAGGGGCACCATGTTGATATCAACGATGGGGCCGCCGCGGCGGCTGCGCATTCCCGCCATTAGACGCGGGTCGCGGTGAGGTCTAAGACCTCCTCTGCGCACAGTTCCATGTTTTCTGAAATCCGTTCGATTTTCCGCGTAAAAGCG
>JBBSDO010000282.1:0-3036 GCA_038241515.1 Elusimicrobiota bacterium | reverse complement strand
CTGCGGCTCAACGAGTGTGAGGTCAGACAGAAAATATACTCGGAGATCTCCGAAGGTCTCGCCGAACTCGCCGCAGCTTAGCCGCAAACGCGCAGACAATTTCGGCCGAAGGCCGAAATTAATGTCGCGTTTAGGCTAGGGGTGCTTCCTTCGAACTGCGTTTCTTTCACCAAGTTAAAGCGTCCTTTTGGCAAAGCGTTCGGCTCGAATATCCGATTCCAAATATTCAGCCGAAGAAAATTGACCTCTACCTACCAAAGGAATCTATCGGGATTGAATTGCTCTCCCGCAAACGAGAAGCGCTTCCCGTTGCAAAGATTGAAGGCACGGAGACACAAGAGGAGATCCAGTCAAAGTTGAATCGAGCTTTCACCTATTCCAGCAGTGATTATGCGAATGAGCAGGCGGACGCTCTCTTGGTCTCGGTAAACACGAAATGTGTAGAAAAAAATTTCAGTGTCCTTGCGCAGGATGTCTGGCTCATAATCGACACCACCCATAACGATCTATTGGAGAGCTATACCGGGAACCGAATTGAAGAAAGAATTGAAGGTATCCGCGCTCACTTTGCCCAAATACAAGGCGGGGGCACGGTTTCTGGGGGACGAACAAACATCTATAAAGATTGTCCTCACGTCCATATCGCCCTCGCAAGATTTTCTGAGCCCTCTAAATTGTTAAACCTACTCCACGTTCCCCGTAGCGCGGGCCACGGGGAACATGAATTTGGGGAACTTCTGAGCATCTTCTCTCCTTCGAGGTGTAAGCGGTAGAACTCTATCGGCTCCACACGCTGTTGCGTTCAATTAAGTACATAAAATGACCCTCGATAAATTTTCCGCCGTCGATACGTTCGGGCACCCAAACTCGCCGGACTTCAGGTGAAGTTAACGAGGGGATTTTTGAGTCATCGGTTTTCTTTAGACCGGATTTTGCCTGACGGGCCTTTTCTTCCTGATCTTTGTGGCCCGCGAATCCAATGACACCGCCGAAGATCGCGCCAATTCCGAGGCCTAGCAAAGCGCTGCCGACATTGTTCCCGGCTGCGGCGCCCACTCCGGTTCCGATGGCGCCCATGGTTCCCGCGCCAAGAAGGACACTCTTTTCCATAGTGGCGCAGCCACTAAGAGCTAAGCAGACTATAAGGATGGGGATGGATCTATTTGTCATGGGTCGGATCTCCTTGTGAGGGGTTGGTTGATGAAAGCGGAGATAAGGGTGAAGCGACTAGGGATGAGCCTAGTCGGTGAGAAATGAGGGAATTTTGTATTTTTGAGTAAATATTCGATCTGTGAGGGCTTTTCTGAGTGTTGAGTAGCAACATGGGGCCTACATGTGGGCTCGGTATTGCGATCTGGGTTGGCAGAAGGCGTGACAGAGTTTTTCCAACGTCGCGACCGAGAAAAAAAGTGGCTGTCCAACCAAGTTTTAAGAAATCGTCTTCAAGAATAAAGTTGTGGAGGCCCATACCTGCCCCTTTGATCTCCCGAACTGCTTCGTGAATGGCATGAGCCATCCCTCTATATCGGACGACCCAGACCACTCGAAGTAGCTCCGGACGATTCGAGTAGAATTGTGCGATGGCTCTATAATCGGATGGAGATTTCTGACTTCGTTCTACTTCGAGAGCCACGACTCCAGCGGCATTTCGAACTTGAGTTAGCCAATAGCCATCGGGTCGGTGAATCTCCGTGTTGGGAATCCAGGATGGGTAGTGTTCGACGTGGCAGCGCCTTAATTGTTGTTCTGTAAACAGTTCACAACCTTGGGGCACTCCGTGAATCCAATCGCCAAAATGCACCGCTGCCACCAAAAGGTCATGGGGAACGCATTCGCTCCGAAAACCGACCTCACGTAAATGAGGCAGTTCATCTTGAATTGCCTCAAATCCTTTTTTGGAAAGAGTCCAAGCAAAAGACCGCCCGTTTGGGTCGCCTTTGATATGGAGCCATTCAACGAGTCTGGCCTTTTTAAGATCCAGGAGTCTTCGGTGAGCGTAGGAAGGCGCATGTTTGGAAAAGTGAAGCTCCGTTAAAGCGGCCGTAGTGAGGAGCTTCCATCGCCAAAGATTGATTAGAATATCGAAGTCTAGTCGAGTCATAGAGTTATGGCCCCCCGATGAGTATTCTTAGATGTCGTTCGTTACTGTGGCTTTGTTGGTAGGCGCTGCCGGTGGGGTGTTGGGGGAGGTGTTTTCTTCCGGAGACGATGGCTCGTTCCGGAGGGGGGCCAAAAGAGTTTCCGCGCGTTCGGTAGGCAAATTGGGCGTTTGGATCTCCAAAGTCGTGCTGCTCGCTTTCCAAATCCCACGTCCCGGAACCGGAGGAAGGTCCGTTGCGCGGCCAGTTCCCAAAACCGTGATGCTGGAAATGTCGTTCACCATTTGGAAACACAGAACCCCTGGAAGGTTCGCTTTGATCTGTGGGTCTAGGGCACGACTGTCCGGGCGCTGTGTAGCAATAACGAGATGGATTCCGAGACTACGTCCTTGGCGGGCGACTCGGCTTAGAATCTCTTTTGCTGCCCGAACTTTGTCAGCGGAAGCCAATGCACTCGTTAAGAACATTTCCGCCGCTTCATCCACGACAATGATTTGTCGGGGGAATGACTGATTCGTGGCTTTGCCCGAGCGATGATATTCGGTGATGTCCTTGCACTTACTCTCCTTCAGAATCTTCATTCGGCTTTTTACCGCCTCGTCGATCTCTTTGAGAAGTTCGACCGCGCCACCCATGTCACCAGAGACCGTGATGCGCGGTAGGTTTTCGAACAACTGAAATTCGAGTCCGCCCTTCAGATCTATCAAGGTGAACTTCGCGCTTTTGTCGCTCAAATACAGGCTCGTTATGAAATGTCGGAGGAAGGTCGATTTTCCGCCACCGGTTTGCTTCGGTGGCCACCTGAAAACCGGCCACCCGTGGCCGGGTCAAAACCGGCCAGGCGACGGGACGGTTTTGTGAGGGTTACTGCTCTACCTTCTGCTTGGCAAGCCGAGTCGCGGTCTGGTGGAGACGATAGCTGCGACATTCGTACTTT
>JBBSDO010000281.1:0-3055 GCA_038241515.1 Elusimicrobiota bacterium | reverse complement strand
TGGCAATGGAGCTAGGGGCATCGGGTGTACTAATGAACACTGCCGTAGCCGAGGCCCAAGATCCAATCTTAATGGCGCTTGCAATGAAAATGGCTGTTCAATGCGGGAGAATTGCCTATCAGGCAGGGCGCATGCAGAAAAAATTCGGCGGTTCGGCCTCAAGTCCTTTGGTAGGAATCAGCCCAACGAGCGCACCCATCAAAGTCTGAGTTTAATCGCACGGGATGTGCGACACCCGTACTACACTGAAGCTAGTTGCCGAGGACCCGCTTTGGAAACCTTCTGCGAACGCAAGCATCGCGAACATACTTTAACCCGCTGCCGCTGGCCATTGAGCACGAGTTTGACTCGATGCACATTCGGCAAGAAACGTCGATTAGTAGTCTTATGAGAGTGACTGATCGACTTCCCCGCGACAGGCCCTTTCCCGCAAATTTCACATCGCAAAGCCATAAAAGTTCTCCTTCGGAAAATTCAAGTGGCGGTATTTTGGCAGATTGTCGACGTGAAAGCAAGCCTATCAAAAACCCTGCTCACTCGAACTACGCGTTGCAATTCTTGAAAGGTGTCGGACCCGCGCGAGCGCAAGCACTCGCAAGAATTGGAATTCTTGACACCTTAGATCTTATTCACACTTTTCCGAGAGACTGGGAAGATCGCCGAATTAGTTCCACTTTTTGCAACGTAATCATCGGCGAACGGGCTACACTGCGAGGTCGTATCGTATCTGTTGATTTTTCGGTTTCTAGGAATAATCTCGGCCTTGTGTGCGCAATCCTTTCGGATCCCTCGGGAGAAATCCGAGCCACCTGGTTTAAGAAAATGACTCCACGGTACGATGTTTTTGCATCGCTCAAACAGAGACTTTTGCCAGAGCGTCACATTGTAGTCACGGGAACCGTAGAATGGGGGCCTGGCGGACGACAAATCCGAGTCGATGATTTGGCTGTTTGTGAGGGATTAGACCACTCCCTACCCATGGCAGAGCGGGTTCACTTTGACCGCATCGTGCCAGTCTATTCAAGCACTGAGGGTATTAGTGAGCGATTACTCCGCTCGCTGGTCTACAACGTTTTACATTCCCCTACGACAAAAGTCCCGAATTTATTGCCAGACGCCCTAGTAAAGAAATATGACTTGCGGCCGCGGCGATGGGCGATGGAACAAATGCACTTTCCTGACTCGCTCCTGGAGAAGGAACGAGCGCGCGAAGTATTGGCATTTGAGGAATTTCTTCTGTTGGAAGTGGCGCTGGGTGTGGTGCGCCAGCAATTCAAAAAGCAACGGAAACTCCACCACTACACGCTGCGGCGCACTCTTTTGACTCCGTTCCGGGAACAACTCGCATTTCAATTCACAACGGCGCAGAAAACGGCTATTCGGGAGATTTTTAACGACATGCTTCGAGAAACTCCTATGAATCGCCTTTTACAGGGTGATGTCGGTTCTGGCAAAACCATCGTCGCTCTTTCCGCGATGCTTTTAGCCGTCGAAAGCGGTGGGCAGGCAGCGTTGATGGTGCCGACTGAAATATTGGCTGAACAGCACGCTATTACGTTTTCGCGTTTTCTGAAGGGCCTTAGAGTTCGTCATGCGTTGATCGTAGGCCGGCAAAGCAAAGTTCAGAGAAAAGCCATTCTGAAGGATATCTCGACAGGCGCTATTTCTCTCGTTATTGGAACTCACGCACTGATTCAGAAAACGGTCACGTTCAAGAACCTTATGTTGGCAATCGTCGACGAACAGCATCGTTTTGGGGTAGAGCACCGGGTTGTTCTGCGACAAAAGGGGAATCTTTGTGACGTTCTTGTGATGACGGCAACCCCGATTCCTCGAACGCTGGCCCTTACCGTTTACGGTGACCTTGATATATCGACCATCGATCATCTACCACCTGGAAGACCCTCAATATGCACTCGCCAAGTCGAAGAGGAAGAAGCCTACACTCAGATTCGGAAGAAAGTAAGCGAAGGGCGCCAGGCCTATATCGTATTTCCTTTAGTTGAAGAATCCGATAAATCAGAGCTGAAGGCTACCGTCCAGGAAGCTCAGACTCTGAGTCTGACCGAATTCAAAGAGTTCAGGGTGGGAGTCCTACACGGACAGTTGCCATCCCGTGAGAAGGAATCGATTATGGAGAGATTTCGCCAACACGAGATCGATATTCTCATCGCAACTTCTATCATTGAGGTAGGGATCGATGTCCCCAACGCCACGATAATCGTGATCCACCATTCCGATCGGTTTGGCTTGGCGACTCTTCATCAGCTGCGTGGGCGAGTTGGTCGAAGTCATTGGCCATCCAGCTGCTATTTGCTGACAGATTTAAGAACGCCAGAAGCGCTGCGGCGAATAAAAGTCATGGAACAAATCACAGACGGATTTCGACTTAGCGAAGAAGACTTAGCGATTCGCGGACCCGGTGAGGTACTTGGAGCCATGCAACATGGAATCCCCGGATTTCGTTTGGGCCATATCATTTGGGATGCTCGACTCATCCAACAAGCTCGTGCGTCGGCGCAGAGTATTTTTGAGACCGACCCGAATCTTCAGTGGGCGGTAAATCAACGGCTCAAAACAGAAATTTTTCAGCGCTATGGATCCAAATGGCTGCTCGGGGCAACCGCGTAATCTGCAGTCAATCGATATTAAATGGATAAGTATAATTGAAGCCCTCATGAAGCGCATCGCCATTTATCCGGGCTCTTTCGACCCTGTAACAAACGGTCACTTAGATATCATTCACCGGGGTTGTGAACTTTTCGATCGAATCATTATCGCCGTAAGCAAAAATCCTCATAAACCGGCCTATTTTCCGATAGATCAGCGGCTGGCTTTTTTGAAGGAGGCACTGCGCGGCCAGTCAAGAGTCCAAACCGAACAGTTCACGGGATTATTGGCAAGTTATGTACGGCAAAGAGGCGCCTGCGCAGTTATTCGCGGACTACGTGCCATTTCGGATTTTGAATACGAATTTCAAATGGCTCTGATGAACCGTCGGCTCAATCGCCATTTTGAGACGGTTTTCCTGATGCCAGACGAGAAGTACACGTAC
>JBBSDO010000280.1:0-3068 GCA_038241515.1 Elusimicrobiota bacterium | reverse complement strand
GGCGGTACCCGCCTTGAGTCGCGTAGATCCCGTCAATACCTCAGGCCCCGTAAGTAAGGCGATACGAACATCGACGATTTCGCGCGCTGCGGGATTGCACGTGAGGAGAACAGTCCGCGCCCCTTGTTTTCGAGCCCGGTGCAATGCGGCTCCGACAAAGGGCGTGACTCCGCTGGCGGCTATTCCCACCACCGCGTCGCCTGCGCGGACCCGTCGTCGAATTTGGGAGGCACCCTCGCGCTCAGAATCTTCCGAGCCCTCTTTGGAACGAAAAACGGCCGTGGGTCCTCCCGCCATGATCGCCTGGATCTGCTGCGGCCTCGAATTAAAAGTGGGAGGACATTCTGCCGCTTCTATTACACCCAGCCGCCCGCTCGTCCCGGCGCCTACGAAAAAAAGCCGTCCCCCGCCCCGGAGTGCATTAGTAATTAGCAAAATGGCTCGCGCAATCTGGGCTTGGGAATTGCGAATCGCCTGAAAAACACGGCGATCCTCGTGATTCATCCGGATGACTAGTTCACTGGCGGACAGCCGGTCGAAGTTGGCTGTTCGCGGATTTCTTTGCTCAGTGGTCAAACGGCCGTAATTGACTGAATTCATAGGGCGTTTTGGAGCATATCAAACACCAATGGAGCTGTCACGAAAAGTCCGGCATAGGCCCATGCTATTTTGGACCTTTCGGTCCCACCTCTTTAGGGACAGACTCATTCTGACGGCCGCACTAGGGGTCCAAGTTTTTCCAGCAATTCCGCATGACGAACGCCGTTAGTCGCCAGAGTGGGGGCTTGATGACGATGGACCGAATGAAGATCATAGTGAAGCGGCTGGCCATCCAAGAACGTGATCACTCCGCCGGCCTCCTCCAAAATAATCTGTGGAGCACAGGTATCCCAGTAATGAACCGAGTGGTGGTTAATGTAAATGTCCGCGATTTGCCGCACCACGAAGCCAACCTTGATTCCCACACTGTTGACCGCTGGAATCCAAGGCCCGCTCAGCTCTTCGCGAATTGGTCGATCTAGCGCTGCGGGGAAACCTGTCGAAGTGACAATCGGCATCTCGGGCCACTCGCGGCGCGACGATACCCTCACTCTCCGCCGCTCCTGTCCCTCCACACTGTGAAAAGAACCCTCGCCTTGCAACGCGTCATAGAGGTGGCCTTCCCAAGGGTCATAGACCACCCCTGCAAAGGGCTTTCCCCTATTTAAAAGTCCAATCATCACGCTAAAGCCGGAGATCCCCTTCACATAGGCTCTTGTACCATCGAGCGGATCAACCACCCACACGTATTCGGAATCAGGGTTGCCATGCATGCCGCTCTCTTCGGTCAGCACGGCATGTTCGGGAAACGCCTTTTGAAGGCCCGATCGAATAATCTCATCGGCCTCTTTGTCCGCATTTGTGACGAGAGATCCGTCGGATTTCCGTTCCTTGACGAGGGTGAGCTTCCGGAGTTCCGTCAAACGAGCCCCTGCCTGGCAGGCGAGGTCAGAGGCTACCTGAATGAAAGAATTCACTTCGACGGATTTTCAGGCAGATGTAATCCGCATTCCTTTTTGTCATCCATGGAATTAAACCAACGCCAGCGGCCGGCGCGGCGCGGCTCGTTCGGGCCAATGGGAGTCGTGCAAATGACACAACCGAGGGATTCGTAGAAAAAACCTCCAGGCAACTTCTGCTCAAAGAGTGGATGATTGGGAATGCCGTTCAACGTGAGATAGTCCGTGACGCGTTGTCCAGTCCAATCCGCCAAGACGTTTACTTTCAGAATAGATTCGCCTGCGCGCTCCGACTTGGGAGTACCGGGACGCTCGATGATTTCCAATCGGGGAAGCTGGGAGCGCGTCGCGGATTGATCTCTCCTTAATCCCGTCACCCATACATCGAGAGATTGGAGCGCTTCTTGGTTGGGTAACACCTTTCGTACGTGGCAGCAAAATTCCTGTTTTTCTTTACTGTCGAAAAACAGATTCTCCCCATGCTGTTCGACCATGCGGGAAAGCTCTTTCTCGGGAGGCACGAACCGCTCGATCTGAATATGAAACAGCTTCTCGAGCTGCTCAAAATAGGAATAGGTTTCCGGGAAAAGTCGATACGTGTCGGTCGTGTAGACTCTGGGCTTCTGAATCCCTGCTTTAACGGCTAGCGCGATGATGGCCGTGTCTGTCGGTTGGCCGCTCGTGGCAATCCCCATTCGCTGGCCGAAACGCTTATGCAGTTCGGCCAGTAAAGCGCCTGGCTCGGAAATCTTGTCGAGTTCCTGAATAAGTGCAGAATCGATCATCGGAGGAGTATTTTACAACATCGACGAGAACGGGAGGTTCCACACATAAACGGAACTGCAAAAGGCAAACTTCACACTGCAAATTTTTGAGGCACGCGGTCAGTGGTGTCCGGTAAAAAAGCAGAAATCCTCCAACCGGGTTAGAATGAAGGTGCGAGCCAAACATTCTATCCGAGGGAGGATTCTGTTTATGCATTCTAACACCGTATTGAGCCAATTGTTAACCCTTTTACCCCGACATCATTTTGACGCAGCGGTCAGCCAGTTCTCTGGTAATCGCTATGTCAAAAAGTTTTCGAGTTGGAATCAGTTGACCACCCTACTCTACGCGCAGTCCAGCGGCCAGCAATCCTTGCGTGATATCCAAACGGCCCTTGGCGTACAAGAGCCCAAGCTCTATCACCTCGGATTGCCGGCTGTAAAACGATCGACACTGGCCGACGCCAATGCACAGCGCGACTGGCGTATCATGGAGAAGCTCTTTTACCACTTGCTTGAGCGTTCCCAGTTGATTGCCCCGAAACGTCGGTTCCGTTTTAAAAATCCACTCCAAGGCATTGATGCCACCACCTTTGAAGTCTGCTTGTCTTTATTTCCCTGGGCTAAGTTCAAACAAACCAAAGGCGCGATCAAGATGCATTGCCAGTTTGACTTGCGAACCCAGATTCCCACTTTTGCTGTCTTGACCGATGGAAAAGCCCAAGAGCGGACCGTCGCTTTGGCTTCTTTTAACCCCCTTCCGGACAGCATCTCTGTCTTCGATCGTGGCTATAAAACATTTCTC
>JBBSDO010000279.1:0-3096 GCA_038241515.1 Elusimicrobiota bacterium | reverse complement strand
TGTTCATCCAAATAGGCCAGTTTTGTTCGAGCCTAAAATTTAAAAGACCCCAGAAAAAATAGCGCCACCGGTGAGCGATGTAGGCCCTCGGCTCTAACAAAATGGTCGCCAGCCAAGTAGCACGCAACAGCTTATATTCCCCTTCTCCATGGACCTGCTGAGGCCGGCGAACGATCCGAGGGTCCCCTGAAAGCAACCAAAAATTATCCCGAAAAGAAAAACTCTGTCCCAGCTCATCCAAGGTTAGCGGATGCCCGTTACGCCCGTAAAAAGCGGGGACAAAGTTGACGCCCGTATCAACCGAAAGGCCCGCTAAGTCAAAAATCATGACTTGTTGGCTAGGCCGTGATTCTTCAGGATGAATAACCCAGCGCGTATACAGGGAGACGGCGATCGTAAGTCCTATAAAAAGCCCCAGGCCAAGAGCGATCAGCCTTTTGTAGACGCGAAAATAGCGTCGCCAATCCGGCGCCATAAAACGGTCGCGAAGCACGGCCGCCCACCAAATTGACATGACCAGTGTACTGGGAAATGCATTATGCCGTACACCGTCGCTGAAACCTATTGCAGCCAAGGCCAAGATCAATGCGGTTTTGCTTCCCCTTTCTTCCGCCTCTAAGAGCATGCCGCAGGAAAACACCATCGCGGCCACCATGGTCGTGTCTTTCATGATCGTCGCCAAAGCGCAATCAAATGGGAAAACAAACAATATGAGAAGAGGCGCGACTACAGCCATCTTGGAGCCCTTTAATAGGTGAGCGGAAAAAATGCTGAGGCCAATCCAAAACAAGGCTAAATCAAAAATGAACATCCCGGCAGGACCAGGGATGAGCCGGTTGAGGTAGCGCCACAGCTGGGTCATCATCACCGGATGCCAATCGTTATACGTCCTGTGAATGGCCTGGTACAATTGCCATTCGCTGTCCATATTCATGAAACCAGGGTATGCCCAGAAGGCTGAAAGGATAAAACCCATAACGGCAGGAATCATCCATTCCCAACGCAGGTCCGCGAATACATTTTCCTGACTCCACGTCCGAAGATCACGCAGAAATATTCTTGAACGCATGGTTTACAAGGGATCCATACTAGTGGCGTTGTTCCATTCCTTTAGTTCGAATTTTACGGAAACTGAAAGTTCGGTTTCGTGACGTCGTTGTTCGATGGGGCTTGGGATTCAGCCGCACCTGCTTCTGCGGAACTCATTCTAATTGCTGTTCGGAGCCTGTCTCTGACATAGAGGTCACCTCATATACTTATCCAATGACGCGACGTTTTGCAAGGGCTCGGGAGGGCCATCACACGAACAAACCGGGAGATCTCGAACTCTCCAAAGGGGCACTATCATCGTTTGTCGACGATACTGGCTCACTAATTGAAGAATCGGGGCTCATAGAGCGCCTTGCCGAGCAGGCTTAATGGGATGGCGCGAACTCGGCGAGAAAGGGTCTCGGGTTTATCCACAAGACTGACTATGAGCCCGCGCGGCGCCTTCGAGTCAAATAATTCGCAGAATTTTTCGATGGGTCCTGCCATGTTCGAAGAAAGCGTTTTAGTCAGCTTCACTTCGACCGGCAGTAGACCCTCGGCTGTTTCTACAATAAAATCAATTTCCTCGCCGGTCGTGGTGCGCCAGAAATAGAGGCGCGGCAACTCGCCGCGATTCAAAAAAGATCGGAGAATTTCCCCAAACACAGCCGTTTCCATAAGCGGACCGCCTAGCGGGCCCGTTAATGCGTGTTGGGGATCTTTCAAACTGACGAGATGACAAAAAAGCCCCGAATCGGTGAAGTACAACTTCGGCGTCTTCACCAGCCTCTTGCCTCGGTTCTGGTGGAAAGGCTGCAGTAAATAAATCTGATGGCTGGCCTCAAGCACGCGCACCCACGCCTTAACGGTGTTAACAGCGACGCCGAGATCTCGCGATAAGTTGGACAGGGAAAGCAGTTGGCTGTTTCGGATGGCGGCCAGGTTGAGAAATCTTTGAAAGTCTCCCAGATCCCCTATCTGCCGCAAAGCCCGGACATCTCGCTCGAGGTACGTCTGCACGTAGCTGGCATACCAGAGCGCGGCCTCGCGTTCCGGACGTATCCAAAGTTCGGGGAACCCCCCCCGTAGGAGCGCGCCCATGAGATCGAGACTCGTCCCGGGGCCAATGGCGCGTTCTTCTAAAGACAGCGAAAGCAAACTCAAAATAGCCGTGCGGCCAGCGAGCGATTCGGTCACTCCCTGCATGAGCGGAAATTGCTGCGAGCCGGTTAAAAGATATTGGCCCGCCTTACTGCGTTGATTGTCGACGCGCTGCTTCAGATACAGAAGCAAGCTGGGTACGGACTGGATTTCATCGAAGATGGCGGGAGCCGGATATTGTTCAAGAAAAAGTTCGGGGTCCTGCCGGGCCAATTCTCCCACAGAAGGGTTGTCCAACACCGCGTAACTAAAGTCCGGAAACATATGGCGCAGGACTGTGGTTTTTCCTGATTGGCGCGGGCCGGTGAGAACCAATGTAGGAAAATCACCTGCCGCCCTCCTTAAAACAGGCTCTATAGCCCGATGAAAATATGTAGTATCCATAAAACTATCCTAGATTAAGATATGCTTTGCGTCAACGTGTAATTTTGCATTCTGAATGCAAAATATACAGGAGGTGTGTGAGCTCCCTCTTTAGCGCGGTAGGCTCAAAGAGTGAGACGCTCGTAACAACGATTTCGTATAGGGGTTTTGGGGGGCGGAGAACAGAGTCGCAGCTTTATTCTGTTCAACAATTTCGCCTTCTTTCATTACGGCTATGCGGTGAGTGTACTGAGCAATGAGACCCAGATTATGCGAGATGAAAAGAATCCCGAAACCCATCCTTTTTTGAAGATCGAATAAAAGGTCCAGGATCTCCTTCTGTACGATGACATCGAGAGCCGTGGTGGGTTCGTCCGCCAAAAGGAGCTTCGGCTGGCCTAGAAGAGCCATCGCGATCATGACCCGTTGGCGTTGGCCCCCAGAAATTTGATGGGGGTAGACTCCCAAGATTCGGTCCGCTTCGAGCTGAACTTGAACCAGCGCTTGGCGACACACCTCTAGACCTGCTGGCAGGTGATGCGC
>JBBSDO010000278.1:0-3122 GCA_038241515.1 Elusimicrobiota bacterium | reverse complement strand
TGTTGCTGGTTGATTCGTAATCCTTTTTTCGTTACCCTTGCCATGTTGTGGCCTCCTCGTTTTATTTGATTTCTTAACCCGAAACCATTAAAGCGCAGTGAGGCCATGACTTCATACTGCAACTAGAATAAAATTTTTTCCCAGGCGTCTGAAATTGGAAGGTTCATCCACATCACGCGTCCAGAGCGTTTTTTTAACGCCTTATAAGTGATGAACTTACTGCCGCGGTCGATTAGATCTTCTAAATTTAGGCGGACGAGTTCGCCTTTGCGTATTGGTGTGTTTGCTAGGACGAGAAGAATGGCGTAGTCGCGGCTACCTTGCTGACCCTCTCGGTTGCGTACGCTAGCAAGGACCTGTCTTATCTCGCTCGGATCCAATATATCGCTCTGGCCAACCGGGCGCCCCTTCCGGCCACAATCCCGCCCAGCGATTGTTACAGTTGCTGTAATCTCCACAGCGACAGAGTAGCTCTGTTCAGCAATTTATCCACTTTTATAATCGCTCTGCTGTTGTGGTTCTTGTTTGTTTTGCCAGATGGCTAGTTGAGCACGTTTTGCGGCGGATAAGGTGAGGAGCTGTGCTTGAAGAGCCTTTGTAAGCCCTTCGCGCAACCGCCGTTGATTCATAATCTTTACACCGGCGTCCGAGGCGCGTTGTGGCCCGATTGCGGAAATAATGACTTTTAAAGCGTCGAGTAATTTGGGTGAAGCTGCTATGAGGCGAGCATTAGCCTCGGCCTCTTCGTTGCCCAGTGGAGCCCGCACTGTTGCGATACGGAGCACGGTACGACCATCTGGTCCTGCACCAATACTGATAGCTTCATTCCCGTCGATGTCCTTGAGTCTCTCGCCTACATGCCAAATTCCTGGGGTATTCCGAACTTCTTTTTTCATCTCGATCTCCATTAGCCAACCTTGACACCCCTCCAAGGCGTCTCAAATACGGAAGCTACATCCTACAAAATGCTACTTATAGTGTGTAGACTAATAGTCGGAGATGCAAAACAATGAGGTGTGCATAAACGGCGTGAATGCGTCAAATTCGGCGCAAAAGTACGGGTTTTACGGGAGAAGACGGATATCTCTCAGGAGGCTTTTGCCGACCAGGTGGGGATTCACCGTACTTATATCGGAGGAATCGAACGTGGGGAACGCAATCCTACGCTTACAATGATCTGCCGGATTGCCGCTGCCTTAAAGGTTCGACCGGAACATTTAATAGCTAACGATTAGTGTTTGCGTACTTTCTAGTTGCTTGTGTTGTGCCCCGATCGGTTCCGAACTAAGGTTTGGTCGAAACGGGGCTCACGTGTTCGCCTTTCCGATTTAATTCTTTCTAGACGCTCCTTCGATGCGTATTCCTCTTCTTCTGCTTTAGAAAAAGCCTGAACTAAGAAGGCGCCATCTACAAACAATGCGGAGATGACGGCAACAGGGAATTTTGGCAACGACGCCACATCACTTCCTGCGAATACACCCACTATGGCTAGCCCTAAGAGTATTGGACCAAGCACCCCATCGAGATTTATGTCTGCTCGGGAATACAGGTAAAGCATGCCGAAGCGAATCGCAACAATTCCGATCATTATTATTACAAGATTGAAAATAACCAATCCGATCGATGCTGCGTTTCCCGCATCCGCAATAGGTGGCCTGACAATATAAAACGGATGACCAACGCAAACAATTATTGCCGCCGCCGTAATAGCCATCGCAAAGCTTCCGATTGAAGTGGGTAAGAATTTAAGACCCAGTAAATTAAAAAGCATAGTTGTTCCTCCAGAGGGCGGGTTTACAGCATTATATTGGTCTTTGTCACGGATGCTCTGTGTACTCCCTCGGGATACTCGCTTGAGGTTAGGTTCAACGGCATCTCTGAAATTTGAAGCAGAAAGTTTTGGGCAGCTGCTAGTGCGTGACGTACGTCGCGACGTTCATGAATGGCTTGCCTGGAATAGAACCCAGTTTTCCAGTGAGCTCTGCGTAATCGTTCTATTCCCTCCTTTGTCTTTGGACCTGTACTTGGTCCGCCATGCATCCTACAGCGGCCATTTTGCATGGACGGGCCTTGGCAAGCGCTTGCGCGTCGAGTTCTGGCCCCACAGCGGGCAGCGTTCGCTGGATTGCCTGCTAAGTTCCCATTGCGTATTAGCCTCGGTTCTCGAGGTGCATGGGGTCTTGCTTTGATTCCACCGCTCACCCCCCGGCCCCCCCACCTTCTCGGTGGATGATGCTGCCCACTACTGCCTGTCCGTCTTGATTAACCGTAACATGCTCAACCACGACCTTTTGTTGGCCGTTACCGCGCAGACGGTTGAGTGTTTCGGTTAGGGTCACAAAAGTGCGCAGGCATTTATTAGCCCGTTCAACGTTCTTATCGATGCCGTCGATTGTTTGATCCGCCCTAAATGCCCTGGCCATAAAGGACATCGCTAGGTTGTGCATACTCACCATCTGAACTGTGATCATTCCCTCTAGAGCGTTTTTCGGTTTTAATTCATGCAGTGCCGCTAAAGTGCGATCCAGCTCATCCTGGCTGGCTTGGCCCGGTGCCGAAGTTTTCAAGGCCTGGTTCACGAGTCCAAGGCTAAGGGAAGGCGCGTAAGATCCGGCGGTTTCCCCTAGTTTAATGAAAAAGTCTAGCGGATCCTTGCCTATATTTAGCTCGAAGTTTCCATCGTGAGTTGGGATGACCGAAAGGGGTAGTTGTCTCTTGATCTGTTCAAAAGTGGGTTTGCTTTCGCTAGAGGTTGGGGCCAAAGGGTTGGTGGGCTGATACTGCGGTTCACCGGGGTGTTTCGCCACTTCTCGCCCTTTCATCGGGCTATCCTCAATGTTTCGTAGGGCGCGAAAACAGCTAATCGAGCCGGATTCAGTAGGGGAATGATAAGCGGGTCAGGTTCTTTCGCTAGGGTCCGAAACCGACCCCCGCAATAAAAAACCCACGCTTAAGGCGCGGGTTTTTTTATTGTTCCGTCCCGCCTCCTATTCGCAGGTGGAAAGTTAGGTAACTGACACCGGGCCCCTTTTCCCCGACGCTGGCCGTACATCCGCCGCCGATTCTTTGGGCCTAAAGTTACGTGACTGACACCGGGCCCCTTCAGTTTCTCGAACATCCCC
>JBBSDO010000277.1:0-3129 GCA_038241515.1 Elusimicrobiota bacterium | reverse complement strand
GTTTCGCGTAAATTTTCGCTAGGATCATCGCAACATCGTCCCAACTTGGAAGCGCACGTTTCACGCAGACACTATCCCTCGATCGTTCGTAAAACTCCCGTAGGATTCGGATATTTGCCTCGGAATCACTCTCCGAGAGATAATCGGCCTCGTTTGCAAACCGTTCCCGCGCCCACTTTTGTGACGGTAGCAGGAGCGGGAGGCCGACGGCGGCCGCTTCATGCGCCGCCAGACACCAATTCTCGAACCGGCTGTAGATGACAAAACCCCGGGATTTGAGGAGTATCGGCAAAAGATCTTCAGCATTTTCGACATGCCCGATGTGCCGAACGAAGATCCCGTCAACCTCGGAAGCGAATCTCCGGGCATACTCTCCGTCGTCGTAAGGTCGTCCCACAAATAGGATCGGTATACGGGCGGCGCGAGCCAGGCGAGCGAGTTCGATCGAGCGCTTTACGTCGTAGATGGTTCCCACGGTTACGAGGTAGTCACCTTCCTTTGATGCCGGTTGACTTTCTAAGAACAATTTCGAGAGACCCAGAGGCACGACTTCAATATCTTCGTCGGGCACGCCGTAAACCGTTCGAAGCACGTGTCCCTCCGCCTCGAGCCCAACGATTTTGCAAGTCCGCTCCCGAAATCTACCCCAGTTGGCGAAGTCTCCAAAACGGGCAAAACCCATTCCTAATGTACCGCGCACGACGATACCTTGAAGATTTAGAACCGAGTTCGAGCGGTTGCACGTCGCGCTGAGGGCAACGGACACAACTGCGGGCATCCTCTTGGAACGTGCACGTCTCTGGTAATCGGTTGAAGGCATTCCGAAAAAATGGATGATATCTCCGCGTTGACCTTCGTCCCACCACCTCATGTACTCGACCTCGACGCCGCACTTCTGGAGAGCGTCTTTCGTTTGCTCGATCTGTTTCTGAATCCCTCCGTGCGCAAGACTGAAGGGAAGCTGGTGGTCAAACAGTATCTTCATGGAAAATCCAGTTTGGCACAAAAGCGGGCGCGCGGAAAGCACGGTGTCATAGAGTAGGGACGCCGCCGCGATGTCTCCTGCGATCTGAGGGATCGGTTTTATGCGGGAACTGTTCCTCGCGCGAAAGCTTATGCATTGTCCCCGGGTACGGTTTCAGTGCGCGGTGAAAGGTTCGGACCGACGGCGAATTGCACTTGCCAAGATGAGAAAATCGACCTTTGGTTCGGAGGCATTTCCGGGACAATGGAAGCGCCCTCTCAAAAAAAGTGCCTTGGTGACCTATGAAGCTTGAAAGAATAAACGAATACGTCACAACGGCGACCGTGATCGGGTTGGCCATGGTTTTCGCCTTCCTCGGCGCTCGAATGGCCGGAGGAGGAGACGAGAAGGCCCTATTCGTAATCGGTGGCATCATTGCAGCAATTGCTGTCGCGATTTGGCTGCGCACTCGTGTTTGGATTCTCATTGCGGTGTGCGTATCGCTGCAAGGCACGATACCCGCCATGCAGGTTCCGTTGAGGGTTCTCGATCTTGCAGTATTGTTTGCCGCCTTAAGCTTCATGGTCTTTCTTGCAGTCCGCGTCCTCCGTGTCCGGCAAACAAGAGATCCCTTGGATCTACTGATAATCGCGAATCTAATTTATCTTGGCTCTGTCTTCTTTCGCAATCCAGTCGGGCTTCACTCGATGGGATCCAGCATGGTCGGCGGCCGCCCGTACTTTTACGTTGCGATTTCATTTCTCGGCTACCACGTTCTCAAACGGGCCCCGGCAACGCGACGGGATGTTTTTCGGCTTCCTTTTTACCTTACGTTTGGCGCTGCAATATCCGCGTTTTGCGGAATGATCGGCACTTATAAGCCCGGACTCGGTTCGGCCCTGGGGGCGTTCTACTCCGGATTTATGCCCATCCAATCGGTTGATAGCCTTGCGGACGCTGATATCAACACACGGCAGGTGCAGCTTTCAGCGATCGGCAACTCCGGAATGCTGTACCTCGTCTCGCGTTATGCACCGGCCACGCTTTTCCTGCCAATTTACCCTCTTCGACTGCTTGGGTTACTCGTATGTACTGCTGCGAATCTACTATCGGGGTTTAGGACCGCCCTTATCTCATCCTTCCTTTACATGCTGATGTCCACGTGGCTTCGAAGGCGCTTTCATGAGATATTCATACTCCTCGGTTGCGTCGCTGCATGTGTCCTCGTATGCGTTGTAGGAAATAATCGACTCTTCCGGCTCCCATTTCCTGCCCAACGCGCTCTATCCTTCCTTCCAGGCGAATGGGACCGCGCCGCTTCTGGCGATGCGGAATACTCTACAGAGTGGCGGATTGAAATGTGGAAAATGGTTCTCACCGAAGATCGCTGGATCAAGGATAAGTGGCTCGGCGATGGATTTGGCTTTTCGGAGTCAGATTTAGCGCTTATCAAATCCTCGATGGAAGGGGGATCAGGTCTCGGTGGATCTATTCAGGAGGCGTGGATGATTCAAGGGGGTTACCACAATGGGCCGCTCTCGGCCCTCCGGTACGTCGGATTCATTGGACTGCTTGTTTTTATGCCGCTTCAATTTTATTTGGCAAAACGTTACTATAATTTTATTAAAAAAGCCCGCGGAACGGCGTATTTCGCCACCGCGCTGTTCACTGGGATGCCGGTATTATATGGCGTCTTTAATTTCTACTTTCTAGTTGGTGGATTTGACGCAGCGCTCCCGGAGACCCTCCTCGCAAGTGGCATCCTTCGGCTGATTGAACGCAGTTTTGCCGAGGACACTGCCGAGGAAAAGGCAAAGGTTCCTTCGTGGAGATCCACGCAACGCCAGAACGCGCCTGGCCGTATAAGGCGGCCTGCTTTATCGTTCAGAGACGCATAATAACAGGTTAGGACATATCTCAATCGGGATCTGAGTGCGCGTTGCTCAAGAAGTGAAACATTTTATTTTAAGCTCTTGTGGCATTCGTGTGAGTAGAAGCGGACAGGCTGGACGGTGGCTGCGCGCCCCGCAATACTGATCCCCCATTTTTGGCTTTTCGTGAGTTCGCGAGTTACGGTATCACTACCGGTTTCCATCTCGGAAACTCAACCTACCTCTGGGCAGAACGCGAAATCTTGAAGAGTCTCATAAACGCAAACCCTATAC
>JBBSDO010000276.1:0-3167 GCA_038241515.1 Elusimicrobiota bacterium | reverse complement strand
GATGGGATGGCCGTCACAGGATAAGACTTCCCCCTCGGTAGACCGGACGGCTTCGCGGACGGCGGAATTTCCCTTACTTCCCCCTTGATAGACCTGGCAATGGGCGAGATCGCAAAAATCATAGCCATCGACCTTATGGCGGCCCTGATTTTTGCGCACGTAGGTTCGCGCGACCACCGCCTGCGCCTTGAGCGCTTCCATCGGCCATGACGCAGGCATTTCCGCAGCCACCGTCGCATTCAGGTAATCCGTCTCTGGAAGAACATTCACGGTGAGCAGTTCGCGGGGTCGCGATTCGAGTTCAAGTGTTCCATGAAAGGGTCTCTTTGTAACACGGTCGGTTCCTATGAGTAAGGGATCGGACGCGTGAGTTGCTTCGACTCGCAATTTTCCCCACGTTCTCGGTGATTTGTCCCCGATGACCATGGCGACCTGGTCAGCCTTTTTTTCGAAGCGGACTTCTTCGGCAGAGGCAATCGAGAAAAGTGCTTTACCGCTCGGCAATTCGGATACTTTGAATCCGCCTTTTGCACTGATCCAGATGTGGGTGGGGAGTTCCTTTTGAAAGAGTCCGATCCGGAGGTCGGCGTGGAGGACGGCGGGGAGTAATAGGAAGAATAACCATTTCTGCGCTCCTAGCGCGGGAAGGTGTTTCCCTAAAACATTTAAACTCAAAACATCCTCCTCACATTGAACTCTGCCGTGTCGAAGTGGCCGCGGATGTCCATGACGGACACGCGGTGCCGCCCGGGTATGGGTTTGACGTAAAAGACGCGGTCGGGCGGTCCTTCGCCTACGAGTTGATCATCGACGTACCAAAAGACCGTCGATTCTCCGTGGCGGCCTTGGACCATGAGGGGAATCCGCTGGGCTTCATGCGAAAGGGCGTCGGTCAGCGTGTAGAACCCGCCCGGAAGAGGGCTCCGCAGGCGCAAGGCCTTGTCCTTGTCTGATAAGAGACCAGGGCAGCTCGGATTATGAGCGGGTGGAATCGTTTCGAGCTTTCCGCGACTGCGAAAGAAGGCGGCAATGTCGGGCGGCCAAATCTCGATTGTCTTTTCGACATAAGCTTTGCGCGGCCCACTCATGCACAAACGGCACACTTGAAGCCCATCCTTCTTGCGCACTTGGATTTGTTGATGAACCGAACAGGTTGCCTGGGCGCTGACGCCGGGAATGAAGTAATCTGTTCGTTTGTGTGTGCAATAAGGCCCCAAGGGCTCTCCGCTCAGCGCGCAGACTTCTCTTTCGCGCACTCCCGGAGCGCGCGGCAGCCAGGCATCGTCGTAGCGGCTGAGATCGTTGAGGATGGAAAGTAAAAGCGGCGCCGCGGCCTTGATCCCAATCAGTGCGCTTGAGCCTTTGGCATTTACGTTCCCCAGCCAAACACCTACCGTGTAGCGTCGAGTATAACCGATCGACCAGGCATCGCGAAGGCCAAAGGAAGTGCCCGTTTTGAAGGCAAGCTTTCCCCGACTCGCCGTAAACTCCCAGGACTGAGGAAGATCGGGCCGCTCAAGCTTCGTGAGCATATCCGAAACAATAAAACAGGTTTCCGGGCGTAAGAGGGATATCCCACTGTTAGGGTCCTGGCCTTGGTCCTCAAAAAAAACGAGCCGGCGCAAGCGACCTTGGTTGGGAAGAGCCGAGTATAGAGTCACGAGCTCTTCCAAGCTCAGCGGGTAGGCCCCGAGCACGAGGGAGAGCCCGGAGGACCGTTTGGCACGTTCTTTGTCAAAAAGCCGAGCCTTACGAATGAAGGCCTCGAGGCCGTCCACCCCCAGTTCGTACTCCAGGTTGACGGCCGGAACATTTAACGAACGCGCCAAGGCCTCCTCTGCGGGGACAGGCCCGAGATATTTTTTTTCGAAGTTGGCCGGCTGATAACCGTCGTAGTTCCGCTCGATGTCGTACACGAGTTTGCGAGGAGTAATCACTCCCTTTTCAATTCCCAATCCGTAGAGGAACGGTTTGAGTAAAGATCCGGGGGATCGCTCGATCGCGGCCCCATTCAGCTGGCCGCCGTGCACCTGATCGTTAAAATCGGGGGATCCTACATAGGCCAAGACGTTCATTGAGGCGTTATCAACCACGATTACGGCTCCATTGAATGACCCTTCCGGCGACAGGGCATTGACGGTCTTTCGCAATTGGCTTTCCGCGAGAGATTGGATACGACGACTCATCGTGAGATGCTTCACGAAGGGATTGCCCATGTGACTGACGCGGCGGACCCAATGAGGCGCGTCGTAGGGATTGATGAAGCGATGCGTAGGAATGGGACGTCTTGCATTTTCCTGAACGGCCGAGAGAGGCAAGTTTAACGCCGGGGAGATCTGTTGGAGAATATGCGCCTTTCGGCGTTGCGCTCCTTCCGGATGGAGGTCCGGACGGTAACGGTTCGGAGAGCCGGGCAGGGCGATAAGGAGCGCGCTTTCTCCTGGGCTGAGCTCCCGCGCCGGCTTGCCGAAATAGAGGTAGGATGCCGCTCCCACGCCTTCGATATTTCCGCCCATCGGAATGAGATTCAGATAGAGAGCAAAGAGCTCGTCCTTGGAGTACCGGCTCTCGAGCTGAAGCGCGCGAAAGACTTCGACCATCTTGGAACGGAACGTGCGCCGCTTGGGTTCCATCATCTTGGCGATTTGCATGGTGAGGGTGGAGCCTCCCATCACCACGCGACCGTGGCGAACGTTGCATAGGGCGCTGCGAAGAAGCGCATACGGGTTGACGCCGGGATGGTGATAGAAATGTTTGTCCTCATAAGCGAGGAAACCGTGCTTTACGTTATCCGATATTTCGTTTAGAGACAATCGAATTCGATACTTTTCTGAAGTAGATAGTGAGATTCGCAGGAGACGGTTTTGGGAGTCCAAGTAAAGGGTGGAATAGTCGGACTCGAGAAGCGCGGAGGGGAGGGGGTATACGGTCATAGACAGCCAGAGAGCGGTACTATAGAAGAGGACGCCGCCGAAGACAATCCCCACTAACCCAAGCCAATACCGCGATCTCTTTTTCCTCTCCCAAAGGGAGAGGCGGCCCGAAGGGCGGTGAGGGGTCTGCCGTGGGTCTTGCCTGTGTTTGTTTCCTAGCATCTCGAGGTTGATCGACAGAAATGGGTCCACAGCTTGTCACCCCTCACCAACAACCTCCCGCACAGACGCCGG
>JBBSDO010000275.1:0-3182 GCA_038241515.1 Elusimicrobiota bacterium | reverse complement strand
TAAAGTTCTACCCGATTACGCTCGTTGCGTCGACATCGTGACGGCCGCTGCTCAGAAAGAGCTTCTCGGACCTGGCATGGTCGCCGTCGCGACTCCTGTGCTGGTGGCTTTTGGTCTCGGGGCTGCGGCCTGCGGAGGCTATCTTTGCGGGGCTATCCTGACGGGCCAACTTTTGGCCGTCTATATGGCTAATACGGGTGGATTGTGGGACAACGCGAAGAAGAAGATCGAAGACGGGTTCCTCGGTGGCAAAGGAACGGACAGCCATAAGGCGGCCGTGATCGGAGATACGGTGGGCGATCCCTATAAAGATACCGCCGGGCCGTCTCTAAACCCTCTCATTAAAGTAATGAATTTGGTCGCCATCCTTATTGTTCCCTTTACGATTCGTCCGATGTCCTTTACGGTTCGCGCGATCATTGTTTCTCTTTCCTTCCTTACGCTTGTCGCCGCCATCATCGTTTCTCATCGCGGAGCCCTGCTCCTGCCTCCGCCCGAAGAAGACCGCTCAAAAACGCGTTGAACTCCTGTGCTCCGGTGAAAAGGTGCTCCGGTGCTCCTGTAACACCATTTTGGTGCAACCGTACGCCAAACGGGAGCACCGGAGCACGGGAGAACCGGAGCACTGACCCATGCCTTTAATGCCCATCTTGAAATTTGGCGATCCCGTTCTTCGGAAGAAAACGGGGGACGTTTCAAAGATCGATGATGACTTGCTCGTGACGATCCAGGATATGTTACGCAGCATGTACGCGGCACCGGGGATCGGATTGGCGGCGAATCAGGTCGGACTTTCCAGAAATTTTGCCGTGATTGATATTCAACCGGAAGGGCGCCGCAAACCGATGGTCATCATCAATCCCGTGATCGAGGAAAGGTCTGGGACGGTTGTTGAGGAAGAAGGATGCCTTTCGGTGCCGGGTTTTGCAGGGCGGGTAAAAAGGGCCTCCAAAGTCCGCGTGCGTGCTTTGAACGAGCACGGATTGCCGGTCGTGATCGAGGGGGAAGGTCTGCTCGCGCGTTGCCTGCAGCATGAGATCGATCACTTGAATGGAAAGCTCTACTTCGACCGCCTTCCCCTCGTGCAGCGATTGCGCATGAAACGCCAAATTGAAAAGCGACGCAAGAGCGGACTGTTTTAGACAGCAAAAGCTCAAGTCCTCACCGGGTTAGCTTAATGAAGACACTTTTTCTCGGAACCCCTTCTCTGGCGGTGCCTTTCCTCGACGCTTTAGCTAAGAAAACACAGATCGTCTCGGTGATCACGTCTCCCGACCAACCGGCCGGAAGGGGATATCAGGTGAAAGCGCCGCCGGTGAAGCAAGCGGCTCAGCGGTTGGGACTTGCCTTCGAGCAACCTGAAGCGCTTAAAGACGCTAGCTGGCTGGAAGCCGTTCAGAAACTCACGCCTGACGTTGGGATCGTGGTGGCCTACGGCAAACTGTTGCCTCGAAAACTTCTCGACATTCCCAAATACGGTTTTCTGAATGTTCACTTTTCACTTTTGCCCGCCTATCGCGGAGCCGCTCCCATTCAATGGGCTCTGATTAATGGCGAGCGAGAAACGGGGGTCACTCTTTTTTGGCTGGATGAGGGCATGGATACGGGTCCCATTTTTATTCAAAAGAAGATCGAAGTGGGTGACCAAGATGCGGAATCTTTACGTTCCTCGCTGGTTTCACTGGGAGTCCAAGGCCTCAACGAAGCGCTAGCGGGAATTGAAAAAGGCGAAATTCGCAAGGAGCCCCAGATAGGCCCAGGCAGCCGAGCCCCAATGCTTAAAAAGGACGACGGGGAGATTCACTGGCAGCTTTCAGCGGATCGAATCGTAAACCTGTTACGCGGCACAACCCCTTGGCCCGGCGCTTTTACCCGCTATAAGGTTCAGGGCAACCCTGCACGCCTCAAAGTCATTGAAGCTCAAGCGTTTTCTGAAACGGGTAGCGGGGGCCCCGGGACGATCTGGCGGGTTGCTGGTGAGGAAGGAATCATAGTAAAATGTGGCCAGAACTCCCTCAAACTCACCCAGGTCCAGCCGGAAGGAAAAAAGGCCATGCCCGCCTGGAATTTTTGGCAGGGCGCTCGTCTCCACGTCGGCGATCAATTCGAGTCCGTTTAAAAGAGGTCCTATGAACATTCTCAAGACATTCGTACTTTTGACAGGTTTAATGGCGCTCTTCCTATTCATTGGAGGACTCGTTGGGGGTCGTGCGGGGATGGAATATGCCTTTATCTTCGCCTGTGTTATGAATCTCTTTTCCTATTGGTTCTCGGATCGCTTAGTATTGGCCATGTACCGGGCTAAACCCGTCACGGAAGCCGAAGCCCCAGAACTCGTGGCAGCGGTTCGCAATTTGTCGATCAAGGCCCGGATCCCCATGCCTCGCGTTTACATTATCCCGTCTGCGATTCCCAACGCCTTTGCCACGGGCCGAAATCCGCAGCATGCGGCGGTGGCGGCGACGGAGGGTATCCTTGAGCGGCTAACAGGCAAAGAGCTCGAGGGAGTGCTGGGACATGAACTTTCCCACGTCTTTCACCGCGATATCCTCATTTCTTCAATTGCGGCGACAGTCGCCGGCGCTATCATGATGCTCGCTCATACGGCGCGATGGGGTCTTATGTTGGGCGGGTATGGCGGACGCGATCGGGAGGAGCGAGGCGGGGGATTCGAGCTGATCATCGTGGCGCTCTTGGCTCCCATTGCGGCATCGCTCATCCAGCTCGCTATTTCCCGTAGTCGAGAATACGACGCCGATAAAAGCGGGGCTGAACTGACGGGAGATCCGTTGTCGCTGGCAAGCGCTTTACAGAAGATTTCCGATGACAATGCTCGAGCGCCCGTGCCCTTAGCGTCTAATCCGGCAACTGCGCACCTCTTTATCACGAGTCCATTGCGCCTTCAGGGCTTGATGGCTCTTTTTTCGACGCATCCACCTACAGCCGAGCGCATTCGACGCCTTGAAGCCATGAGCTCTGCAGGCTCTTCTTTCAAACCTCGAGTCGTCGCCTGAACGATTGAATCCATCGCTCGCTTTCCTCGTTGTGGGAACGATTGCACTGATCGGCAACCGTATTGTGGCTGTGCTGACTGGACTTTGGTTTCGGCTCCCTGTCCCGGCCATGCTTGGGCTGCTGGTGCTATTAGACGTCATTCAAATCCCTTTTTTTTATTGGCTTTA
>JBBSDO010000274.1:0-3185 GCA_038241515.1 Elusimicrobiota bacterium | reverse complement strand
CGATTGCGAATAATCACGTGCGGGCTACGTCTGATGTAAATCAACACCACCCTCACCCGCGTCTGTCCGGCCTAGCGGCCGTCCGACTTGCCCTCCCGCATACGACCGCGGGACTAGCGCGCTAAAGGAATTGCGGAAGCGCTGGTCTCCCGATGTCCGCCTAACGGCGTCCCGGGCGAGGGCTGGTGACAAACCACTAAAGAAACTCGTGCTGATTTGCGTCGTAATTGAACCTCGACCAACGTGAAAACCGGCTACCGTGAAAGACTGCGAATGGAAGCCTTTTAAAACAGACTTCCTATCGCAGCTTCTCCCGTTGGCCGACTCTGTCGATGGCCGCCGCTCACGTTAGCGGCCGTCCTCGTCCTAAGGCCGTCACCCGGCTTTGCGGGGGGCTTCCTCCACGACCGTGAGCGCGCTGTTCGCGCTCGGGTCGAAGCTCAATCGAAAGGTTTTTTCTTCTCCTTCGCTGATCAGTCCGTCTAAATCTTTGGAGGGCAATGAGCTTCCTTCCTTCGACTGCGCGGATATTTCGATTTTGTACGGCCCCGGCTGGATTCCGGTGAGTCGTAACTGGTACACCCCGTTTTTCGCGGGCTCTAGGGTGAGATGCTGATCGAGCTCCGCTTGGGCGTCTCCCGTATAGCGGTTCTCGATAAATTCCCTATCGCATTTGGAATTGGGAATGGTTTCTAGCGTGGCCAGCGTTTTAGGATCGACACCCGCTCGCTTCCCCTTCGCGTCCACTAAAACGAGATAAATGCGCGTTCCTGAGTGAATCCACAGCGCGCTGTGATCCTGCGGCGGCTTGGGGACCTCCTCCGACGGACCGGAGTTCACATGGATCTCCCCAATCTCGGCATGAACGGGCCCAAGGAGACCCAGAGCGATTGCACTCCACCACCACCACACTCTCATAACTCGATCATTATACGATCCCTGAAGTTATTTGCTCCTAGAAGCGGAGCCGGGGGGAAGAGGCCTTAGGGATTTTCCCGAACTACAAAAATCCGATCCACCTTTTATTAACGGATATCGTGATGCCAGGCCTCAACGGAAGACAGGTCGCTGAAGCGGCCACAAAGCAGCATGAGGAAATCTATCGCCGCCGCTTCGTAATCTCCTCAAAAGTCCTCTCTTGGAGAATTCCTCAGCGTGCGGGGGACGAGCCCTTAAGGCCTGCCGGCTTAAAGTAAGAAAACGCGACGGAAAGCAAAAGAATCAATAGGGTTGTGATTAGTGCAACGCTCGTTGGAATTTCGAGCAAGTCCGCCAAAAGCATTTTGCCACCCACAAACACGATAATGGCCGACAGGCCAAAGTGTAAAAAATAAAATTTTGAAATAAATCCTGCTAGCGCGAAGTATAGCGCCCGCATTCCCAGGACTGCAAAGATATTCGATGTGAAAACGATGAACGGATCTCGCGAAATGGTGAGAATCGCCGGTATGGAGTCGAGGGCAAAAACGACATCGGTCCCTTCCACCACGAGTAAGGCCAAAAAGAGGGGAGTCGCTAGCCACTTTCCTTTCTCTCTCACCCAAAAATGCCCCTCAGGGGTATCCGAACCGACTGGGATGATCTTCTTTAATAGTCGAATAAAAACGGAGTCCTTCTTAAGAACGGCAGTCTCGTGTTGCGCGAAAGCCATGCGGACCCCGCTGAGGACGAGGCCCGCCCCAAAAACGTAGCTGATCCAACGAAACTTGTGCAGAAGCCCGATGCCTATCATGATAAAGAGGGCGCGTAAGATGATGGCGCCGACGAGTCCCCAGGACAAAACCTTATGCTGAAAGCGCTGGGGAACCCGGAAGTAGGTAAAAAGCATCCAAAAGACAAAGACGTTGTCGATGCTGAGCGATTTTTCAATCACATAGCCGGTCAAAAATTCCATCCCTTTTTGCGGGCCCCAGCGCAGGAATATTCCTAGACTAAAGAGTAAGGAAACAAAAATCCAAAATCCCGACCAACCTACCGCCTCCCGAAAGCTCATTTCGCGCGGCCGCCGATTCAGAAATCCAAGATCAAAACTCAAAAAACCAAGGAGACAGAGCGCGAAGAACGACCAGGGAGCTAGCGACACGGGATGTTCTCTGAACCCGGAGGCGTGACATCTCTCAGCCCAAAAGGAAATTCAAACGCGATGCGATTTCTGCCTGCATTCTTAGCACGGTACATGCAGTCATCCCCCCTTTGCATCATTTCCTGGACTGAAGCAGGCGGCTTTCTGAATTCCACGACCCCGATACTCAATGTCACGGGCCACTGTGTGTCGCGCATGGCATCCACAAGCCGGTCTTGCAGTGTGGACACAAGCTTTCGAGCCGAGCGAGCTTCTGTATGGGGCATGAGAACCGCGAACTCGTCGCCGCCGAGACGGGCCGGAGTATCCGTAGGCCGGAGATGAGCGCGAAAAATATCCGCCAACCGAGATAGCACCGCGTCGCCGGCGACATGGCCGAATTGATCGTTCACGTGCTTGAAATGATCCACATCCATATACGCTAGTGAAATCGTACGCCACCCGTTTTTTCGATTATGGAGTTCCCCGGACGCCGTTTCTAAAAATCCCCGGCGGTTTAACAGGCCGGTCAGAAAGTCCCGTCGGGCCGTTTGCCGTTCTTTTTCCATATCGTGCTTGAGCCTCCAAAGGACGTGATTAAAAATAAAGAAAAACCCCGGGTGGACGAGATAACTCCAAACTACGACCATTGGGTGCGACCCGGCAAACCCCAAACGTGCCTCACCAATGGCCCATGCCAGGGCGCAGGCCGCAGTCACCCATCGGTTCCACTTCCGGCTTCCAAACCACCCCGCCACGGAGATCAACAGGAGATAAATCACATACAAATTAACTTCGCTCGAGATGTGATAATCGGCCACTCCCACAACGACCACCACGAAGATACCCACTAGATCGAGAGCGGAGTGCCAGTGGTTCTTTATAAAACCCCTCCATCCCTCTTCAGTCCACAAGTTCACGCGTCCTCCTCCGTTCCGTTATTGTCCCCCGGCCTTGACCAAGCTTCCGCGAAGCCCTTTCCCAGCGGGTGCGACGCCATTGGTCCCAACAAAGCCAAAATATAATCAACGCGTATTCGTTGCCATGTCCCAAAGATCCCCCTGCCGACTTTTCAGAAATCATTTCGTGCAACGCTCCCACTATGCCACATTCGCAGGCATCT
>JBBSDO010000273.1:0-3210 GCA_038241515.1 Elusimicrobiota bacterium | reverse complement strand
CTCGCAGGCTGAGTCCACGGCTTCGATAAACAGCTAGTTTGTCGCGCTCTTTCTCAGTCATGTGGATATAGGTCATACCTGCCTATTGTAGGCCAGGCCTTCATCACGTCACAGTGTTGCACTAGCATATGGAACTTCCATCACCTCGCAAGAAATAAATGGCGAATCAAAAATGAGTAAGATTGGACAAGCGTATGGGCTTCTTTCTCTTATTATGGCTGATCGCTTTTATTGACGACTCCGCCGCTCGAATGTTTTCCTTCCTGATCCCCATTCGGTTGCCTTTACATCATCTATATTACAGAACTGGACGGCCGGGGTGAACATAGCCATCGGCTGCGACCATGCGGGATATATTTTAAAAGAGGAACTCATACGCTTGTTGGGTGAGCTGGGTTATCAAATCATCGATGTCGGGGCGAAGAAAATGGTTATAGCTGACGACTATCCCGACTACGCCAAGGCTATTGCCGGAGCAATTTCCGGCGGTAAAGCCGAAAGAGGGATTCTCATCTGCGGCAGTGGAGTCGGTGCTAGCATCGCCGTAAACAAATTTCAGGGAATCCGAGGAGCGCTTTGCGCCGATACGTTTTCTGCTCACCAAGGAGTTGAAGACGATGATGCAAACGTTCTTTGTCTCGGAGCTCGCGTCACGGGGCCTAGTTTGGCCTGGGAAATCACTCGCGCTTTTTTGAAAGCTCGTTTTTCTGGCGCCCCCCGTCATCGCCGCCGTGTTGCGAAGGTCAGGTCTTTCGATAGATACCGGTGATTCGCCGTGTATAAATTGAAGTCCAAATTCTCCGGATTACCGCTTATCGAATCTATAGCTCTGCACTAAACGCGAAATAGTTATGAAGTTCAATAAAGCCGTTAATCTCTTTATAGTACCTTTCCTTTTCGGAATTCCGTTGTTTGGGCAGGAAACGCTTCGCATTCAGCAGCTTACACTGCATTCCGACGAACCCGTCGTCACCGCTAACGTATTGGATCCGCTTCATGGGATGGCGTATTTTGCCACGTCCGAAAGCGATTTTAAGTATTCATTGGAACAATCTTCCGCTAAACTCGTCCGAATTCAATTGCAGAATTTACGTCGGATCGAGGAATTGAAATTGAAACCGGGCGATGGGCCCCTGCGAGCCGGCCTTATTAATCGGGACGGTTCGCACGCCTATTTTGGCGTGTACGGCGATCCAAATAGGGGCCGCCCCGCGCGAGTACTAGGCATTAGTTTACTGCGATGGAAAAGGGGGCCCGACATATCCCTCGGAGAGGGAGATTTTGGAATTAGTTCCGCGGTCATGGACCCGGATGAGCGAATTGCGTATTTCGGGACTATGTTCGGAAGTGTGGTTGGAGTCCGTGTCCCCGAAATGCAAATCGTTGGCAGTTTAGCCCTCCAAAAGGAAGACAATGGATTCGAGTGTGCAGTCCTGGATCCCCAGGGCGAATTTGGCTATTTCGGAACGACCAGTGGTAATATCATGAAAATACGATTGAACGGAATTGGTCCCGCGGGAAATATTACCGCCTCACGCGGGGGGGATGGTTTCGGCACCGCCGATATGGCACCTGACGGGCAAAACGCGTACTTCGGGACGAAAGGTTCGCCCAGCCGCGTGACGCGAGTGGAAATTCGTGCATTTAAGGCTTCCGGAACCCTTTCTCTCGAAGAAGGAGAAAATAAGCTTCTCGCCGGGATCATTTCGCCCGATCAAAGCTACCTCTATGTAGTGACTGGAGAAATTCCCATCAAGGTTATCGAAGTTCGCTTGTTAGATTTTCAGCGCGTTCGTTCTTTTGTTCTTCCCGCCCACTTCGGACACGCGACTTCAGTATTACCGCAACTCTTTCGAAGCCATTTGATCCTGGCAGCCGGGGAAAGACCCGCCCGCATACTGAAAATCTTATTGCCTCAATAGCCCGCGACCTATTTCGGGTCACGATCAAAGTATTGCAGGACGTTTTACCGCAGCCCAGATTCGGCAAATTCTTCTTCACTAGATTTGGTGCGAGTTCTACAGGTATTTAGCAGACCCGTGCGCGAGTTCTTTAATTGCGTTAACAGGAATTAGAAGATCTTAACGTTTACGAAAGGACCTTGCGAAGAGGACCTGCTTCTCTGACTATTGACAACAAGGAGGTAGGGCGATGCTTCGTTTGGGCTTTTGGAGTTTTCTAATGGCGTGTCCCGCATTCATTGCACGCCAGATTTCTCTTCCATGGTTTCAGGGGGCCGGCGCAAAACTGTTCTGCTTCGTCGCTTTGGGTTTGGCTATTTCATGCTTCGCAATCAGCTACCTTTTAACTTTCGTTCCAAAACGTAGAAAAAACGGTGTTGTTTCGCATTCCCGCCAGGCGCTGCAGGCTCTTACAATTCGAGCTTAGAAAGACAATCCGCGATTTAATTTATAAAGTAGGCCTGTGCTGGCGAAAATCAATGGCCTCGAATTAAGCCTGACCACTTACGGCCGCCCCACAAATCTCCCTCTAATTTTCATTCATGGTTTTCCGTTTAGTAGCGCTATGTGGGATGGCCAAGTGCAAGCTTTTAAAAACGATTTTTACGTGGTCACCTACGATCATCGAGGCCACGGCCGAAGCGAGGTTGGCGACGGTCAGTACATGCTTGAGTTTTTTGTCGATGACCTGGCGGGTGTTTTGGACTATTTATCCCTTTCGAAGGTGATCCTTTGCGGACTTTCAATGGGTGGCTATATCGCGTTGAGGACTATTGAAAGAAACCCGGAACGGATTTTGGGTCTCGTATTAGCTGATACTCGCAGCGAACCTGATTCCAACGAAGCAAAAATAAAGCGCGTGAATTCAATCAATAAAATTAAAAAGGACGGGATCAGGCCCTTTACGGAGGAATTCTTAGCGGCTGTTTTTGCCCCCGAGAATATGTCAACGCCCCTTTCGGCAGTCGATAAAATACGTTTGATTATTAATCAAAACCCTGTATCCGGCGTCTGTGGGACATTGATTGCCTTGGCCTCACGAACGGACACGACGCAGAGCTTGTCCCGAATCGCTGTCCCCACATTGATCCTGGTCGGTGAAAAAGATGGCATCACGCCAGTCTCCGCCGCTGAGTCTATGAGGCAAAGGATCGCCGGTTCCACGCTTTCGATAATACCAGGTGCTGCGCATCTGAGCAATATGGAAAATCCCATTATTTTCAATACGCATCTAAGTTTATTTTTAAAT
>JBBSDO010000272.1:0-3210 GCA_038241515.1 Elusimicrobiota bacterium | reverse complement strand
TTTCTCTTCGAGGGGGGAAGTGCCGAGCCCTTGGAGAGGCAAAGCAAAAACCGGTATGCGATCAGGAGAGCCAAGAACGCTTTCGCACTCTTGGGCGATCTTGCCTTGGAGATATCGCAGGATCCGACGAACCGATTGGACGCCGAGCGTATGGGCAAGTATTACTTCTCCGATGACAGGCATAAAGTGCGCATTGGGCTCAGTATCGCCGATTTTGATCCGGCCTTGTTTGTGGATTCATTGGATTATCGAATTCATTTGATTGGATCATCAGGGCGACAGTTTGCACTCAAAAACCTTCTAGCCAATAATGGATCGCATTACTTTAAACTCAGCTTGATCGAATTCGCTATTCCTGTGTTAGGAAGCGACAAAGGACGCGAATTCTTGAAGACCCTTCTTCGACACGAAGCCCGAATGTTGGAAGGTGGCACTTTTGAGATGGGTGAAGAATCGAAGATTTTAAATGACGGCTACCGAGCGATCTGGGCCTACACCCAGACGGGAATAGCCAAGGACGCAGATCCTGCCACCCGCGACCATCTGTATACGCAATTTCTCATCGATCGCCAGATATTGCCGTTTACGTCACTTGGCTTGGATGAAGCGCTACAAGTGGAATCGACCTTTTCGGCTTTCATGCACTATGCACCTTTCTCGGAGGAGTGGGCCGTCGCCAAAACCCAAGCGAAAAAGAAGCTGGGCTGGCTCGCTGAGCGTCTGGGCACGGAGCAATTTGCGCTCGTTCTCAATGCCGCTTCCAGACCGTTTGAGCGATGGGATCGTCCATTTTCCCCCATGGCGCAGCGACTGTCGGAGATGGTCCAGCCCGCCGCCGTAAAGCACAAAGATATCGTCTCAGAACTTTTTGACATCGCGGCATGGCTCCGTCTCCAATGGGATAGCCTACCCGAAGCCGGCCGCGCCGTCGATCGAGTCCTTCGTAAACTAGGAGTTACGGAAGCGGTTGATCGCGCAGACTTCCTTTCTCGCGCGGCGTAACAGTAACCGAGCGCCGTAACTTTTGAAGCGCTCGCTTGTCTGTTAGGTATGAATGCTACCGCGGAATGGGATCGACGAGTCGACTGCCGTCCCTCCAAGGTGCATTTCGGCGCCTACCGAGTCTGTCCCTCATGTGATAGGTCCTTCGACGTATTGCCCGGCTTTTTGACGCATATGGCTATCGATCACTGGTGGGACAAGAGCGAAGCCTTGGGTTTTTGGAGCCGGGACTTCAACGCATAATCGATGGGCCACCCCAGATCGGCGAACAAATAAAGACTTTGGCTCGTCTAATGCAGTGCAAGCCCCCAAAACTTTCATGGAGGTATAAATCATGAGAAAATCTTTGACGATTCTGCTGTCCTTTGCCGCGATCGCAGGAACGACAATGCCTTCTTTTGCCGGCTTTTCAGTTAGTTTTAGTGAAGGTTGGGAGGGCGGTCGATTCCATGGGGGCTATCGGGATTGGGATGGACCTCGTTTCCGCCATCCGCACGGCTATTGGGGACCTCGCTATTACGGTTGGCGGGCGGCGGACCCCTACTGGCCCGCAATTATCGAGCCGGGCCCCGTCATCGTCCAACAACCTGTGTACTATAGTCAGCCTGTCTACCAACCTGCGCCCGTCTATCAGACGCCCGTGTACCAAGCACCGGTGGAACCCGAGCATCGTGATCTTGGTATGGTGGAAGAGCAGATCCATCGCCAGCGTCTCACGCTTGCCCAAAAAGTGCGCTGGGGTTCAATTACCCGGCCCCAGTACGACGAACAGGTCGCCTACCTTGCGCAGATTGAGCGCCAAGCCCAAGCCGAATCCTCGGCCAACGGTGGCTACCTGACGGTCTCTCAACAAAACGGTCTTTTGAGCCAACTCCAACACAGCGCCGACGAAATCGACCACAACTTCGACGGGGCCGACTAATTACCCCTCAAATCTCCTATAGACCTGGTCTAAACAAGCAACGTGATGTTTCTTTAGACCAGGTTCCTTCGTGGGTGGTTTATTTGTGGAGTGCGGTCCAGAGGGGAACCAGCGATTTCACAAAAGAGGATGTGATTCCTGCCATCGTGCTTTCGGTGTCGAGGCCTTCGTAACTCATCCGACCTGACCACATAATGGATCCGGTTTCGACGTCGACCATCCGAGCGATCAATCCAGCCTGGGCGGCGGAGGTGAGGACTTGGGAATCGGGAACGCCTGTGGCCGGACCTTCCGGGTAAAAATTCGTGCCGTTCACGGGAGTGACACCGTTCACGTTGATGCCATGGCGCGACTGGGTGACGAGATAACTTTGGCTGGGCACGTTAGTGGCGACGGTACCCACGAAAATAGCGTCCACTCCGAGGATCTTCCCAATTTTTTTAACCGTCGCTGGGTCTAGAATATTTTGTCCCGCGAGATTTTGTTCCTTGAGCAAGGCGTCCAAACGCTGTCGTTCCACGACATCGGCCCCGTGAGCGAGCAAATCTTGAGTCATTAAATCCGCGGCGACGTCACCGCTGGGTCCGCCGAAGGTGGCCACCGCCACCCGGCGCACATGGGCGAAATCCGCATGCTGATTGACTGCGACCTGGGGTGTCACGCAGCCGCAGAAGGCCAACGCCGTGATCGCTGCCCAACACCGTTTCATTGGCTTAGGGCGTGAACATGATTTTCTGCAATGGTCCGCTTAGCGGCGTCGGTTTCGACCGACAAATAATCGTTCCACGTCCGTAGCGCCTCCTGGCGCTGATGTTTACTTTCGTAAATCAGTCCTAGCATGTACAACGCTTCGGCACTCCGAGGATTCAAAGTCGAGGCTTTTTCAAAAGCGCTCTGAGCTTGTTCCATTTGCCCCAGCTTACGATAAGCAAATCCCAAGTGCGACCACAGCTCCGCGTTATTGGGATCCGTTTTCAGCGCTTGTTCCAAAGCGGTCGTGGCACGCTCTTTTTGTTCGTGGATCTGCGGGGAGTCTGCGGCATGGCCGAGCGGTGCGAGGCCAATAAGGAAGTTAAACAGAATCAGTTTTCTACGTAGGGGAATGGCGTTCACAAAAAGGCCTCCTTAGAATAGCGATCCCTTATATCCTACATAGTCGAGGGGGCTTGGGTTGGTGGCGTGCTGGCTACGGTTAGGCGGCGTCTTGCGGGCGGGCTTTTTCGAAGTGAGCCAAATCGGGAATCATACAGCGGGTGATCCAATCGTCGATATCGCGGTAGAAAACG
>JBBSDO010000271.1:0-3219 GCA_038241515.1 Elusimicrobiota bacterium | reverse complement strand
CTCATTTGGTCGTTGAACCAGAGTACGAGCATTAAGAATCATCACGCGCTCGCCAATAATGGGGAACGAGTGATTTACTTCGAAGCCGTTTACTTCCCTTTGGTCAGGCAGAATGTGTTCAAGTAACTTCCTGAGCAACGGAATATTCCATTGGCCGTTTCCTAAATCGAATAGAACGCAGCCTTCGGTTTCCGAGTTAGAAATGCGAAACATGTCATAGAAACCTTTGTTCGCTGTAAGTACCCGGAAGCTCGAATCGAGGATCAGCAGGGGTTGCCGCACAGTCGCGACAAGCGCCTGAGCCAGCAATCGCGCTTCGCCCTCGAATTTTGTAGTGAGCGGATTCATGTTACGCTTCCCACCCCCCAATAGCGCAAGCACCCTTATCAAGGGTAACTCGACTCTCCTAGAGTAGTCCTTAATTTCCCCTATTTCAACGCAGCCGCTGCCGCATCGCTCAACGCTGAGCCTGTTGCGGGCAGAAATCGCGTCACAGCCTTGTACGCTGTGATTACTACGTATTCAAGGATGTGCGCGATTCTATCCTAACGTCAATTAACGTCCCCCCGTCCAGAAAACCAAAAGCGTCCCTGCAGTTCCGTAGTCGTATTAGCTATATTCCAATTTAGGACGGAGGTTCGATTGTGTGTAACTCCACTCGGTGTCAGCAGTTGTAAGCAGTGAGGCAGTACATCGATGGAAACCTGAGGATCTGGGTGGAAGTCGCGACTTAGCAGGTAATTGTTATCGTTGTTTTTCGTTCTTTTTTCTTACACTTACAGACGAGGGTTACAGTCCCCCCACCTCCAATTAATTAGCGAAAACAGAAATCATATTAGTTATTTACGGTTTTCAGAAGGCCCGTTGCAAGCAGTTGCAAGCAACGAGGCCTCTTTTTTTTGGTTTTCTTCCTCGCTGCAAGCAGTTGCAAGCAGTGCGGCCTTTCGGTCCCAATATCCATGTACAACTTTGGTCAAAGCGCCCGCGTGGCGTTTGGCGTAAACCAAAGTCGTCTTCATGTCAGAGTTTCCAAGAAGCTGTTGAGCGATTGAAAGCTCCGCAACTTCATTGAATACCCGCCGACATCCCCCATGTCTCATGACATGGGTTCCACGATAAGGGAGTTCTGCGCGCTTAAACGACCGATCGTAGTGACACTGAATAATGCGATACGGAAACGGCTTGCCGTTAATTCCGAACATGAGGCCCGTTGCCTTCGGCTGATATAGCCGCGCAATGACCTCGTGAGTTTCAGGAAACATCGGCTGTTCCTTCACTCCTTTATTGCCTTCGGAATTTTTGAAGCCAACTTTTACAAAAGGCCCCTCGCTACCCCTATGAGGATAGCAAACCGATCGCACTACTTTGATGCGCGAGTTGTGAGGGACTTCATCCAAGTGAATATCTTCCCAATACAAACCAGCGGCTTCAGAAATCCGAAGGGCTTGGTAGAACTGCACGGTTGCAAGAGAAGCGAGAATCTCTCCGTTCTTGCATTTGCGCAGCTCCTCTCGAAACTTGAGAAAATCAAGTTCCGAAAGATCTTTGGGAGAATTTCTCTTTGGTCGCCCCAAACGAATCGCATCGCGGTGACGCTGTTTGATCGGGAACTGAAACGCACTGTCGTCATGATAGTCGCTGTAATATTTTAGGATTGTCGACAGGAGGCTCAGTTCATGGCTGAACGAGATTCTGGTAAGCCGCTTAGTCGATACTTTAGTGGCTTCCTTCAACTCGTCTAGCCAGGAGTCTATTCTCTTCGGAGTGATCTCATGGACGGTAAGGTCCATGAGGTGCCCAAAATGAAGCCTCGCTACCTTATCGTATTGCAACTGTGTGCTGTAGGCGATGAGGGGATACCGTCTTCGCCTCCACTCTTCCAAAACATCCCGAAACAAAGGTCCGGATCGTGGCTCGCTTTTGACGGCCACGATCTGCCTTACCGATTTGGCGCTTTGCCATTCTCGGCATTCGTCTAGGGTGTCAAAGAAAGCGTAGTGGCGCTTTTTATTTCCGGAAAGATCGGTTTCATACCTAGCGGCATAATAGATTTTTCCCTGCAATGGAGATTTATATTCCTTTGCATCCTCATCCCAGATCCACATTCGACTGATGCGCGGCGCTTTTGGAATGGCCGTGTAAACTCGGGCCTTTCCCTTGTAGACTTTTGGATCGAATTTATCGTTCATGGTTGTCTCCTTATTTGGAGCCAAGCCACGACTTCCTGCACCCGAAACCTTACCGCTCGCCCGATCTTGAAGTGAGGCAATCCCTCTTCGGACATCAATTGATTGATGTAACTTTGAGAGAGCGCCAACCTGACCGCGAGCTGCTTCTTAGTGACTAAGGCCTCGAATGCGTTGTCCAGATCCGTCAGATTTTCAAAGACCTCCGCCTTTACTAAGGCGGCACGTAAGTGACTTCGCATACTATTTCTCCAAGCGGAAATTGGCAATTTGAATGGGAGGGGCAGGCGGCGGAAAGCACTGGTGGATAAGGCTTTCCGTCGTTGATGCTACGACTTTGGCAGGGGCTTCACTGGCTTCGGGGATGGCTCGCTATCAGGTTTTGATCTGGCTCCAGGCGCCGCATTCACCACGTCCGCCAATGACAGATCTTTGCCTTGGGCACGGGCTTCCTTGATCTGGCGGAGCGCCCAGGCGGCAAAGCGAACCTCGTCGAAGTGATCTCTTTCCAGTTCTTCAAGTTCCCTTTCCGACAAAGATGCAGAATGAGACTTAATTAGAAAATTAACGAGGTCACTCTTTGTGAGGCGACTCCCTTTGAGGTGCCCCTCAGCATCGATTGTCCAACCGGCCAATCGATTGAGCGAGTCCGGCGATAAGGACACTCTGTCCGGGTGCCTAGTCCGAAGTTTCGGCTTTTGATCGTCGTTCATTGATTCTCCTTTATGGGCAAGAGTTGGATGGTGGGATAAGATCTCCGAAACTATGTTTTCAAGTCTCATCAATTGGTTTTGCGGATACAAGAGAGGTCATATCAACATCGATTTAATAATTAAGACGCTGGAGGCATCTCCATCAAAGAAGTCAGATGCTGCTCTCCAGGAAGTTATTAAAAGGGCACGAGGTAGCGATCCCGACCTGGCTAGCCTAAACGCGTCATTCTTTTTGGCCCTAAAGGGCCAAAAATTCATTCGCGTTTGCGGCTAGTGGAAAATAAAAAGTGTTTTCTCGTCGATAGAAATTGAAATGGCCT
>JBBSDO010000270.1:0-3237 GCA_038241515.1 Elusimicrobiota bacterium | reverse complement strand
CGATCTTGGAACTCCCATGATGCTCGGCTCGGTCAGTCTCATGATGCTGTTTTTGGCTGGGGCGAAATGGTCTCACTTGTTTGCCACGGTTCTGGCTAGCCTGGGGCCTTTATATTACGAGCTTTTTCATGTGGGTTACCGTCATCGCCGAATCCTTTCCTTCTCCAACCCTTGGGCCGATGCAAGAGGCACGGGATATCAGCTGACCCAGTCTATTATGGCTTTTGGCTCCGGAGGTCTCTTCGGGAAGGGACTGGGTGCCTCTACCTTGAAGTTGCTTTATCTGCCGGATCCCCATACGGATTTTATTTTTCCCGTGATCGGCGAAGAGTTAGGCTTCATCGGTGCCTTCTCCCTCATCTTGCTGTTTGTTTTTTGGGGTTTTCGGGGATGGCAGGCCGCACATCGGGCCCCCGATCTTTTTGGCCAGCTTTTTGCCTCCGGAATAACGAGTTGGGTGCTTTTACAGGCGGCGATCAACATGGGTGTTTCCTGCGGTCTTCTACCTACCAAAGGGCTACCGTTACCCTTTGTCTCATTCGGAGGGTCTTCACTTGTGATTACGATGGCGGCGGTCGGAATTCTGCTGAATATTTCCGCGCAGGCACAAAACGAGCGTGTGCAAGACATGAGGAAAATGCGTGTCTCGATGAGTGGCCGTGGTTGAAAAAAAGTACGTTATCCTGATTGTCGCGGGCGGAACGGGCGGGCATCTCTATCCTGGGATTGCCGTCGCTCAGGCGCTCAAGGAGGCTCCCGAAAATAGAGCACCCTCCTTACGAATAGTTTTTGTTGTCCGGTCGGGCGATATTGGGAGGGAAATACTCGATCGCGAAGGGTTTGAGGTGAGAGATTTGGCGGGGCAGGGATTTCCTCGCGAACTCTCGTTAAAAGCTCTGAACTTTCCTCTGAAATTTATCAAAGGCCTGCTAGGAGCCTTCGCGCTCCTTCATGAGCTGAAACCCGACTTTGTCTTAGGGATGGGCGGGTATCTGTCATTTCCCGTCCTCATGGCGGCACGCCTAAAAGGGATTGCCACTATGATCCATGAACAAAATGTATTTCCCGGGGTGGCTAACCGTTTTCTTTCTCGATTCGTTGAAAGTGTGGCCGTGAGTTTCCCGGAAAGTCGGTCTCGCTTTCCTGCTGGAAAGAGCTGGCTCTCCGGTCTGCCAATCCGGTCAGTTTTTAAACCGCTTGCAAAAGCTGAGGGTAGACGTCGCCTGGGCTTGGACCCAGAACTCCATACGATTTTTGTGTTCGGGGGAAGCCTAGGCGCGCGTCGCTTGAATAAAGTGGTGTTAGAAATGTGGGAACAATGGGATCGTGAGAAGGCCCCACTTCAAGTGATTCATGTGACAGGAACTCAGGACGAGGTCGGTGCTCGTGCCGTGTACAACAGGTTGCAAATAAAAGGTGTCATTACGGGCTATTGCCATGAGATGGCGCTGGCCTACGGAGCGGCCGACCTCGTCATATGCCGCGCCGGAGCCTCTGCCGTCGCCGAATTGCTTGCCGTCGAGCGTCCCGCGATTCTCGTACCTTATCCTTTTGCAACCAATGATCACCAATTTTATAACGCAAAGATTCTAGAAAGCCGCGGATTGGCCCAGGTTATTCGCGAAAAAGATCTCACTCCAGCGTGCCTTGGGTCGGAGATCCGAGCGGCGCTGTCCAATACGAGGCCAGTGTGGAATCAGGAGTCCGTGACGACTATGGACTCCGAAGCGGGTCCGGCTCGACGTATCGCGGCGCGTATTTCGTCGAGGATTGGAGTGAAATTAATATAATGGACCCGTTGTGAATAAAATTGTTCTCGTCATCGACGACGATCCTACGATCGTCCATTTGCTGAAAGAAGATCTTGAGTGCGAGGGTTATACGGTTCTCGAGGGCTATGACGGTCAAGCGGCGCTGGAACTGGCCAAGTCCCGCCGCCCCGCCCTCATTATGATGGATCTAAACATGCCGGTCATAAACGGCTTGCAAGCCCTTGAATATCTCCGCGCCACGGAGGAAACGAAGACGATTCCCGTTATTTTTCTCACCGGAGAGTCCTCAGAAAGGACAGCACCCGCGGCACCAGAAACGCGTGTGGCTTATCTCAGGAAGCCGATTGACCTCGATCAACTCAATGCGATCGTCCGAAAGTATATCGAAGCCTACCCTCTTTGAATTCAGGGCCCAAGCCATATCTGGGCCCTCCGTCCTGCAAAAATAGACCTTCGGTCTATTGTCGGTCCTGCCCTGAAGTCTTAAGCTAGGAGCATGCAGGCTCTCCCTAAGACATCTTCCGAGTCAGAAGTGATTTCTCCCAGCGGTTCTCCGCGCATTCTCGTGGTGGACGACGATCCTAGCATCGTCAATCTTTTGCGTGAAGCGCTTTCCATGGAAGGGTACGAAATCCTCTGCGGTTTCGACGGACAGATGGCCGTACAAATGGCGCGAAAGTACTTGCCTGACTTGATTGTCATGGACGTCGCCATGCCTATGACAAATGGATTGAAAGCTTTTCAATTTCTGAGGGCGGGGGAAGACACCCGTCTTATACCGGTTATCTTCGTCTCCGGAGAGCTATCAAAAGATGTCTACCCTATTGTTGAGCAGGGGTCGCGCGTCGCTCACCTCAAGAAACCGATGGATCTCGAGCATTTAAGTTCGATGGTTCGCCAGTTCATCCGACAGTACCCCGTCGTACATTAAACACACACCGCAACCCGTAAGGAACCTTCAATCGTATCTCCAGTTAAATTAGAGGGACCCTTAGAGGTCGGTTGGGCATTTTTGCCAGTTTTGGTATGGTAGTTTCTATGGGATCATTTAAACTCGTTTCAGATTTCAAACCTTCCGGGGATCAACCGGCTGCCATCGAGGAGCTCGTGAAGGGTTTCCGAGACGAGCGACGGCACCAGGTACTCCTAGGGGTAACCGGCAGCGGGAAAACTTTCACGGCCGCCAATGTCATCGCCCAAATTCAGAAGCCCACCCTGATCCTTTCGCCCAACAAAATTTTGGCCGCACAGCTCTATGCCGAATTTAAGCAATTCTTCCCCGAGAACGCGGTTGAATATTTCATCTCGTACTACGACTATTACCAACCCGAAGCCTATGTCCCCTCGTCGGATACTTTTATAGAAAAGGACTCGTCGGTCAACGATCACATCGATCGTCTGCGTCTCAAGGCGACGAGCTCTCTTCTTGAGCGCGAGGACGTTATTATCGTCGCTTCCGTCTCCT
>JBBSDO010000269.1:0-3240 GCA_038241515.1 Elusimicrobiota bacterium | reverse complement strand
TCTAGCCTTCTCCAAGTAGTGGAAATTTTGGTCGTCTATGCAGTTAGTATCCAGCCTATTGTTTCGGCCTGGCAGAGCGGGAATGCCACCGAGGCTCTGGACGCTCAACTGCGAACGCAGCAGGAAAAGACCTGGCAGGCCCTGACTGCCGTCGGCGGAGTTCAGAATCATTTGGAGAAGGCTCTGAACGCACCTCTGCCCACCCATTTTGAGACTCTCTGGAGCCGAGTGCTTTATCAGGCCCTTCCGCAGTACCTGGGTCAACGAGGTATCCTGCTGGAAGTCTCTCTTTCTCCGCTTCTGACGCATGTCCCTGGAGCTTTGGAAAATCTCGCCCTGAGCGAGGGCATCGCGCTCTACGCAATTGAGGACGTGCACCCCAGCCAAGTCGAAACCTGGAATGGCAAGGCGGACGAACGGTTGGAGGTTTCGATAACCCATCCGATGTCGAAAGACAATGTCGTATTCGCCACTACGCCGCGGGCCAATAATGCTTTTGTCCGCTATGGCGCCATCATTCTAAACCACGAATTGAGACAGAATGACGTGCAGCTTTTTAGAAGGGTCTTTCTGACTCAAATTAGAACGGCTGAGCGTGTCCGCCATCAGGAGTGGGAGACGACCTTTAAGCCCTCCGCCCCACAAAACGACGATGCCTTCACATTCTCCAAAGAAAAATTAATCGGCCGATTCACGGATCACCCGCCCACCGATCTCGAAATCGATTCATTGTTCATCCAGTCGAATCGTGGACATGAAAATGAGCACTGGCGCAGCGCCGCGGAACGACTCTATCCCCGAGGCCGCACCCCGACTTTATGGCCCTTTTACGATCGTTTTGTAAACCGGATCTATGTCCTTTCCGAACTGCGCGGTACCCTTGCCGGCCTGCGCTTTTCTGAACCCAAAGCTCGACATCTGGAGCTCATGCGCCTCCTGGGAGTTCTGTCCAGCGACCGTGTAAGACGCCCGCAGAGGCTGGTGGCCTACAATCTCTTTGATCTTCTCTTGGAGGAATTAAGCGCCCATCCTGATCGCTATGGACCCGAAATTCAGCTTCAGGCATCGCGCTTTTCGGCTCGGTTTCAAATCGCGGGCCAACTCTATCGTCTGTCGGAGGAGCACTTAGCACAGGCTTTAGATGCGGCGTTTGCCGCGCTTAAAAAGACTCCTAGCCGTCTTTTGCTGCCCGAAGTCATTGACCCGATCCATCTCTATCACATGGGAGCCGATAAGCCCCAAGCTCCTTCGTCTCCCAACGGTCGCCGCGCGTTTATCAAACGGTCTATGGGAATCGCCGCCTCGATCGTGGCTGTCTTTCTTATGTCGCGCCAAGGGTCTGCTGATTCTCATCTTGCAACTTTCGTTGCAAAGGCCACGGGACGGGTACGCCTTCTCAACAGCGTGCCCGTGGTCCGAATGAGGCACCGGGTGCCGTCGCGTTGGCGCGGAGGGATGATCGTATCTCCCCAAAGTGTCCTATCGAGCTCGGCTTGAGACCACTATTTTCCCGGGGCTCGAGTCAATGCAATCGGAACTGAATGCGGTTTGGAAAGTGCAGACGGCCTGCGCCGGATTTTTAAACGCGCTATTTCGTGAGGTGCTCTGCTTTGACCCTCAGTTTCATCTGCCCTTCCTTCTACTCCCGTGCTTGATTGCGGATTCTTCGTTAGCGGTTGCTATAACAACGAGTCAAATCGACCCCGTCACTGACTCTTCGTTTTTCTCAGTTCAAGCTCTGTCCACCCCAGTTCGATTCCTTCAATCCGCTCTGAATATCTTTGGGAAACCTGACGAAGCGCGATGTGCGATATTTCAAGAGATAAAAGCGGCGCCGCTCGATCCGGCGGTCGCCTCAATGGCCGATTGGGAGAAGTTCGAAAGAATTATGGTGGTAGTAAACCGTGACTCGCACGATCCAGTGGCTGGCTGGAAAGCCACGATCCCGCCCCTGATCGGGACATGGGCCAATATAAAAGATTTTGGGGAGCTGGACCTTTCTTCCAATCAAATCCCAACAGAACACCTAGACAAATTGGATCTTCTGCTCGTTCAGATGGCTAAGATGCGGAAAAGCATTATCCAAGACCTTAAGAGTGGCAATCCTGCAATCGACCATCTTGCAGAATTTGCTAAAGCATTAAATGATGCTGATCGCACGATGGACGAAATCCTGCTTGTCTGTGCCGGAAACGGAGAGTTCTGGCAAAAAGATAAGTCGCTTCAAAGCCTCGCACATTGGATGCTTACTCTTGCAGGGCCTCTTAAAAGCGCAAATCGCCTACTCCGTGGACTGAAAGCCATTGAACAGCACCCCATCAAGGATATTTTTTCTCAAGATCTTTGGCGGGAACAAATGAGGTTCTATGCTGAGATGAAGATCGACATCATCAATGATGTGCCAAACGACGTGTTTATCCGAGGCGACCGACTCAATTTACGTGTAGCCATCTTGAATTTGGTGAAAAATGCACTCCACTTCGCTTCGAAAGAAGCATCTCATGCTAGCAGTAAAGGGAGAGTCACTATTCACGCATTTCTTGAAGATGGAAAAGTAGTAATCGCAGTTTCCGATAACGGCCCTGGTATCCCCGCACATTTGCTCGATAAAGATGCCGATTCACATGAACCCCGACTCTATCGCTATGGAACAACAGAGCGAAAAGGTGGGACCGGGCAAGGGTTGGCCGATGTTCGATTCTCCGTAAAAGACGCTGACGGCTCAATTGAAGTCAATTCAATTATCTCACATGAGATTCCTGCTGAGTCGCAGGAGCCAGGTACGACATTCACAATCCGGTTTCCCGCGAGAGTATCAGATGGGACGTGGGTCGATCCAGATAAAGCGCAACCCGCATCGCCACACAAAATAAATCCTACTCTACCCGCTGCCTAGAAATCTGCCGCGTATTTATTTAAGAGGCCCAAGGGGGGGTCGGCTTGACGCTGATTTGGCGACGAGGGATTACAATCGATGCGCGAATCGGGGTGGGACGAGTTACGCCAAATCGAAGCGATCTAGGTTCATTACCTTGTTCCACACGGCGACAAAGTCCCGCACAAACTTCTCAAGGGAATCTTCGCACGCATAGACTTCGGCGACGGCGCGGAGCTCGGAGTTGGAACCGAAGATGAGATCGACTCGCGTGCCGGTCCACTTCACGGCTCCCGACTTCCGGTCTCGGCCTTCAAATTCCGTTTTTGCATCTGACGTCGCTTTCCAGGTCGTGCTCATGTCTA
>JBBSDO010000268.1:0-3243 GCA_038241515.1 Elusimicrobiota bacterium | reverse complement strand
GGGGGTTTTTGCGGTGCAGGCCATCGGCAACGCGGTCGGTGCGCCAATTTCCAGCGCGACCGTTTTTATTTTTGATGCAATTCTCGCAGCGCTGTTTTTATTGCCGCTGCGCCTGAAAACAAGAGTGAAAAAATCTGATGCGTGGGTGGAGAAAGATTTGACGCTGGACGCAAATAGTTTGCGCGGGGAGAAAGTAAGACGTCTGTGGAATCTAGCGGGACTGGCGGGTGCGTGCGCATATCTAGCTTTGGCGATTTTTGCGCACGGCGCTGCGCTTGACCGCGTAAAGAACTTTGCGATAATGGAGAAACTGGAGGTGCAGTCGCTGGGCGCTTTGCCGTTTCCTCCTTCTCTTTGGAAGTGGGATGGACTCGTGCGCACGCCGCGCGGCGTTTACGAAGTGCGCCTGGATCTCTGGCAAAAATCTCCATTCCACGTGTCCGCGAATACAGATTCGGCGGAACGTCCGGCGTTGGAATATCGCTTTTATCCGGAGGCGTATCCCAACGTGTATATCGAAGCCGCCCGGGAGCTCCCAGAAGTACAAAAAGTTTTGTGGTTCGACCGCTTCCCGGTAACGCGATTCCACCAGGAGTCTGGTGAGCAGGTGGTGGAATTTTCCGACATGCGCTTCCCACAAATCGGCAAACGGCGAACGCCATCATTCACATACCGCGTACGCTTTGGCCCAGGTGGAAATGTTTTGTCCCAAGGCTGGGCCAAGTAATTTGTGCGAAGCAGAGTCAGAAAAAGCAGCGAGTTTAAGGCATCGAAAAATTCTTTGTGGTTTTCTGGATAACGAAAAGGCGGCACCCCGCCAGGCCTTAATAATGATCGCCGGCCGAATTTGCTAGCGCTTTTGAAGGGCACCAAATGCAATGAGACACATCTCTGCTCAACAATCAGGAAACGTTCCGTCTGTCCCCAGGTTTCCTGTGATTCACAGCTACAGGCTTTTTTTCGTCGCTTGAGTTTGCCGTTCGCGGTTCTTTTGAAGCCAATCATGTGTTTCTTTTGAGAGACTCAGCCGAAGGTGAGCAAGGGTAAAATCGGATTCGTCCTTAGTGAACAAAACTTCTGATACTGAGTTTTCCCATTCCAATCCGCCCGACCCGCTCTTCCGCGACTTGCCAAATTTGTCGTTCAATCCGTCAACCAGGCTTTGCCAATCTACCGCCGCCAGAGAATAATTGATCGAGATCAGATGCTTCTGATAGAAAGTCAACGTATAGAAGACAACTCTAACGTCCCCGATGTTAGGCTGCTGATCGTAAGCGATTGGAATAGGGCAGAAGTCTTCATCAACGTTGCTTGCGCAGGTTGACGCGTCCGCTTGACGTGCGTGTTTGGTGCTCTTGGGAAAATGGGTTGCGGCAAACTCATCATAGGGCATTCCGAGCCGGACACCCAACGCGTTGTTCACCCTAATGCTGTAGGGTTCGCTTCCAACCGATGTCGGAGCCGCGTCACAACCTGTAAAGGACATGACCAAAAAACAAATGCTGAAAATCAGCCACATTGGAAAAGCCCTTCCCCCGCGCCATTCGCGCCTGCATTTGGATTTGGAATTCCCACCTGCTAAGTTTCTCAGATGGTTTCGTTCGCACCCGAACCAACCGACGACGAATTGCGCGGGAGCTATCGGCGCTTGACCGACGAGCGACTCATCCAAGAAGCTAAGGCCACTGCATATCTATGGTACGCCGGAAGCGAACTTCGGACGCCCACCGCGAGAATGCTTCGTCCAGTCCCTCCGCAGAGCACGTGAAGTCTGGCGCGGAATCAATCCGAAGAACAAGCCGCTGCAATGAACCATCAACTCAGGCATGCACTGATTGTGGCCTTCAGATCCTTCTGTTCATTCTCATATTGTGTTTTAACGACCTGCGGATCGAGCTTAGGGGACTTATCTTTCGGGTCTTCCGGTAATGACCGAAGGGCGTTAGAAAATTCCATCGTAGACCGATACAATGTCGTGATATCGCGATACTTAACGAGGATTTCAGTAAACTTTACTTCGTCCGGGCTGGACGCATACCGTTGAGCTTTAAATAGTGTCGTGGAAGCGTTTTGGTTTGCCGCCTCAAAGAAAATTTTTCCCTTCAATTCACTCTCTTCCAAAGTTTGCAGCCTGTCGAAGGCATCTCCAGCTACTTCCCGAAAAGCCGAGGATAACTTGGGATACCTGCAAGCTTTCTTGCTCGCGGCGGTTTCCGGGGCGACGGGATCCTGGCGGTCGTAGCGGTCAAGAAGCGAACCTTGTCCTTGTGCGAACCAAGTTGGACGTATGACCCAAAGAAGCACGACAATGAGCAGCACGATACCAGCTAAGAGCACAACCCATTTGAATCCGCTATCGAGCATCGAGCGCCCCTCAACCTTGAAGTTATTTCTTCTCTGCCGCATTGCGCGCCTTCCATCGTGCCTTGGCCGGAATGTGGTCCTACTCGCTACAAGTGACGTCCACATCGTAACCGCCGACCATGGCTTCGGTTGCTCCAAAGGCGCTAGCCTTGAGTTTGCCGGAGCAGCTGTAGGAGCTCGACGCCTTGACCATGTGTGCTGGCCGCAACACTGGAAGTAATGCATTCAGCCATAAACCCATACCGATAAACACCAGTAGCACCTTCGTGGTTTTGTCCATGGGCAATCCTCCGCGACTGTCATACCTCATTTGCGGCGCAGCTGACAGAAAACTTCTGTTTGTTTTCGTTGGGTAGACACCGAACGGTTACCAAGGATCAAAGGGGGGGATATTCGGCCGTGGGCATTACACGTGGGCGGGTGGTGCAGAAAATTTTTCTGGTGGTTGAATTTGGGTGCCGCACCCTGCGGGTTTCAGGGTGCGGTTCTTGCCCCTTTTTTCTTTGAGGAGCGACTGCAGCCGTGTCGTATCAATTCAACTTGACGATCGCGCTTCTTACGGTGTGTAGTGGCGCTGCTCTTGCCGGAGATGCTCTGGATATGAACAGCCCGCTTTCGCAGCTGTAGAAGCCATCGCCGCTGAGAGGATTTGCGTTCCCGACTCACTGGGAAGAGCGATGCGGAAATTTTTGGGAATTTGGTGACCTCCAAGTTCTCCAGCCTCGCCAATCTCCCCCAGTTTCTCCGTTCCCCAGCCCTTCCGAGTTTCCATGGCGGCGGACTTAGTCTGAGCTTCTTTCCTTGTAGCGCAAAAAATTAACAATCTCGAGCGATGAGTGCGGGGCGCGGGGGCGCGCTTTCGCGGCTTTGGGTGCAGTT
>JBBSDO010000267.1:0-3252 GCA_038241515.1 Elusimicrobiota bacterium | reverse complement strand
GCGGCGGTGGTGGTGGTGGAGTTGGACGCACAACAGGAAGAGCAGGACGCACCGTCGGGACAGGCAGGACGGGTACAATATTTGATGGATGCTTTACGACCGCGAGAGGCCCTGATCTTTTCGCTACCGGGGGCCTTTTCAGAACTGGAGCGGGGATATTTACAGGAACAGGGGGCGTCGGTGCCGGAGGCAATTCGTGCCCGATTGGCAGAGGTTGATCAAGGGGAAGAAGCCCCGGGAGATTTTTGGGAGGAGTGGTTTGCCGCGAAACCCTTTTCCAAACAAAAAAGAGGAGAGCCGAGAGGAGGAGTAGGGCCGCGAGAGCGACGAGTTTAGCGGGGGCTTTCTTTTCTGGCGACACCGGTCGCAATCCTATTTTTTCCCTAAAATTTTGAACTTGAGACCGGATCCATCCACTGCCATAGCCTTTCATAGAGCGCGTGGACTTCATCTTCCGGTTCGTGAGAGTTGAACTGCTTGACCTGCCCTTGATCGACCAGGATCAGGGTTACGCCCAGATCCGGTTTGGAGCGCCGCGCGGGTTTGAATTGCGGGTCCGAGGACCAAAGAGTGTTAGCCCGCGTCACGACTTCTTCGATCTGAGGTTCGCTCAGCCGCTTCCTTTTACCGTCTTTTGGCCATTGGGCGCTGTGATCGGCGAAATGCACCCGTTGAAGGCAGTGCATCGACCCTTGATCAAGGTCGATGGCCACACGGCGTCCCGTGGAATGCAAATTCCCAACCAGGAACAAAAGACCCCGTTTGGGTAGTTCTTCCCTATACTCGGGTGGAAGCGCTGTAGCTGGCTGCGCTTTCAATTTGGAAGGTGCGTAAGGAGTCATGCTGAAATATTATGCCTTAAACCCGGAATCACCGGTTAGAAATTCATGGAAATCAGATTTTTTGACCCTCGAGACATGTCACGCCGTGAGGCCCGACCGTGGCACTGTGTTCTATTTTAACGGGAATTCTTAAGCGATCCTCTTTGGTCATCGCGATCTCCCGCTCCTCGGCTGGAAGGTAAAAGGTGATCGAGCCCTCTAAGACGACGATCACTTTCTCATAGGGATGGTCGTGGACCGGATACCAGAAATGGGCTCCGTTCGACCACGTGTGAAGTGAATATCCTTCCGCCGAAAGCTCGCTTTCTACGTCCTCAAGCATGGCCAAATTATATCAGCGTGAATAGTTGACAGTGGAAATCTCGAAGACGGAACTCTTTCGGCCGAGATCGGGGCTCTGGCGATCTGACAACATCGCGAAGGTTCCGTGACCTTGAGGAGGATTGACATATTATGTCATATAATGTAAACTTATGGCGAAGTCAAGGAGGCCACCATGAGCGTGCATGTGACATTAACCCCACAATTAGAAAAGTTCGTCCAGGATAAGGTAAAGAGCGGTCAGTATGCGACGCCCAGCGAAGTTTTGCGTGAGTCGGTACGGATTCATATGGCCGAAGAAGAGCGGCGCAAAGAAATGGATAGACGGATTGATGAATCGACGGCTTCCCTGAGAGCCGGTAAAGGAATTCCCGATAAGCAGGCTATTGCGCAAATGAAAGCTTGGACCGACGATCGAAAGCGTGGGATGTCGGGTGCAAAAGCAAAAAAAGCCGCGTGAGCGTTCGCTGGATCTGGGCACCAGAGGCTCAAGACGATTTACGAGCGATCTGGTATTTCGTGGCGACACAGTACAGCACGGAGAAGGCCGATCGATTGATGTCTCAATTTATTGAGGGGTTCTACGGACTTGCGGACCGGCCCGGAAAGGGACGCCGGCGCCCGGAATGGTCCAGAAAAGAAACGGTACGTTTTTGGCCCATCGGCGATTACTGGGTGGTGTACTACCCTGAGACGGTTCCATTGGAAATCCTGCATGTCATCCATATGTCGCGCGATGTTCCTCGACATTTATAAATGCCTATCAGATTCAGCCATATTTCCCCCTTCGCGACAGAAATAGAATAACCTCTGACGTCGCCACGAAACAATTTCTCACCGTTCTCAAATCCCAAGGCGCGAGCCGAACACTCGGAAAGCCTATGCCTGGGATCTGACGCCCTGGGTCCAGTACAATTCCACGCCTATTAGATGAAACAGACATAGATTCAATCGCGAAAGATAAAAATTAGCGACGTGGTCACAGTTTGTGACCAGCTGAACCGGGCGCGGAGCGTCAGCTACAGCCGCTGGTGGTTCCGCAGGCGTCGCACTTCAAACAAGTTCCGTTTCGCACCATCGTGAACTGACCGCATTCGCGGCAGGGGTCGCCTTCATAGCCTTTGAGTTTGGCGACGCGGGATTTTTCGGCCAGGACGTTGAAGGGCCCTCCGACCGGGTGGACCATGGGTTTGAAACCCATTTTGGGTTGGGGATTGTTCGTACCGGGAACCGACGGCTGCGGGCTGAGCGCTGAGGACTGAGCATTCGAGACGTGAGTCGACCGCGGAGGGAGATTCGGCATCGGCAGTTCCTTTTGTTCACTGTCGACCATGCGTTCGCTGATCACTTCTTCATCAGAGTAATCGGGCTGCTGCAGAGCAGGATCGCCTACGGTGGAGGCCCGGAGGTCTTCGAGCTTGACTTGAGCGAGGTCTTGCCGATCGAGGTAGCTGATGGCCAGTTCGCGGAAGATGTAGTCGATGATCGAGGTCGTCATCTTAATCTGCGGGTTGCCGTTGACCATGCCGTTGGGCTCAAAGCGCGTGAACACGAAGGCTTCGACGAATTCTTCGAGCGGCACACCGTGCTGGAGACCGAGCGAGATCGCGATCGAAAAGCAGTTCATAAGGCTGCGGAATGCGGCGCCCTCTTTATGCATATCGACAAAGATCTCACCCAAGCCGCCGTCGTCATACTCTCCCGTCCGAAGATAGATCGTATGGCCGCCGATCTTCGCTTTCTGGGTATAGCCGCTGCGGCGGTCCGGCAAGCGGCGCCGGCGCGCGAGGTAGCGGTGAATGATTTTTTCCGCGATGCGTAGGGGGCCTTCCTGCAGATCCGCCATCGTGACAACAGGGTCGATGGAGTCGGAGGTGGAATTGAGCGGCTGACTGAGCTTCGAGCCGTCCCGGTAGAGGGCGATCGCTTTCAAGCAGAGCTGCCAGGACTCGACGTAGGCTTCGTTGATATCCCGAAGCGTGGCTTCGTGAGGAAAGTTGATGGTCTTGGAGATCGCTCCCGATATAAACGGTTGCGCGGCAGCCATCATGCGTAAATGCGCGAGCGGCGCGATGAAGCGCTTGCCTTT
>JBBSDO010000266.1:0-3262 GCA_038241515.1 Elusimicrobiota bacterium | reverse complement strand
AGGTGCTCGGCGCGTTCCTTGGGATCCCGTAAAAGTTGGGCGGCGAGCCGTGAATCCTCGGATTCGCTCCGGCCGCGGTGGCGCGTTCCAGCAATCGGGCGCGTTTCGGCCAGGTCCCCTTCCTTTCGCACTAGGATTTCCGGGGAGGAACCGACGATATCGAAGTCGTCAAAGTGGAGAAAATACATATAGGGCGAAGGATTTACGATCCGCAGCGCGCGATAGATTTGAAACGGGGAAGCTTCTGGCCTCAGAGTCCACCGCTGTGAAAGAACTACTTGAATGATATCCCCAGAACGTATGTATTCCTTTGCTTTTCGTACGGCCTTAATATAGGCGCTCTTCGTTGTCGCACTCTCAGGCAAAGCCACACCGTGAGCCTTAGGTTCCTTTTGAATTGCCCGCGGGTCGTGAAGTCGTCGGACCTGTTTTTGGATGTCCTTTTGGCCGCGCTGATAGAGTCGATTCAAAGCTTTTGCAGAGCGTACTCCATCAGGAATAAACACATGCGAAATGACGCGCGCACTCTGCGACAGTCGATCGAAAACGACCACATCCCCGGACAATTGGAAAGCTCCCGTCGGGAAGCCAAGGACATCGGGCTTTCGGTCCGGGAGTTTTTCAAAATAACGGACCGTGTCATAATCCCAATAGCCCACAGCGCCGCCGGAAAATCTCGGAAGCCCAGCCACTTCAGCCGCCCGAATCCCGTTAAAAATAGTTTTTAGATCCTGCAACGGATTCGCCGTCTTCCAACTACGGCGGTTCGATCCTTGTCGATAAATGACGGTCCCCTTTCGGCAGACGAAGAGCCCGTGAGGATTGCGCCCCACAAAGGAGTAGCGGCCGAACCTTTCTCCCCCCTCCACGCTTTCCAGAAGGAAGGAGTGGCGCTCGTTGAGGCGGAGCCTTTCGTAAACCGATACAGGGGTAACTCGATCGGCGAAAGTCTCGCAGCTGAGCGGAATCATATTGAAGCGCTTTGCAAGACGCCTGAACTGGGAAGGTGTGGGGGTGATCATGGATATCGAATCAATCGTCCTTTGATATCGTGATCCGGAACAAAGCGGATGGGTTCTTTCGTACTGGAATCCTTCCACACGCTGGAGTCGTCTGACTCATCGCGATTGTCCCCTAGAACAAAAACATGATCCTCGGGGACGCGAAGAGGGCCGAAGGTATCGCCGATCAGTCGCTCATTGGCGCGCCGATGCACCGTAAAGGGCTCCTCGAGCGCCTTGCCATTGAGGATGACTTGTTTGTCTCTCAGTTCCACGGTGTCGCCTCCGATGGCAATGACACGTTTGATGTAACCCGTTTTATGGTCGACTGGACTCGTGAAGACAATGATATCTCCGCGCTCGGGCTTACGAATCAAGTACAAAAATCGATTGACTAAGTAATGCGTTCCGACGAAAAGTGTCGGTTCCATCGAACCCGATGCCACCGATACCGTTTCAAAAAAGAAACTACGAACAATCCACGCCCCTATCAAAGAGAGCATGACAATGAATACAAGACGCTTCATCGAACGACGAGGAAGTTGGAAGAGTGATCACGAAAGGGTTCATCCCTCGAGACACCGAATTCCAAGTTACTTTTTATACACCCGTTTAGGGTCGAATAGCGGCTTGCCGGTGGTCCGTAGACGTCCGGCTAAGTCTGACATTCGATAAAAGCATGACCGATGTCCCGTGTGGCATGCGGCGCCGCCGAGCTGCTCTACTTTAACCAGAAGACAATCCCCATCGCAATCGATGCGAATCTCCTTCACTTTCTGGATATTTCCGGAACTCTCTCCTTTGAGCCAGTACGACTGCCGAGAGCGACTCCAAAAGACGCATTTCTTTTCCTTGAGGGTGCGTTTGACCGACTCTTTGTTCATATAAGCGACCATCAGCACGGCGCCGTCTTTTGCGTCCTGGACGACGGCCGGAATTAGGCCTTTGTCATCAAACTTAAGCGATTGGATGAGGTTCATTATTCTTTCTCCCGAATGCAAATCCCTTTCTTCTTGAGATAGGTCTTGAGCGCCGAAATTCGTAATTCCTTGCGATGGAAAAGGGAAGCCGCTAAGGCGGCGTCGGCTCGGCCTTTCGAAAACGCCTGATAAAAATGCTCCTTTGTTCCCGCCCCCCCACTGGCAATCACCGGGATCGAAACCGCGAGGCTGAGTCGGCGGAGCAAATCAATGTCGTACCCTTCCTTCGTTCCGTCACGATCCATGCTGGTCAAAAGGATTTCGCCCGCTCCAAGCCTTTCAACGCGTTTTGCCCAGGCGATCACGTCCCAACCGGTATTTTTACGGCCTCCGTAGATGAACACGTCCCATTTCAGCGCGGACGAACGTCGTTTGGCGTCGATTGCGACGACGATGCACTGCGACCCAAATCGCTGAGCCGCCTGACTCACAAAGTTTGGTTTTAGTACAGCAATCGTATTGAGTGAGACCTTATCGGCTCCTGCGTTGAGCAGCGTTCGGATATCGTTCAGGTTTCGAATTCCTCCACCGACCGTTAGTGGAATAAATACCTGCTCCGCGGTGCGCCTTACTACGTCCAGAAGAATGGGACGCTTCTCAGAGGACGCCGTGATATCTAAAAAAACCAGTTCATCGGCGCCTTCTCGATTATAGTGCTGAGCGAGTGTCACCGGGTCGCCCGCATCATAGAGATTGAGAAATCGAGTGCCTTTTACGACGCGCCCTCCGTCGACATCGAGGCAGGGGATGATGCGTTTAGCGAGCATGCCTAAGCGCCCGCGCGCAAGGCGTCTGCAAGCGTCAGTCGATGATCATAGAGTGCCTTTCCGATGACAACTCCTTTTAAACCATCCTTTTCCAATTCCTTGAGCGCAATAACGTCTTCAAGGCTGCTAATGCCTCCCGACACGGTGACCGGCATCAGGGCCGCCTGCATGAAAAGGCGTATGCTCGCAAGGTTTGGGCCGCTCAGCGTGCCGTCTTTGCGAGTGTCCGTGAAAAGAAGTTCGGTAACTCCGCGCTCCCGCATGCGGGCCGCTAAATCATCAAAACGGATCGCGGAGAGCTCTTTCCACCCGGCGACAGCGACATAATCGTCCGAGACGTCTATGCTGACAGCGATTTTGGATCCGTATTTTTGGACGGCGGCCACAACGATGTCCGGATTGTATACGGCGACTGTTCCAAGGATTACGCGATCGACACCGGCGTCGATGGCTAGATTAATAGACTCGAGATCCCGAAAGCCTCCACCCATTTGGATCTGCACTTTTAGTTCTT
>JBBSDO010000265.1:0-3431 GCA_038241515.1 Elusimicrobiota bacterium | reverse complement strand
TCCGTCACTTTTACGAAAACGACGTGCGCTTTCTTCAACAGTTCTAAGATGAAAGTCCTCTACAACTGGCTTAAGGAATTCGTGCCGCTCGAGATCTCACCGACCGCCGCCGCCGAAATCCTGGAACAACTGGGATTTGAAATTGCCTCTGTTCGACGCTTCGGGGGATCGCTTGAGGGCGTTGTATCGGCCGAAGTCCGGGAGGTTAAAAAGCATCCCAATGCGGACCGCCTCTCGCTTTGCCTGGTCCATGACGGTCTTAGGGAATATTCCGTGGTCTGCGGGGCCGCCAATGTACGCGCAGCCATTCGAGTGCCCTTTGCCAGGGTAGGAGCGACATTACCTGATGGGGCCATTTTAAAAGCGGCCAAGATTCGGGGCATTGAATCGCAAGGCATGATTTGCTCGGCGGCTGAATTAGGCTTGGAAGAGAAGTCAGAAGGGATTTTGATTCTCGACGCGGGCGTGCCTTTAGGCCAGGACGTGCGGCCTCTTCTGGGGCTCGACGACTCGCTCATCGAAATCGAAGTCACGCCGAATCGCCGTGACGCTTTGAGCGTCTACGGTGTCGCCCGCGAGCTTGCAGCCAGTCTAAACCTGTCGCTCAAAAATCCTGAGCCTCGCTCCCGCGAGCTTGATCTTTCCAACTCTTTTGCGTTGGTCAACGAGGCCCCAGAATATTGCTCCCGCTACATCGCACGCGTGATCCGCGATATCAAAGTGGGCCCCTCTCCCGAATGGATGGTCAAGCGGCTGCAGCATTGCGGCATTCGGTCGATCAACAATATCGTCGATATCACGAATTACGTGATGCTGGAGTTGGGTCAACCCTTACATGCCTTCGACGCCTCGACTCTCGAAGGGAATCAAATTCGGATCCGGCGCGCGCACTTGGGTGAAAAGCTGCTGACGCTTGAAGGGACCACCCAGGAGCTCGATTTCAGCATGCTCGTTGTTGCCGACGAAACAAAGCCCGTCGCCTTAGCGGGAATTATGGGAGGACAAGCCTCGGCCATCACTGCGCGAACGAAAGATATCGTCCTCGAAAGCGCGGCGTTTTTAGCCCCGTTGATTCGCAAGACGAGCAAAGCCTTGAGGATCAGCTCCGAGAGTTCCTACCGTTTCGAGCGCGGAACGGATTGGAACATGGTGGCATTCGCGTCCAGCCGGGCGGCGCAGCTCATCCAAGAACTGGCGGGCGGACTCGCCGCGAAACCGCTAGAATTTTCGGCCCCATCTCCCGTGACCCCACCAATTAAGCTTCGCACCGACCGCATCCGGCACTTCTTAGGCGTGGATTTAAAGGGCTCCCTAGCTGCAGACCTTCTGAGGCGCTTAGGTGGAGTGATTAACGCCGGCACAGCCCAGCTCGCGGTGACTCCGCCCTCATGGCGACCTGACCTGACGAACGAGTCCGACCTCATGGAAGAAATCGCCCGGCTATACGGGTACAACAACATCCCGACCACCTCGCCTGCCATTCACCTGACGAGCGTCCCGGAAGACGCTCAATCCCATTTCGATCGGCGCGTCGCGACCATCTTGGTAGGTCTTGGCCTCAATGAAGCGTGCAACTATACGTTCCTGAGCCAAAAACAATTGAGCGCCTTCGTGCCGGGCTTAGGCCAAGGCTCCGGCGCACAACCCGTTCCCTTAGCCAATCCTCTATCTCAAGATCAAGCCTACCTGAGAACGAGTTTGTTTCCTGGACTTTTGGGGAATGCACTCCATAACTTCAATCATGAGGTCCCCGGTGTTCGACTGTTTGAAACGGGACGCATTTTCTTCCAAGACGGAGAAGGACGCCACGAAGTTCGCAGACTGGCTCTTCTCTTAGGCGGAACGATCGCGGTCGCGCATTCGCGTCAGAAAAAGAGACTCGCGGACTTCCACGAGCTCTCCGGCATCATTTCCGCATTGCTCGACGCCCTCAAGGTGCCCACCCCGCACTTAGAAGGGCAGCGCCTTTCCGTTTTTCACCCAAGACGCTCCAGTCTTATTTTGTCTGGATCCAAAGTCGTAGGCTGGATGGGGGAAATCCATCCCGATATTCGGGAAACGCTCGACACAAAGGAGCCTTTGGCGGCGGCCGAAATCGACCTGCCGGCCCTCCTGGCAGCCACGCCAGGTGATCTCTCCTATTCACCCGTCCCCAGTCTTCCCGCAGTGCACCGTGACTTGTCGGTGGTGGCGCCGCAGCTGACGCTCTATGAAAAAATTGTTCGAACCCTTAAGTCCGCCGCCGGATCCTCATTAGAAACCGTCTCATTAATTGACCTCTACCAAGGCGAGAAGATCGGCCCAGATAAGAAATCGCTCACCATGTCCCTCGTTTTCCGACAACCGGATCGCACTCTGACCGACACGGAAGTCGAGAAAACGATGCAAAAGATCATCGCGGAACTTCAAAAAAAGTGCGGCGCCATTCTACGGTCGTAAAAAGAACCCCGATCAAGCAGCACACAAGGCCCTGTGAAGAGGTGTTCCTGTAGTGGCTAAAACGAGCTTTCTCGGGCTAGGCTTCCCAGTCGTTGGCGAGCGTTAAATGCCCACCGTTTTTCGCGAAAAGGGTTTTCGTTTTACGTTTTACAGCAATGAAGGTTTTGAACCCTGCCACATTCATGCCATTGGGAACGGGGGCGAAGCGAAATTCTGGCTACCGTCGTGCCAGCTTGTCTGGAGCTATAATTTGAGAGCCCATGAGCTTCGGCAACTTTTGAAAATCGTTAAAGGGAAGTGTCCAGAACTAGAGGAGGCGTGGAATGCACATTTCGGTCGCTGAAGATTTGGGGGGACTGCCCTCTATCCTAAAAGCTAGTTTTTCGAAAGACCTTATGACCGTGAGTCTCAGCGATGGCCGGATTCTTTCGATTCCCATGGCCTGGTATCCTCGACTGGCATCCGCTAAAGCGAACCAGTTGAAGCGCTATGAAATCTCGCCTTCTGGCTACGGTATCTACTGGCCAGACTTGGATGAAGATCTGAGTGTATATGGCTTTTTATTCCCGCAAGGATCACCTAGGGTCGCGAAGAGTGATATTGTTGCGGATGCACCGAGAACCCATAAGCCGTGGCGGAAGTAATCGATTGATGTAAGCCCTGGCTTCAATTGTCTAACTTTACAAATGGCACGAATTCACCGCGACTGAAAGATTTATCGACGAAATAGCAACTAATCTTCTAGCGCTAGAGGGCTAGCATGGCACAGGATACCTACCTATGATCATTGGTTTGACGGGCAAGAATGCTTCGGGGAAGGGGGAAGTTGCGAAATTCCTTCAAGACCGCGGCTTTCATTTTGGGTCCCTATCGGACACGCTTCGCGACGAACTAGGGAAACGCAAAATGAGCGTGACGCGCGATCATCTCACACGCGTGGGGAATGAACTTCGCGAGAAATTTGGCCCGGCCGTTCTAGCGGAACGGATGCT
>JBBSDO010000264.1:0-3479 GCA_038241515.1 Elusimicrobiota bacterium | reverse complement strand
TAAGTATCACCGGGATTGCCGGGCCGGGAGGCGCCACGCTGCAAAAGCCGGTAGGGCTCGTCTGGTTGGGTTTAGCGACGGCCAAGGGGACGCACTCGTTTGAATATCGTTTCCGGGGGAGCCGGGAATCCGTCCGCGAACGGGCGGTCATCGCGGCACTAGAGCGGCTAAGAGGCCTCGCCCGGTCTTAAGTTGGACGTGACGGAAGTAAGGAAAACGCTTGTAAAAACCGCCTTGTTCCTGTAATCTTGAGTAGCCATTTTATGCCTATTGTGATCCGCCGCTACGAAGCCATTTTGGTTGGAAGTATCCTCTTATTGTCCGGGGCTGTCATTCCTTCGAGCTGGGACCCGCCCATCAAAGACGTCATCCATCCGCAGATCCGGCTTCCTCCGAAGCATCCCTGGATCGCGCTGACCTTTGACGACGGGCCGCACCCCGTCATGACCGAAAGACTCCTCGGAGTCCTGCGCCGCGAACGAGTCCCTGGGACCTTTTTTGTAGTCGGGAAGATGGCCGATCGATATCCACAAATCGTGCAGTCGATTGCGCGCGATGGCAATGAAATCGCCAACCACACCTATAATCACCCGCGCCTGACCCGCATCGACAGTGTGACGGTTATGAATGAGCTCGCCCAAACACGCGGGGTCATTCGACGGCTCACAGGGAAGGATTCCTGCCTCTTCCGCCCCCCCGGCGGCGACTACAATAAACAGATTTTACGCATGACTTCCCAGGCCGGATACAAGATGATTCTTTGGAGCATCCTAACCAATGACGTCCAGGGCGCGACTCCCCACATGATGGAACGCCGGATCATGCAAGGGGCGGACGATGGGGCTATCATTCTTATGCATTCGGGAATGCCCAACACCGTGACGATGCTTCCAGAAGTCATCGAGAAACTGCGCGAACGCGGATTTAATTTTGTGACGGTTTCGACACTGCTGGGTCTTCCCTCCGACGATTTTTATGCACCTCGCGATGTGCCTGTTCGCGATAGCGCTTCCAAAGAACCGAGACCCTCTCTCGCTTCGATCAAATGACCGTCCGAGGGGGTCTCGTCACAGCGGCCCTTCTCGGCCTGCTCGTGGCAGGCTACCGGCACTATCACTCGAGTCCCCGGGCGCCGCAGCAACGCTTTCTCGTTCCTAGAAAAGCCACCGCACGCGAAATCGCCCGACATCTCCACCAAGAAGGATTAATTTGGCATCCCTGGACCTTTCTCTTCTGGATCAAATGGAGCCCAAGGCCGGGAATTCGTTCGGGCGTATACGAAATTTCTCCCTCTCAAAGTGGCCGCTCTATTTTGGCCCAGCTGCGACACGGCCCCCCGCTGATGCGCGTGACGTTCCCCGAAGGTTGGACTTCCAAGCAAATGGCGGCGCTTCTAGAAAACCGCGGGATCACTCCGGCGCCCGAATTTCTTTCCGTCGTCGAAAAGGATAAACGAGAAGGATTTCTTTACCCCGATACCTATTTCTTCGAGCAGCAAACGCCGGCTTCCCAAATCGTTGAAAAACTGGTGCACCAGTTCCATGAAAAGGAACCGAAGGACATCTTGGTGCAAGCCCGAGCGATGCATTTGACCTATTTGCAGGTAGTAAGCCTCGCCTCACTCGTAGAAAAAGAGGCCCGAGTGCCCGATGAAAGGCCAATCATTGCCGGAGTGTTCTACAATCGTCTACGAAAGCATTGGCGCTTGGAGTCCTGCGCCACGGTCCAGTATGCGCTGGGAGCATGGAAGCCACAACTCACCTACAAAGACTTGGACGTCGAGTCTCCGTACAACACCTATCGGCATGGGGGGCTGCCCCCCGGACCCATCTGCAATCCAGGAACCCCCGCACTTGAGGCGGCGACGCATCCAGCGCAGACGGACAAGATGTTTTTTGTCGCTGAGGGCGGAGGGACGCATCGATTTACGAAATACTACGACGAACACCTTGCAGCGCAAGGGGTGAAGGTCAAACACCGGTGACTAACGGCAAGGCAAAAAGCCATCGCATCAATGCGCTAACCGGAATTCTCCAGTTCGTCGCCCCGGCAAGATGTAGGCCGGGGTCCATCTCGTCAAGAGAACGGCTGGATCCCGGCCTACCATACCTCCAATGCGTTGGTGGAGTATGGTCATCGACCATTAACGTATTGGTGCGATGGCTACCTGCCGGGACGACGGCATTAAAAAGGCCGCCCGTTTCACTCGGGTTCCGCAAGAGTTTTGCAATTTGCCTTTTGCAATTTGCCTTTTGCCTTTCCGTGAGCCGTTCGGTCGCCGAGCCGCTCGCCGAAAACCAGGCACGTTTTGGCTCGGTCACCGGCGATGTCGGTGTTCTTACCCAAGGCGCGAAAGACTGGATCGCTCCCCATGAAGGCCTGCCGATTGAACCAGGCGATCATATCCGAACGGCCGAGGACAGTCAGGTCGAATTGGTCATGGCGCAGAACGTGCTATGGGTCCTCGAACCCGAATCTGAAATGATTATGGAACACATGGAGGAAAACGCCGGTCGCTTTGATATCGCCTCGGGGGCCTTGCTGGGAAAAGTAGACAGCAAAAGAACCTTGGGATCTCAGCTTTGGGAGTTTGCGACTCCCACCGCCGTCTGCGCCGTGCGAGGAACGGAGTTTGCCATCGAATCGACGCGGACAGACGGCAGTCACTTGGCCGTTTTCGAAGGAGAAGTCGAAATGCGTTCTGCTGAAGCGGCGACAGGCGAGGGGACGCCCGTTCGAATCGGAGCCCTTGAAGAAGGCGTTATGAAAAGGGGAATCCCTTTTAAAAAGCTCTCTTCCTATAGTCCGCGGATGGCGAGGCGTGCAGCCCAGCGAGCCCTTTTGAGCGCGAGTTTGGCTAAAGTAGAACGCACCTGGTCGCCGCATACGCCTCACGTGCGCGAAGAATTACGAGCCAAATTTGTGCCTCCCCTTAAGCATTCCCCGGTAAAACCAAAAGCGAATTTCCGCTTGAAGTTGCGTCACAAGCGAGGAGGTACGAACTAAAATGCAACTCCCTGAACAAGATCTGATCCGAATATTTGAAGCGACGCGCGCCATAAGTTCGACGCTGCGCTTGTCCGAACTTTTGGATACGGTGATGCGTTTAGCCAGCGAAGTTGTGCATTCGGAGGCTTCCTCGCTTTTGTTAATGGATCCCGTGACAGAAGAGCTCTATTTTGACATCGCTCTCGGAGAAAAAGGGGGCGCGCTTCAGCAGGTCCGACTAAAAAAGGGTGAAGGAATCGCCGGATGGGTGGCTGAAAAGCGTCAAGCCGCGGTGGTGAATGACGTTAGTAAGGATCCGCGCTGGACGCAGCGAGGAGACAAGGCCAGCCAGTTCAAAACCAGGAATATCTTGGCAGTTCCCATGCAAATCCAGGGGAAACTGGTCGGGGTTATGGAAGCGATCAATCGACTGGATCAAGGATCCTTTACGGAGAGCGATGTCCAAATCTTGGAAACCTTTGCCGCGCAGG
>JBBSDO010000263.1:0-3483 GCA_038241515.1 Elusimicrobiota bacterium | reverse complement strand
GATATTGCGCTCCGTGCGGCACCCCATTAATGACAAGGGAACAGGTTCCACAAATTCCTTCTCGACAATCCGAATCAAACGCAATGGGCTCGGTCCCCTGCTTCACGAGCCCTTCATTAACGACGTCAAGCATCTCGAGGAATGACATTTCCGTCGAGATATTCTTCGCCGGATACGTCTCCATCCGCCCCGAATCAGTACCGTTCTTTTGCCGCCAGATTTTTAGGGTTAGATCCATGATTTTCTCTTCATCATTTATAACTTCGCGTCGCCAAATGCACTTCTTCAAAATCCAGCGGTTCCTTATTCAAAATCGCCGGCTTTCCCGCTCCCGCATACTCCCATGCGGCAACATAGGAGAAGTTGGCGTCGTCCCGCTGAGCTTCGCCTTCTTCGGTTTGGCTCTCTTCGCGGAAATGTCCCCCACAGGATTCCGTACGATGAAGCGCATCCCGCACCAAGAGCTCACCGAATTCGATGAAATCCGCCACTCGTCCTGCCTTTTCAAGCGCTTGATTAAGACCTTCGCTCTCTCCAAGGACGTTCAAGTTCTGCCAAAATTCCGCGCGAATCTCCGGAATACGCGCGAGGGCCTTTCGAAGACCGGCCTCGTTGCGCGCCATTCCGCAATACTCCCAAAGCAAGCTCCCGAGCTCTCGATGGAAGGAGCTCGCCGTTCTCTTGCCCTTGATCGCAAGAAATTTTGCGATCTGAGCTTTAATTTCAGCCTCGGCCTTCTTGAACTCGGGATGCTCTGTGGTGACTGTCGTTTTCGGAGTCGATGCCAGATAATGGCCGATGGTATAAGGCAAAACGAAATATCCATCGGCGAGTCCCTGCATCAGAGCGCTCGCCCCCAACCGGTTGGCGCCATGGTCTGAAAAATTTGCCTCGCCAAGGACATGTAATCCCGGCAGATTGCTCATCAAGTTGTAATCCACCCAAAGACCTCCCATCGTGTAGTGCACCGCGGGATAAATGCGCATCGGAATCTTGTAAGGGTCTTCGCCCGTAATACGTTCATACATGTCAAAAAGATTTCCGTAGCGCTCTTTGATCGTACCTGCACCCAGACTCCGCGTAGCGTCAGCAAAATCAAGGTACACCCCGAGACCTCCGGGTCCGACACCGCGGCCTTCATCACAAACCTGTTTGGCGGCCCTCGACGCGATGTCGCGAGGGGCCAGATTGCCATAGGTCGGATATTTGCGTTCGAGAAAATAGTCGCGATCGGCTTCCGGAACTTGGTCAGCAGACCGCTTATCTTCTTTTCCTTTAGGAACCCAAACGCGCCCGTCATTTCTTAAGGACTCGGACATCAATGTCAATTTCGACTGGTGATCACCAGCAACAGGGATACAGGTGGGGTGTATCTGCGTGTAGCAAGGGTTGGCGAAGAACGCTCCTTTTTTATAAGCTCGAAACGTCGCGGTCACATTGCAGCCGACGGCGTTCGTGGAAAGAAAGAAAACATTCCCGTACCCGCCCGTTGCCAAAACGACGGCGTCCGCCGCATAGGACTCAATTTTTCCCGCGACAAGATCTCTTGCGACGATGCCCCGGGCTCTCCCTTCGACGATGACCAGGTCAAGCATCTCGGTGCGGGTGAACATTTTGACCTTACCCAATCCGATCTGCCTTTCGAGCGCCTGGTAAGCACCCAAGAGCAGCTGCTGTCCCGTTTGTCCGCGCGCATAAAAGGTTCGCGATACTAAAGCGCCACCGAAAGAGCGATTATCCAAAAGACCGCCATATTCCCGCGCGAAGGGAACGCCTTGGGCCACGCACTGATCGATAATACTGTTGCTGACTTGCGCCAAGCGGTACACGTTGGCTTCGCGCGAACGGAAGTCTCCCCCCTTAATCGTGTCGTAGAAAAGCCGGTAGACGCTGTCTCCATCGTTGGGATAATTCTTGGCGGCGTTAATTCCCCCCTGTGCGGCGATGCTATGCGCCCGGCGGGGACTATCTTGAAAGCAGAAACATTTGACCTCATACCCCAGCTCGGCCAAGCTCGCCGAAGCCGCCGCGCCCGCCAGCCCCGATCCGACAACGATCACGCTGTATTTTCTTTTGTTAGCTGGGTTTACGAGCTTCATTTCAAATTTTTGCTTATCCCACTTTTGAGCAATGGGACCGGACGGTACCTTCGCGTCTAATAGCGCGCTCATGGCCGAACTCCGGGCGGAAGTTTCACGATGCCGGCCAAAACCGAGAGTGGGATGGAGGCGTAACCAATAAAGACAAGCCAGGACACGCGCGTGCCCCACGAGGAGAGGACCGACCGAACACGCTGGTTATTTATACCCAGAGATTGGAACATGCTGGAAATCCCATGGCTTAAGTGAAAGCAAACGCAGAAGACGGACACCAAGTAAATAACCGAAATCAGGGGCTGTTGAAAACTTAACACCATCATCGAATAGACATCGTGCCGTCCTTTCGCATCCAGCAACTGGCCGTATTGGGGATGAACCCTGAGGAAAGTAAAGTGTAGAAGATGGTAAATGATAAATAACAGTACGGCAGAACCCGTCCAAGCCATCGTGCGCGAAGCGAGACTGGCCTTCATGTAATTCTTTGACTCATAGGCCACGGGCCGCGCCGCGCGATTTTCGAGCGTAAGAACAACGGACGTCCAGATGTGGATGCCCACCATCACGATCAAACCAATGCGAGCGATCCATAAACCTTCCCCCAAATTTCGCAAAAACACCGCATAGCGATTAATCGCCTCTTGGCCGATAAAGATTTGAAGATTTCCCGCTAGATGCGCCACAATAAACCCAAAGAGTGCCGCTCCTGACAAGGCCATCAAGAACTTTTTAGCAACCGACGTCGAAAAATAGCTCCGGTAGGTATAAATAGAAGTCTTCATTGGCGAACTCATTTTAAATCATTCCGACGATTTTGAGGTAACCCTAAGGAGCCAATTTGGGTATAATGGGCATTCCACTATAATTCCAAGGAGATCACATGAAATTAAAGTATTTAGGTGTTATTTTCGCAATTTCGGGGTTAGGGATTTCGGGATGCGCGACCAGTCCGAAAAAGGGGTCTCCGGAAGCAGGCCAACAATTGTTGAAAGACGACCAGGCCGCTGTCAACAAAGCTGACGCGAATTACAAAGATAACGTTTTAAAACATGGCGAACCGAGCCGTGAAGCCGTGAAGGCAAAGGCTGAACTGGACAACGCCAAGAACAAACTGGCGGCTGATGAGGTCCACGTGCAACAGCTGCAGACCATCGATGGCGCCTCGACAAGCACTACGCCAATGGGTGCGCAAGGAAGCGGTAAAGGTACCACGACGACCACGACCGTCACTACCACGCCTTAAATCTAAGAACCTTACCGAAGTTTGTCCCCCCCCGCGCTGGTTGATCTGACCAGCGCGGTTTTTTTTATTCTTTAAGCAGCGCCACAAAGTTTAAAAGCCGGTCCGTTCCTATAACGGGAATTGCGAACTTGCCGCACGGAATGG
>JBBSDO010000262.1:0-3493 GCA_038241515.1 Elusimicrobiota bacterium | reverse complement strand
CTTTGATTGAGAAAAACGACGAAGCCTACCACCAGGGGACCGCTTGGCCTTGGCTCCTCGGAGCCTACTGCGATGCTCTCGTGTACGTGCGGCGCCAGCAAAAGATTTCAGAGAAAGACATTCGTCGTGAGCTGCGCGCCTTGCTCGCTCCCTTGCTCGAAGACCTCGTGAAGATGGGAACGCTGCCCGAAATCTACGACGGGGATGCGCCGCAGGAGCCGGCGGGAACAGGATCCCAAGCCTGGAGCGTCGCTGAAATTCGCCGCGTGGTGTATCAATACGGACTGCTCTCGCCCACGCTCGCTCGCGTGGAGCGTCCGCCGCTCCATTTCTACGTTTTTATCAGGGACCGTTTCCGAAGGCTGACCGAAGGCGCCTTTAAGTGGGGGCGCCTTTCTACCTGGCTCCGCAGTATCGCCTCGCCCCTGTCGCCCCTAATAGGGCACAAAGATCGACGCGCTGTCGGACGATGGTCGAAACAGAAGGCCAATGCATGGTATGCGCGCCAACCTTGGCTAGTGGGAAGCAATTATCTGCCGGCCACGGCCATCAACCAAATCGAGATGTGGCAGGCCGATACGTTCGATATCGACCGTATCGAATTAGAACTGGCGTGGGCGCAAAAGTTGGGAATGAATACGATGCGGGTGTTTTTGCACGATCTTCTTTGGGAAGACGATCAGGTGGGGTACACCGAGCGCATCCGTCTGTTTCTGGATGTCGCCCAAAAACATCATATTCGACCCATTTTCGTGTTTTTCGATTCCTGCTGGGATCCCAATCCTCGTTTGGGAGAGCAGCGCGCTCCGAAGCCCGGAGTCCATAATTCGGGCTGGGTGCAGAGTCCCGGCCAGGCCGCCTTGCAGGACTCGAGCACTTACCCGCGTCTCGAACGCTACGTGACCGGAGTCATCAGCGCGTTCGCCGATGATGCCCGCGTGCTGGCTTGGGACCTCTGGAATGAACCCGACAACCCGAGCATGGGGGCCTATCAAGAATGGGAAGCGCCCAATAAAGTGGCCTTGGTCAACGCACTGCTTCCGCGTGTGTTTGCGTGGGCGCGCTCCGTGGGCCCGTCGCAGCCGCTCCTGAGCGGAATTTGGAGGGGCGACTGGTCGCGTTTCGAAACTGCTGATGAAACCGCCAGAATACAGCTGCAGCTCGCGGACATTATCTCGTTTCATAACTACGATGCTCCGGACGAATTCGAGCGGCGGATTCAGCGGCTCAAGCGATACGGCCGTCCCATTATTTGCACGGAAACGATAGCGCGCTCGCAAGGCAGCACGGTCAAAACCATCATGCGGATCGCTAAAAAATACGGCGTGGGCGTCATCATGTGGGGGTTTGTCGCCGGCAAGATGCAAACGAATTATCCATGGACTTCCTGGCAAGAGCCCGATGTGAATAATCCCTATTACTTCCACGACTTTCTAAGGCCTGACGGGACCCCCTACGACGAGGAGGAGGCCCGCCATCTGCAGGAGCTCACGGGTGTGAACGACGTCATCGGCCCAACACCTTCCACACTCGGCTCTCAAAATGGTCACCGTAACGGATCTGGTCAGAGACCCGCACGCCCGGAAAAACCGCTGACGCCGTGGAAGTTCCTGAGCCGCATCCTGTCCATCCTCTTCTCATCGTCCAAAGAGGAAATCTTTGCCAGATTGCACGACTCCAGGCCGGCGCAATTTCTTGTGAGGCTTGCGATCTCCGCATAGAGCGTCGCCATTGTTGTCAGAGGTTGATGATATGGCTGACACCTTTGATACTCTCGCTGGAATTCCGCCGAACTCAGCAAGTCCAATGCTCGCGGCTTTAATAAAAAGGGGGGGAGGTCCTGCGCTCAAGTTCGGGCGCAAAAGGCAGCCCTCGCAGTCGTCACTATACTACCGGCTGGCGCTTTCGGTTCAATGGTAAAATCCCTTTAGGCGCAGTCAGCCGACTCTATAATGAAAAAACATTTACATTGGACGTTGCCTCTAATATTTACGGTTTGGACCGCTGTCTCGATACTGCTGTTGCTTTCCATCGGAGCGAATCTGCCGAATTCCGCCGCTCCTGTTCTTGCGCAGATAGTTTTTATTCCGTTTATGCCCTTTTTGCCTGCGATGAGATTTTTAGGCCTCGCTATGAGTATCGATGCGTATTCAGGCCCTACGCCCTGGGGATTCATCATTGGCACATTGGTCTATGACTTTATTCTGTTTGGAGCGGCCAAATGTATTCAATCAATCGGAAACAAATCAAAGACATGACTTATCAGAAGCATTTAGATCTGTATTTCTGGAAACGCGGAGAGTTTAAAAGCATACCAGGAATGGATTCTGAAGAAATTCCAGTTTTCCTTGCTTATGGCGCCTTGACTCCACTAGCAAAGATCTGTAGTGTCCAGCTCACTTCGGTTGACCGAAGTTATCAGACTATGGGGGCCGAAATCCCTACCTCACCTGAAAACAGCCTGAAATGCGATAACCCGCCAGCTGCGATACGCTCTATAAGACGACTCGATTAAGTGTAGTGTTCATGTTTTATTGGGCGCCTAATATTTATCTATACACGACTCTCCAACACCCGAGAAATTAACCCAGTGATTAGGTAAGGCCTTATCGCGGCTGGCTGAAGAGCTTTCTTAGGACGGGGGCTAACTCGGCCTCAGGATTGCGATAGTAGTATTGAGGACGTCCTTTTTCGAGGGCTTTCTCGAGCGCAGCGAATTGTGGTTTATGTAATTGACCTTTTTCGGATCCCGTAAAAGCGGGAATGCCATCGCTCCCTTATCTTCTACAGGCAACGATGACTATCAGCAAGCGTTCGGCTGCGCCGAACGTGCTGATGGCCATCTCCTCTTATCTCCTATAGGTTACGATGGCTGTGGGAAAGCGCTCGCCTGATGCCTCGCGGGTTCACTGCCATCGACCTTGCTCGGTTATCGAATCACCGTGAACTTTCCTCGGACCTTATTTCCTTGTCCGTCAGTGATGAAATAGAGGTAGATGCCCGAGGCGACTGGGTCTCCTGTCTCAGTTGTGAGGTCCCAAGGAATCTTACCGCCAGGGGCACGGAGGGTCTTCACCCAGCGGCCAGATACCGAGAAGATTTTTACCGTGCTATTCGTTGGAAGTTGATCAAAGAGAATCGGCCCGTCACCGCGGGCAGCGCGCCAGGGATTCGGATACACTTTGGCCGTGTTAAAGTCGACTTCAACTAAACTGATCGCGGCGGCGGCGGACCAGGCCGTGGGCGCTTTATTTAAATCAAACGCGCGTACCCTAACTAGATAGGGCCCCGCCGACAGATTTTGGATTCCCAAATCAAGTTTTGAACTTGATGTTGAAAACGTTTCAGGTTTGTTTCCTCCTAAACTCCCGAAGGCCGGCGCTGGCGATGCGCTAGTGCGTGCAGCAAAGGACCACTCGAAGTGATCCACGGAATAGGGATAGTTGAGGCTGAGCGTATCTTTGCGCGAAATGGTAGAAGGCCACCCCGAAAG
>JBBSDO010000261.1:0-3507 GCA_038241515.1 Elusimicrobiota bacterium | reverse complement strand
CCAAAGAAATTATCAGAAATATTGGGTGTTTTGTCTTCGTGAAAAACGCCATCGCCCTGAAAAAGGGTCAGTCGCCAGTCGTTTTTGAGCCACATCTCAAGGCTCTGGCGAAAGAGAGCATCGGTGCGGTGACGATTATCGTCCTGATACGTGAAACTGGGTGTCCAAAGGGGTCGCATGCGACTATGAATGGTTTGATCCATCTTCTTGAATTCGGGATCCTTTTCTTCATCCATGGTGATTGCCTTTTGCATGAGTGCATCGGCTCGATTCAAGTCCCCGCTGTAGGATCGCACACGGCCTTCTTCCGCTAAGAGAATGGGCTCCGAGGCGCCCTGCTTTTTTAGTTCATTCAGCCACCCCAACGCTTCATGGGTGCGCCCGCCCCAGGCGGCCTGGTGTAATAGCCGACGGTACATCACCGTAAAGGGATTCTGATCGCGCAAATGAGCCACTAACTGATTTCCTGTCCAAGACGGCTTGGGCTCAATGCGGCTCAACATGATCGGGTCACGCGAAAGCACATTCATTCCCCATTTGTCCTGCTGGAACATACATGTAAAAAATTTCCTTGCCAGGGCCAGATTGATCGGAGCGGCTTCCGGCGAGTTGACCGTATCCACCTGACCGTAGGTCCCTTCGGGCAGCGCATAACAGCTGGATCCGTGTCCCAGGTGTTCTCGGATTTTATCGATGCTGCTTTGATGATCGGCGGCAATACGATCTTTCCATTCTTGAAGTGTCTCGTAGCGGTTTTCCTTTTCCAACCACTCGCGATTCACTAGGAAGAGGCCCTGGCGCCCTTCGGGATCGATCGGAATATGGATATGGGCCAGATCCCCGTGGGACTGAATTTCCCATCGCCCGCTTTTCTCATATTCTTTCATGTGTCCCCAAGGCGTGAAAGCAGGTGGCAAATTCCCTTCAACGTTGACAATCGCGGCCATCATCGTGGCTTTTAACCCGTATTTTTTAAGGATAGGATCGCCGTAGCGAAAGCTATCAATACGAGCATCGTCGAACGTAATCAGAATGGGATTGGCTGGAAGTTCAGTCTTATGCTGATACCAAGCGGCGACATCTTCCGCCGTCACGGGAGTGTACCCCGCCTCATGAATGGCGCGCATCTCGTCCTCATAGGCCTGCACCGTGTCGTGAACCGGGTACGCCAGAATGGGGTCGCGCTTGAAAGGTGTTAATCCGTGATAGAGCAAAATGGGAAGAACCGGACCTTTATTGTTACTCAGCCAATCCATCATGAGAAGGCGGCCGGTTTTGCGGTCCTCGGATTCGTACCGGTAATGGGCTTCGAGGACAAGATAGTAGGGGTTCGTGGGGTCTAACGATCGTGCTTGTTGGATCGCCTTGATCGAGTCGGCGGGATTGTTCATCGCCATTTCCGCTTCCGCCAGTCCGAGAAACGCCCGAACGGCGTACGGGTCCATCAGGGCTACTTTTTCATAAGTCGCCGCGGCTTCTTGGTAATACCCTAATTCCACCAAGTAGTCCGCCTTGAACAGCAGCGCAGGCACGTTTTTCGGGTTGACGTTTAAATAGCGGTTGATCACTCCGAAGCATTTCTTGGTTTCTTTGCGATGCTGATAGATGTCGGCGAGTCGAAGAAGGCGCGGCTCATCTTGAGGACGAAACTCGGTTAGACTGCTTTCAAGAATGTTGCCGGCAGTCTGGGTATCGCCTTGGGCTAAGGCATCATCCACTAGAAAGTCGATGGCATACCAGTTGTGGGTGTCTTGGGCCATTTTCCTGAGCTTCGTTAAGGCAAGCTCGGTTTCTCCGCCGTAATAGAGCGCCTGGGCCTCATGAACACGGTAGTTTAGATTGTCGGGGAAGTACTGGACTGCTTTCGTCCAATCTCGGGCCGATTCCGCGAAAAGGCCTTCGTAAAATTCTGCTTTAGCGAGGGCGGGATAGAGTTGAGGAGTGTCCGCGTATTGCTTGCGAACATCTTCGAAAAGCTTAATCGCCGCCGTGAACTCCCGCATATCAACATAAAGTTTCCCGATCGCCTGCTTGACGTGCGCTTGATGGGGATCGAGCTCCAAGCTCCGCTGAAAGCTTTTTAACGCGGAGTCACTTTGGCCTGATGTCAGTTGCGTTCGCGCTAGCATGTTCCAGACTTCGGGATCTTTGGGCGTTATTTCGCTCAGACGCAGCGCGACATCGCCCGCTTCCGCATAACGGCCGGCGCCCCATGAAGACCACATCAAGTCTTTTAAAACGCCTGAGTTTTGGGGTAACAGTATGGAGAGTTGTTTATAAAGCTCGGCTGCACTATCGTATTTTCCAGCGCGATACGCTTCGATCGCTTTAACGCGTAAAGCCGTCGGTTTGGCCTTACTAAGAATTTCAAGTGCCTCTTTATCGCCGGGTTTCAAGGTATTCAACTGGGCGGCAATTGAAGCCGCTTCTTCGTATTGATTGGAATGCCAAAGCGCCCACATGAGGTCTCGTTGAGTATCGGGGTTTTTGGGCTCAAGGGAAGCTAATTGGCGGTATAGGCTCAACGCTTCGCTGACCCGTCCCGAACGATAGAGGTTGACGGCTCGATCGTGAGTAGCTGAAAAAGTATCGTCGCTTTTGCCAAGGCGAGCCCATGTGGTGAGAAAAAAGGCCACAATCAGTAGGGGAGGCAGCCGGGAAACGGCTGCTGGTAAAAGAGTTTTAGATGACGTCATCGAAAGTTAAGGCGGGGAGGAATGCTCTTCGTCAGTTAAGGGGGTAAAGTGAATGGTAATCCCCCGAGCAATGGCCGTTCCGCGCAATTTATCGTACACGGTGAGTCGGGCGAGGCCTTGGCTCGACACTTCTTCGGACAGATTATCCACATTCATAATAGTACGACCGTCTAGGCCTACGGTCAAATGAGACCCCGTCAAACGAATATCTAGAGCGAAATGTCTCCCCGGACCTGCCGTCTCTGAAGCCCTGGCTATAGCCAATCGCTTTCGATTATGATGCACTTCTTGTTCGATGAACGCAGCACCTTCGCCGAGCCCGACACGAACGCTGTCGCCCACTTCGTCGTCGGAGCGAAGAAGGAGCCATAGTTCTCCAGATACGCCCTCGCAGTTCATATTCAGTGCAAAGTCGTGCACCCCTCGGGTACCTAGCCACGAAACCGTCGCTCCGCGTTTCTCTAGAAGCGATTCTAAATCGAATTTCCCATTAAAGCGACCAGAGGCGGGAACGGCGATACCCCACAAATGGTTGCCAATGAGCCTTCCTGATAGCAAAACCGGGCTCCGAACGGGGACTTCCGCTAAAATACGATCGGTGAATTCTTCATTGGTCCATGTCGAATTGACGTTGAGTCGGCTCAACTTTTCTTTGGCGTCGCCAGGGTTAAATGCGGAGGTGCCAAGTAGCGGCGACCATAATTGTGCGCGCGCGGCAGGAAGCTTCCACTGACCCATGACGTGGTTCCGGATATACACATCGTTGCCCTTGTAAAGCCCCAGGTCCCATTGGGTCGAATTCGTCATTAAT
>JBBSDO010000260.1:0-3528 GCA_038241515.1 Elusimicrobiota bacterium | reverse complement strand
TACGAAAGACTCTTGCCAAACCCTTGGAAGGATCCCCAGGCGCTCGAAGACGCCTACCGGTATGCCGATCATTGCAGCGAGCGCCTTTTGAGTCATCTGGTACCTTACCTTAACAAGACTCACTCCGTAAGCCACGATGATCGCTATTGGCGAATTATTCTGGGCAACTGGGTGACCCATTTCGTTCATGCCCTGTACGACCGTTATTTGCATGTCCAGCAGGCGTTTCAGCTGCATCCTCACTTACAAACGAAGCTTCTCGACGCGCGATTCTTCCGTCAATGCGAGGGAAGTCAGGCGCTCTTTGATACGCTCACGGATGACTACTACAATCTGCAGTTAATCTCTGGGATCATCCTCGCTATGGGTCACACTTTCCCGACGTCCATGCCGAGCACCGAGCCGCCGCAAGCCTCGTCGCATTCCGTGACAAAGAAGCCGCTTGGTAGGCAGCTGGCGAAGTGGGGTCTGCGCATCTTCGAAAACGCACTAGTTACCTTCCGTGGAGACTCCATTCCCGTCGCCTGGTGCGATATCAATTTACCGCAAAGCATCTCCTGGCAATTCGCTCTGCGGTCTAAACTCTTTGTTCAACCCTTCAAAATCGATCCTGAATGGACCTTTGCATTCGAATCTCTACGACACGACGATAGACGAAAGGGGTTGAGCCGGCTTTTTGATGGCAACGAGTTTGAACGGGTGTTGTTGGAATGCCTCCCCGCAAACTTTCCAACGCTCTACTTAGAAAATTACGCGGAAGGTATCCGTGACGTTCAAACAAATTATCCTACGTGCCCCCGAGCGATCGCCTCCGAGGTCGGCTGGTACTTTAACGAGAGGTTTAAGTTTTTTGCCGCGGAATGCATCACGCGTGGCACTAAAGCGTACACGATCCAACATGGGGGTTCATATGGAATGGCGAAATACGAGTTTGCGGGGCCGCACGAATCTCAAATTGCAGACCGGTTCATGGTCTGGGGTTGGGGCGATTCGAACGACAGGCACACACAAAATCTACCGAGTCCAAAACTCGGGCGTATGCTTCGATTCTTTCGGGACAAACCCACCAGGATTGATCGCTTGATGCCAATTGTATTTGTAGCCACGGCGCAACCGCGGTACCTAAATCATCTTTATCCGATGCCTCTGGGTAGCGAGGTTATCACTCTTTACAAATGGGAAATCGCTTTCCTGGCTTCGATACCAGACCGGGTCCGCAAACAAATTGTCTTTCGTCCCTATTACCAGTCCTACGGACAATTCATGGGTCGGGAGATCACACAGCGTTTCCCCGACGTCTCTCTGGACTCCCAGCCATCGTTCGTTAAACGAATGGCCGATTGCCGTCTTGTAATCATTGACAATTGCCTGACCACCTTTCTTGAAACGCTTTCGGCGAACGTCCCCACCATTCTATTTTGGGATCCTCTGTACTGGCGGCTCCGGAATGACGCCGAACCGTTTTTTGACCGGTTGCGACATGCAGGCATCTTATGGGACGATCCCGAGAGTGCGGCTGCCAAAGTCGCCGAGGTTTTTGACGATCCGCATTCCTGGTGGATTCGACCTAGCGTGCAGAGCGCTGTCGAGCTGTTTGTAAACCAGTATGCGTTAAGTCAGATCGATTGGATGGGTCCCTGGATTTCCGCATTAAAACATTCCGCGTGAAGAGATCGGGGCAGGGAACGTTGCACGAACGCGTGGCCATCCGATTCGGAACGACATTAACGGCCAACATCATTTGTCGGATCGCGGGGTTTTTTAGCAACATCGCTATTGCCCGCGGGCTAGGGGTGGGTTCGTTTGGCGACCTTAACTTCCTGGTTGCGAGTTTCGCCGGCTTTACTGCTCTCATCGATATGGGCGCTTCATCCGCCTTTTATACTTTTCTTTCCCAGAAGCGCCGGAGCCGAAATTTTTTGTTAAGTTACGCTCTCTGGCTGACCATTCAGTTCATCGCTATCGCTTCCGCGATTACTTGGATTCTTCCGAATTCCTGGGTTCATGAGATCTGGCTCAACCATTCTCGGGAAAATATATTTTTGGCGTTCATTGCCAGTTTTTTTATGACGCAGGCCTGGGGATCTGTTTCACAGCTGGGCGAGGCTCGTCGCAAGACCGTATGGGTACAGACTTTTGAGGTCATACAGTCGGTGACGCATTTCATTTTGGTTTGCACAGTGACCTATCTGGGTCGTATGTCACTGCGAGTAGTATTGGGGCTTTGGATTTTTGAGTATTCCTGCATCTCGGTGATACTGGCGCCGAAGCTTATTGCGCACAACCTCGATTCATCGATTCTTCATCTAGAAAAAACTGCGACTATATTAAAGGATTATTTGACCTACTGTCGCCCTCTGGCCGTTCTCGGTATATTCACCTTTATATACCGGTTTGCTGACCGTTGGCTTCTTCAGAGGTTTGGAGGTTCGATTCAGCAAGGGTACTTTTCGATAGCCATTCAATTTTCGAACGTCTGCTTGATCGCCACCGGATCGCTGATCCGGATATTCTGGAAGGAGATCGCGGAAGCCTACCAAGCCAAGGATTATCAACGTGTCCAAAGGTTTTATTCGCAGGTGGCAAGAGGTCTCTATGCCTTTGCTGCATGGAGCTCCTGTTTATTGATTCCCTATGCTGGCTCGATCCTAGGGTTAACGGTAGGGTTGACTTATTTGGGAGCCACCGTTTCGTTCGCTTTGTACCTTTTGTATCCCGTACATAATTCCCTAGGTCAGGTCGAGGGCACATTTTTTCAAGCCGTTGGCGATACAAAAACAATTACCAAGATCTCTGTTTGGACTCTTATTATCAGCTTGCCCGCCACGTATTTTCTACTTGCCGACCGATCGGCGCTCGTTCCCGGCCTGGGACTCGGCTCCCTGGGTTTAGTGCTCAAAATGGTTATCTTGCAGGCAGGTTCGGTTATCTGGACGGCGTTGATTATTGCACGAATGAACCGATGGAAATTCCAGGAGATGTATCAGGTCTACATCCTCGCGTTCTTCTTATCGGTCGCCTGGATTTGCAAGGTCTTTGCGACTGGATTCTTATCGCACTTTCCGTCGGTGGCCTCGCCGTTGATTTGCATGGCTACGGGCGTAACGCTTTATCTCGCGCTTAGCTTTTTGTCCATCTACATGAGGCCAGAACTTCTTGGGGTGGATCTGGAAGAGCTATCTAAAGCGCTGGGGGGATTGCGCAACGCTTTCCGTACGCGGGAAGTATGAGCACGAGCTCGTCGTTTTCTGCGGGCCCTCCGGATCTCACGATCTCTATTGTTTCATTCAACACAGTCAATCTTTTAGAGAACTGCCTGAAAAGTATTTACGCTAACGCACCTCCTCTGTCTTTTGAAGTGATCGTCGTTGACAATGCTTCTCACGATGGAAGTCCCCAGATGGTGCAAGCCCGGTACCCACAGGCGAATCTTATTCAAAATCAAACAAATCGCCTTTTTACAAAAGCGAACAACCAGGCTTGGCGTCTGGCGACTGGAGAATTGTTTTTACTTTGCAACCCAGACAC
>JBBSDO010000259.1:0-3538 GCA_038241515.1 Elusimicrobiota bacterium | reverse complement strand
GCCGAGGGACTCCGCCCTCGTGCGCCGATTGCTTCACCGTTCTTGGAGCGCGCCATGATCCCTCCCGGAGATCAACGCACAATGATCCTCCCAAAATCGCGAGTCAACTTATTGGATCGCGCTCCGCGCGATCCTGGTTAGTTCTTCCTCTTTAGGGGTGGCCGCCTTGTCGAATAGTATCGGAAGAGTTGGTTGAAGAATTCGTCTCAACCAAACATAAAAGAAATCAGACAGGTCTGCGTAGGGAACGTTGTCGTAGTAAGGCGGGTCTGTGGAAACAACTTTGCCAAGCGAGATTGACTGCGTTGTTGCATCTTGCTGAAACGACTTGCCCGCAACGGTTGGGACTCCGCTTAGGACCGACTTGGCTATTCCATCAACAATTCCAGTGAAGTCCCCGCCCGCACCAGCGAAGGGGTTTATTTCTGCATAGTCCCAAACCATAGGAATCGCTTGTCGCCCAAAAGCAGGCGCGGATTTGCTTTCCCCCGATCTCCATCTCGACTGGGTGTTGAGAAAAACGGATTCTTTGCTAACCGCTAATGCTAAATAAACCGCGATTGCGTCGGAGTAGGCCGTAGCTCCCCGGCCGTCCTTCTCCAGACTAACCTGATCGTCTTTCATTCCCGCTGTAAGTGCATCTTTCTTAGCCCTCTCTTGAATCTCTTGAACCAGCTCAGCGAAGGTGCCCAAAGTATGTAGCTGCCGTAGTGTGAAGAGATCTCTAAAGCTATTCATTCCATAAGGTAGAACACCCAAATACTGAGTACTTCCTGATAGCTTTGTATCGGGCTCCCATGCAGGTTGTCTTTCGGCGGTGACGTTTTCAAACTGGGTGTCGGGCGACAGAAAAATTCGACCATTAGGGCCGTCCGCTACAAGCGCTAGTAGTTTTGCTCCCATCCTTCCAGCACATGCTTCCGCTTTGATATATTTGGGCTCCATTGGCGCCCCAGATAGGAGACATCGGAAATTAGCTCCGTGGGATAATTTGGTTCCATTCTCTGCGTTGGCCCAGCCACTTCCTTTTCCTACTCTCACAACTAGTTTGTAGTCAGAACCAGAGCACACAGGCTCAATATAGTTTTCTCTTCCTTCTATGGAGGACAGCACGAACGAAGCAGCAAGGGGAACGTCAACATGGCTAAAAGCGGGGTTGGGACTCTTGATGGTTCTCGCCCAAAGCCAAGCCAAAACGGGGAGCTTTTTCCCAACTAGTGGGCTCAAGTCCTTTCTTTCCTTCACCATCGCAGAAGTGATTTCAACGTCGGGATAGAAAGGACCTAGTTTTTCTTTGGCCTTCGTTCCAAGCAAAGCACCATATCTCTTGATGTCTTGTGCGAGGCCGGCACTTCCAGACCAATCGTTAGAAAGGCTCGCCTGTTTTTCAGTATCAAGGCGTGGTCCAACCGGTGCCTGACCAACAAAACTTGCCGGGATTTCGATCATCGCCTTGTTTATTAATACCGCCACCGGATTAAGATCAGATGCAGTTGATTCCAATCCAAGACGCTGCGCCTCGAAGGGAATCGCTCCGCCACCTGCAAAAGGGTCGTGAAAAGGGGGGAGGACCTCTGGATTGAATAGGGTTTTCGCTTCAGGATGGTCCTTATTAAGCGAACAAGTTTCGCGCCAGCTTTTCCAAATTTCTTCTCGCGCTTCGCGGAGCACTTCCCTGTTATTCGTGTTTTCCCAAAGAACGAGCCTCTTTAAGATTCCAAAGAGACGGTCTCGCTCAATTTGCGCCTTTTCCTTGTTTACTCCCCGACCAAGGCTCCGCTCATAACCCGGGTCATTTACCAATTGCGTAAACAGAACCGCTCGAGCAGCGGCCAGGGGCCGACGGGCCCACCAGGAATGCATCGTACTTGGGTGTCCATGACGGATGGATTTTTCGCGAGCTGAGGCGATATTAATTGCGTCTAGCGGAAGCGCGACTTCGATAAGCTTTCTCGGGCTCTTGATTTCCGCCATCTACTTCTCCACCGTCTGTTCGGGTTTCACCGCACGGCTTAGAAGCTGAGAAAGTCCATAGTTTCTACTCTCCTCACCAAATCCAGGTGCTGAATCAAAAGGATTCTTTACATAGTAGGGGCCATCACACTTCTCCCCATCCACGACAACGATCGCAAGAATGAACTTATTTCGCTGGTTAAGCGCGTACATAATCTCGTTGGCCGTAATGGTTATTGTCGTTTGGCCCTTCGCCCGACCCTTGACCTCGATGTGTCTATCATCTGGAAGACGGTCGTTTCTTCTCGGGGGACGACCCGTGATATCCCAGCCACACTTATGTGCGGAGACATCGAATACTTCGTGCCCGAGCGCTCGTTCGACATCCATCACGGCTTGCATCGAAATTTCTTCGATCCGTTTCCGAGCTGCTGCATCTATTGTAAAAGTGGTATCGCCTGACCTCAGCGCAAGAAGACCAGCAGGAATTACCAAGGCTCCGCCCACAACATTTGGGGTCATCGAGACCACGCTTCTCATTGCAGCGATTTCTTTTTTCCTTTGTTCGAGCCTTGCTGACAGTTCCTCAATTCGCCTTCGAGCGTTCTCCGGCTGCATCTTCGGCTGCTTCCCAGCCTTTACATCCTCACTAAATTTTAAGTATCGGCCTTCCCAATACGAAATTTCCTTCGTGAGACGTTCGTGAACCGCTTGGTGGACTTTGTCGGCGTAGCGTTCTAGGCGCTCCTTCAGTTCTTTAAAATGTTCCGAGGCGAGTTCTTGGGAAGCGAATGCAATCGCTTTGGTTTCCAAGTCCTGCTTGACCCACGTCGCATCAAGAACATCTTTCACCAAAGCCCGCTCTTCATCCTTCATCGCGCGTAGATCAATATGCGGAGCCCAACCCGCGTTCGCTGGGTGAAGAGTCTTATCAATTCCCACGAACTGAAGCCGCTGGGAGACGGTCCGTTGATCGCCCGTACTCTCGCGGATCGAGTGATCGAGCATGAAAACAACTCGTGGCTCAACTGAATCATCAGACGGATCAATTAGAACAGCCCCGTCTTTGAGAATGCCCCGATGCTTCTCTAAGATAATGTTCGTCACTGCCGCCATGAGCGGATGGCCTGGGTGAATGAGTTCCGCCATTGGACGGTTCTCAACCCGGATGTACTGTTTCTCGAAACAGATCCGATCATAGACCCGAGTAACCGGGGTGCGCGTTTCGCTGATTACTCTGTCTCTTTCCAGGATTTCAGCTGGGACATGGCGAATCTCCCACCGACTTTGCTCTCTTGGTTTCATTTCGCCCTTCAATGACTTGAACGCCTCGTCGAAAAATGAGCGGATAAAATAGGGCTGGAGTTTACGAGCCTCCGCTCGATCCATTTCTTCTTTTACGGCGTAAAGCTGGTCTAGCCCCATGTGCTGTTCGACAAGGGCGTTCCGACGAATGATGGACTGAATGTGCTCAGTGTCCAACGCTCCCTCGATGACTTGCTTTTGTCTGAGCTTGACCTCTTCGCTCTCCCCGTAACGAATGGCTTCAATGAGGAGTTCCTTAAGGGATACGCCATCAAATGCT
>JBBSDO010000258.1:0-3542 GCA_038241515.1 Elusimicrobiota bacterium | reverse complement strand
CGGCTTGCCTCGCAGCGGGCGCGATTCGATCTTGGCCAGACTCAGGTCGCGCAGAGCGAACGCGCTGATACACCGGAAAAGCGCCCCAGGAATGTTCTTTGTCGTAAAAACCAGTGAGGTTTTCCACTCTCGCGGAGATGTTTCGTGAACATTTGTGGGAAATTTCCTAGCGCTTAGGAGGAAAAATCGGGTAAAATTTCGGTGATCGTCCTCGATTGACCGTTTGAGGATAGTACCGCCGTAGATTGTGGCCGCAACCTTAGACGCGATTGCCGCGGCATCGCGGAGCTTGTCCTCAATTACCATCTTTGCGCTTCCCGCTGTATCGTAAAACGGAATTCTCTCCACCTGAGGATTCGAACTGAAGAAATCCAAACATTGATTCAAGGCGACCGGGTGAGAGAAGACGCGCCGGATCTGCCTGAATTTGACGCCGGGGAGCGCGATCAGATTGTGAATGATTCTGACGTTGGTTTCCGCGATGATGCGGAACTGGTAATTCAATAAGTGATCGTAGTTTTCATGGACTGAGCCAGCCAGGGTATTTTCGATCGGTATGACCGCGGCCTGGATCTCCTTGCGCTCGAGTGCTCGGAATACGTCTTCAAATTTTTGATACGGGGCCACCTGCACATCCTGACCGAGCAGTTGGCGGGCTGCTTCCTGACTGAAGGCCCCCAGTTCACCTTGAAAACCCGCTCGAAGCTTTTTCATGCGCTGTCCGCCTTGTTCGATGGTGTTTTGTGAGGTATAATTCGCAATAGCTCTCCTTGACGTCAAGCTTGTTCTGAAAACCGAACAAATTCAAATTTTTCGCTTGCTCTCCACCCGCCCGGCCCGCTATAATTCAGCCGGGCGTTCTACGTCAGCATGCTCGAGACAAAACCAGTCAGCGGTTCGACAGCGCTGGGAAAGCATCATAACATGGAAGGTGCGGGTCAGAAATTAAGGCGCACACGCGAGCGCCTAAATCTGCGTGTCCGGGACGTTGAGACGGCTAGTCAAAGGATCGCGGAAAAGTATCACAACGACGAGTTTACGGTTCTGATCAATCGAATTTCGGAGATCGAAAACCGGGGACTGGTCCCTAATGTATTCAAGTTATATTCATTATGCGCCATCTACCGGCTGGATTTTCAAATGGTGCTGGAGTGGTACGGAATCCATTTGCCTTCACTTCCTTCCGATTCCACCCTGACGGAGATCAGCCGAACCCATCCCATTGGGTTTCAGAGCGTCGAACAGTCCGAAGCACTGCTCCCATTGGCGCTGGACCCCAGTATCGACATCCGCCGGACCACCTATCTCAGCCGTATGATTCAACGCTGGGGCAGGATGCCCCTCATGTTCCTGGAGGGGTTGGATCTAAAAGGCCACCGGTATGCGTTTGTCGGCAGCGACGACTGGTTTATGTATCCCTTGTTGCAGCCCGCTTCCTTCCTGTTAATTGATGAGGGCCGCCGCAAGATCGCGAATTCGGGCTGGACCAGTGAGTTTGACCGCCCCATCTATTTCCTGGAACACCGCCAGGGTTACGCCCTCGGGTGGTGTAACCTCGACGGTGAGAAGTTGATACTGCAACCCCACCCGTCCTCCGAGTGTCATTCCAAGATCTATTCGTATCCCACGGAGATCGAAGTCATCGGTCAGGTAACCGGGGTGGCTATGCGACTGGATCAGGGTCGTCGACGGCGTACTCGTTCCTAAGCAGTTCCAGAATGGCTTGAAAATCGGCTAAGTACAACCGGCGCTCCACGGACTTGGCTGCATTCGGGATTAAAGACCGGTGATGAGCGAGGTTAATCCAAGATCTTAAAACCGTATTTTTTCCTTCAAATAGCCCAGATAGATAAAGATCCAGATCCGCTTTTTGTTCCTCAATATTAAAAGTGAGCCATTCCGCAAAGGCTTGTTTGTGGCCCTTTCGAAGAGCCCGGTTAGCCTCATCTTCCCCATAAATTAGGGACAGGCCATCGTGTCTATAACGTGCGTTATTGGGATTCCTTAGGGACGACAGATAGACCAGCCGGCCGAAAACGGATGGGATGTGGCACAGAGTGCGCCGCCAAAGGTCCGACCCAGCATCCACCTCCAGGATATGTTTGCGCCCAGTCACCGTCATGTCGGATTGACTCTAATACTACTCCTCCTTAGGACGAAAGGGAAGCAGATTCGACGGCCCCTTTGGCGGGATGTCACTGATTCTAACAAGAAGAGAGATGATTGTTCTGTTTTACGAACGGCTTAACCTGAAATGTGACATCGAAAAGTAATGCAGGTACTATGACTCTGGGTCCAGACCCGAATTCGCAATAACAGGAGATTCAAACATGAAAAGACTTGCTTTGTTGACGCTGCTCGCTCTCGGATTGGTTTCATCCATTTCCGCCGACATCATGTGGCCGGAATGCTTTCCTTGCCCGTCGTTCGCTCCTGTCAGCGGTGTTCGTTAAAACACTGCAACCACTTGACTTGGGCACGAGCCGTACGCTAAGTTCCTGATTGTTGCCGCACACTCTGGATCTTCTAGAACGTCTAGTACCATGGCCGGGAATGGTATAGTAGAGACATTATACATAGTCGAAGTGGTGGCGTCTGCCACTCTGGTCCTCCGGTTCTTGCTTGCCGGTTTAAACCAGGTTTACCGTTTCTTCTTTGTTTATCTCATCGTCTCTTCTAGTCAGGTTGTTGGCCAGTTCTTCTTCAAGCCACGGACGACTGCTTACGGGATCTTCTTCTTTTTCACGGAAGCCGTACTTGTGTTCCTCTACGTGTTGGTGACGCTGGAATTGTATTCGCTTATTTTGCGCGATCTGAAGGGGATCGCAACGGTTGCGCGCCGCTATGTCCGCGTTGCAATCGTGGTTGCGATCCTCTGCTCGCTTCTACTGCTTGGAATTGAACAGACTCCCAGGAATTTCCTTGCCGGCTTTTTCAGCGTCGAGCGCGCCGTTGTTTCCAGTCTGATATTCTTCGTCTTTTTGATCACAGGTTTTCTCTTTTATTACCCGATTCCTCTGAACACGAACGTAATCCATTACACAGTCGGCTATGCGATCTACTTTTCGAGTAAGGCTACACTTCTGCTTTTCAATAACAGGGGGCAGTCGTGGAGCTGGATATTAAGCATCGTTATGCTTAGCATCTCCACAGCCTGCCTCATTTTTTGGTCATTCACCTTAACTCCCGCCGGGGAGCAGAAACGCAAGGTCTCGGGCCCTAATTGGAACAAGGACCAAGAGGATCGATTGTTGAGCAAATTGACAGAGTTAAACGCTAGTTTGTTGCGCACAGGCAGGAAATTCCCGCCATCCCGACCAGATTAATCCGCCCCTTTTTGGTCTTTACTTTAGAAACATTTGCATTCTATCGCAAAGTCAGATATTCTGAGTCCGTTATACATCCTGGGAAAGGATAAACAAATGACTGTTCCGTTGCCCGTGGTAGCAGTTGTGGTGCTTCTTGTAGCTGTCTTAGCCTACTTCATTTCCAGCCTGGTTCGCCGGAGCCATCCCGACCAAGGCGCGTTGGCTGAATTGGAT
>JBBSDO010000257.1:0-3596 GCA_038241515.1 Elusimicrobiota bacterium | reverse complement strand
ATCGACTGAAGATCGAAGGATTTTTGGCGGTGGAAACGAGCTGATTTAGCGCATAAAAACGAACGGGATGTATACGACGCGCCCATCCGGATAGACGATTTTGCAGGTGTAGCCGCCGATGTTTACATGTTCGCCATGCAAATCGAGTCCTTCCCATCGAATCGGTTGAAGGCTTTCCGAGCGCTGCTTTTTCCAAACCAAATGGCCCCGACGGTCAAAGATAGTGATCTCGGTGGCCGTCTCATTGAACTCGACTCCGGAGCGGCCAATTCGGCTGAGGTGGGGGTACTCGCCAGGATGCGACATGGTCATTTCCATCCCAATGAGTTTAACGCGCGAATGTTACGGATTTATGTCGAACGTGTTAAATGAACTGAAACTTTTGGCAGTCTTAGTCCAACATGTAATCTTCGAAGGGAATATGTTGAGCTCGAAGCTCCGATTTCCAGCGTTCCTTAGCTTGGGGCATTTTTTCACGTGAAAGGCGTACCCACTTGGATTCCGGAGGCGAATAAAGCTCGACGGCGGTCTGATACCAGGTATAGGCGTACTTCATGGTGGATTCTTTTAGGGACTGTTCGCGGTCGAACTGAACGAGAGAGAGTTGACGGTCGTAGTCTTCTTTCTTGAGCTTGCCGTTTCCGAAGCGTTGATCAAGGGCGTCCTTTTCTTGGGTAAACTTGTCAGACAAAAATTGAGCATATTCTTCAGGATGTTCGGACCAGCGCCAATATTTCTCCCCCTGTTCAAAGGATTCTTTTGCGCGCACCACGACATCGGCATAGATGGCTCCATAAACGATTCCCATCGTGCCCAGAATCCAGAGCGCGATGGGCAGCCATCGGGATATTTTCATTTTTTCGAGCGGTGGGACTTTACAGCGGGACCCGCGTCAGACTTCGATCGGCGGTTTTGGGAATCGACAAAGACGACGCGCGGCGAAAATGAAGGAACGTCAGCTTCCTCCACAAAAGAGGTACTGACGACGATGAGTTTGTCGCCCACCATTCCCAGCCGGGCGGCCGCTCCGTTGAGGCAAACAACACCCGATTTTTCCGGCCCCGGTATAGCGTAAGTCTCAAAGCGCGAACCGTTATTGACGTTATAAACCTGGACCATCTCGTAAGGAACAATATTGGCGGCTTCGAGGAGCGCCTGATCCACCGTGATACTTCCCTCGTAAGCGAGGTTCGCCTCGGTCACAGTAACCCGGTGAATTTTGGATTTGCACATCCAACGCATCATAAAGGCGATCCAAACAATGTCATCTCCCGTTAGTCTCTGGCGGGGGACCCATCAGGTCCCTAACGGCATAGACGGCAGATGGATTCCCCGCCTGGGGCCGCGGGGAAGGACGAGCACGTGTACGAGAGTCGTTCCGGTAGTTTATGGCTGGGTAATTTTGATTGCAAGAACAGGGCAGACGCTTTCGCAGGCCGTACAGAAAATGCAATCCTTCTCGCGCGTGGGATCGGCCTTTTTGGTGGAGGCAGGATGGCCGGGCGTCTCCACCCACTCAAAAACGTTGACGGGGCAGGCATCGATGCAGGCGCCGTCTGCAATACAGAGGTCGAAGTCCACAGCGACGGCCGTTCCGTGAATGCCAATTTTGGCCTGGCCTTCGACGGGTCCCCAAATATCGTGGTCAAAGTGCTTCTCCGCGACTTTGGTACGGTTTTTCATGAAATCGGGATCGATGGGTGTTACCATGGGACGGCCTCCTGTGATTTGGTACGCCAAAAGGCGCGGGTCGTTGAAGAACTAACGCTCAAAAGCTTCAATCAAAAATACTACAAATGGCTCCGTGCTGTCAACGGAGCCCGCTCGCGAAATTAATCTACAATTCGATACTTCTTTTTGATTTCGAATAAAGGAAGGGCATCGAAGTGCCACCACTCCTCAGGCACCTGGATAAAGCCGGCCTTTTCCATGATGTCTCGCAATAGCAGGCGATTGGCTAATTGGTTAGGGGAGAGTTGGCCCTGCGCTAAATAGGATTCCTCCAGCCTCGGCTGCGCGACAGGACGAAAATCGTCAAAAGGAGTGCCCATATCGATTTCTTTCCCCTGATCGTCCCGGAGCGAAAGATCCAGGGCAAACCCATAGTTATGGATCGATCCTTTTTCGGGATTAGCAACGTACGTTTCCTTTTCCGTTCCTTTCACTTTGCCCCAAAGGACGCGCTGCACCGACAGAGGACGCAGAGCATCAAAGATCACGAGCGTCCACCCCGGCTTGCGCTCTTGCAGCAACTCAGAGGCTTTTCTGAGTTTTGGCGCAGCGGCCTTGTGCAAATAGGCCTTTGAAAATTCGCCGTACATGTTTTGGCCGACAAAATTATTGGAGGTGGCGTAGCGTAAATCAATCGACACCCCGGGAATTCGGGAAATATCGACGTAGTCCGGTCCCACGCGAACCTTCGCACCCACGGAGGGTCCGAGCAGGAATACCAGAACCGAAGCGCGAACAGCGGGACGGCTCATAGGCTCTCAGGGTTCATCACCGCGTAAGGATGTTTAGCAGGATCAAGCCAGCGAATAACAGCGATCAAATCTTTCAAACTGAGCGCAACGCATCCCGCGGTCGTGGCTTGGGGATGGCTCCAGACATGAAAGAAGATAGCGCTTCCCTTGCCTTTAATGATCGGATCCATGTTGTAGCGAATGATAAGTCCGAGTTCGTAAAGGGGATCCGACCTACGCATCGTCTCAAAACTCTTTGCTTGGATGTCACCATGGACCCAAGTGTTGTACTGCGGAGAGTCCGGATCATCGACGAATTTATCCTCAGGTGTACAGGTCCGGTACGGCATTTTCGCCACAAGCGTCGGAGAATAGCCGAAGGCGGAGTCAATCGCGAAAAGGCCCGAAGGAGTTTTCTTATCCCCCTCCACTTTTCTATCGAGCGCGGCAAACCCCTTATAGCCGATTGCGGCGGGCAGATCTGGTCCGACCTGCTTCCAAGAGGCGCCGCTACGCTCAAATAGGCGAATTGTTGCGCTGGAGGGTTGGGCCGCTACAACCCAAACTACCTGTAGGGTATCGGGAAGTTGGGTGGCGAGATCGGCCAGGGTTAGCATCGAGTCAGGGAAAGAAAAATTAGCGCCCGGCCTTCACGTATTCGCGATTCATTTGGGCGATGAAATCGACCGAGATTTCCTTAGGACAGACGGCCTGGCATTCGGACTGGTTCGTGCAATTGCCAAACCCCTCCTTATCCATTTGTGCGACCATATTTAGAACGCGCTCCCGCGCTTCCACTTTGCCTTGTGGGAGTGTGCCCAAGTGCGACACTTTGGCTGCGACGAATAGCATGGCGGATGCATTTTTGCAGGCGGCGACGCAGGCCCCGCAGCCAATGCAAGCCGCCGCATCCATCGCTCGGTCAGCGTCGGACTTCCCGATGGGAATGACATTGGCATCGGGTGTTCCCCCGGTATCGAGCGAAACAAAACCTCCCGCGGCGATCACCCGATCAAAAGCCGAGCGATTACAAATGAGATCTTTGACGACGGGGAAGGCATTTGCGCGCCAGGGCTCGATCGTGATCGTATCCCCGTCTTTAAACTTTCGCATGTGCAGCTGACAAGCCGCGGT
>JBBSDO010000256.1:0-3619 GCA_038241515.1 Elusimicrobiota bacterium | reverse complement strand
TAGCCTCCGTACAATCTGAGCGTTTTAGTAAGATCATTCGACAACATCAGACGGATATTGTCCCAGGAATGTTTATCTGTAGTAAGCGAGTGGGCTTTTAAGTAATCGTCGCCCAAGTGGGAACTGGTGTGGTAAAGCATGAAGCGAGTCGACCAAGGCCCTGATCTAAAATCAAAGGGAATATTAGCGAAATAGTCAGCGGCTTGCATATCATTTGATTTGCCAGCGAGATCGAAGAGGCCGAAAAATCCCCCTCCTACACTCAGTTGAAACGTCTTTTCCGTTGCGGCATCCGTTAACCGATACACGCCCAGATAGTCTCCAATAGCGGCCTCTCCCAGAACCTTATGGCCAACGGGCACGAAAGGCCGCACCGCAAATTGAAGTTCGCGCGGATCCGCTTTAAGCGAAGTAAACACCTCGTGGGATGGTGGAAAAAATTGAGACTCCGACGCATTCCCTATCACATTCGACAGAGACCCGATCCCGAGAGTCAAGAGGTAGACCCGAAAATGCGCAGAGGTCATAGGTGTTGATAATCGGCTAACCCGAATGGCAACCCGACCGCACCTTGAGCAATTTGAATAAGGAAGAAGGTGAAGCTCTTGAGGGCTTCAGCCGCCCCCCGTTGGGTCACAAAGGGAACGCGCTCGGGATCACCGTACCACCCTTGAGAATTGCGAATGACCAGGTTATTGCCTAAGGAGAGAACGGCATCTACTCCCTGTCCGGCAGGACTTTTGAGAAATTCGGAAACATGCTCGAGTGAAAGGAGCTCAAAAGAAACGGCGGCGGACAGAACCTTTGCGCTCTTCTTGCTCTCTAATTTCTTGAGCTGTGTCGCCAATGCTCCGAACTCCGTTAAATCGTGCACGGTCCAGTCCCTGGCTTGCATACAAAAAAGTACCCCGTCGACTAAAAACTGGCTAGCGAGACCTTCACCAAAAGCCGGGTAAGCTTCGAGACAACCGACAATATCCAGCGGGCCCACCTGGCGGTCTTTTAAATCGACGACGATTCCCGTGCCGAGGTGGACACTCGCCGGGAGTAGTGGCCTCAGCCAACGCGTGATGAGGAATTGGCTCGTGGTGGGCGTCGTGAAAGTGGAGGAATTGGGCTTCTGGGCAAGCAGCAGATCAGAGAGATTAGAAAAACTCTCGGTGATGGTTCCCATTAGCCGCGTTCGGAGATCAAGGCGTCACGGAACGCGGTTGCCATCGTGGGGTTGTGGTCGATTAAAATCACTTTTCGAATGCTGGCGGTTTCATAGTTACGCAAGGTTTCAACGATCACTTCAGCCGCCGACGCGGCCGACACGCCACCGACGCCGGTTCCCATTCCAGGCATCGCCAATATCTTAACTCCGTAACTGTCGGCGCACATCAGAGCGGCCAGAGTGGCTTGCCGCACTTTCTCGGTGGTCGATGGCTCTGCCGGCTTCTCCATCGTCGGAGCATGGATGACATACCGAAAGGGAAGACGGCCAGCCGTCGTTTGTATGGCATCCCCTACGGCGATTGGCGCCCGCGCCATGGCTTCCTTTTCGATCTCATCTCCGCCGGCGCGTTTGAGCGCGCCCGAAACACCGCCGCCCATTTCGCCGAGTGAATTCGCCGGGTTAACAACGGCGTCGGCCTTCGCCTGCGTCAAGTCTCCTAGCTGCGTTACAATTTCCATAGAGTGCTTAGTAACTTACCAAATTGGCTTAGGCGAAGTCGTGACTAAACAGTCCCCCGAAGTTGCAGAGCGCAACGTGCTCGTCGGACAACCTTTGACGCCACGCGGGATTGGTACAGTGCGACAGTTCCTTTTCCCGCCAGGCCTCCCCCTTTCCGGGATGAACCATGAGCTCGGCCGTTTCAAAGGGAACTGATAAATCAAAGTAACGGTATCCCGGCAAACTCGACTCCACCACTTCCCAACCCGCAAAAAAAGCATCTGTGCAGGTTAGATCGAAGCGCGTGATGAGATCTCGAATCCAATCCATCGAAACTCCTGGATAGAGCCCTTCATAAAACCCTTTGAAATAACGAATCGTTTTGATCTTATATTTGGCGGTTAGGGCGGCGATCGCGGCAAACAGTTCGGGACGTAAGTGCACGTGGTGGTGTCCATCCAAATGCTGAATGGGAAGACCGGTCCCAAGAATCTTTAGAAGTTGAGTTTCGGTTTCCGTGACGATTGCCCCTAGGGGAAGGGACGAGTCCTTGTATCGTAGAAGGCGACCGACACCGTGTTCTACCTCAAAGAAGGCGTCCAGGTCCAAGTGTAATCCTATTCCCAACTGTGGATTGGCTTTGGCGAGGCTTACGGCCTCCTCGAAGGCGTCACGGTGCGTCATCAGACTCGCGCTCGTGATGATGCCTTTTTGGTGGCCCTCGATGATTCCTTGGTTGATGGCAGAAGAACGACCGAAATCATCGGCATTGACGACGAGCCGTTTCAAACGTAGCCCTTCTCGATCATGACTTCGGCGATTTGAACGGCATTGAGGGCGGCTCCTTTTAAAAGCTGATCGCCCGAAACAAATAGGGCGATCGATCGGCCTGATGGATCGCTAACATCTTGGCGAATGCGGCCTACAAGAATGTCGTTCTGCCCGGAAGCCTCTTTCGGCATTGGATAATGGTTTTTATGAGGGTCATCGACCAGACGGACACCTCGAGCCGTTTTGAGAATTTGAGAAACTTCCTGTGGGGAAATGGGCCTTTCACACTCAAAGTGGAGCGCCTCCGAGTGAGCGCGCAACACGGGAACCCGCACGCAAGTTGCTGAAATTCGAATGGCGCGGTCGTTAAAAATCTTCCGCGTTTCGTCGGCCATTTTCAGCTCCTCGCCATTATAGCCAGTCGCCGGATCGACTTTGGAGTTATGACTGAATAGATTGAATGCATAGGGGTGAGGAAAAACAGTGTTTTTATAACTCTTCCCGTTCAACTCGGCGCGGGTCGATTCCACAAGCTCGGACATCGCGGCGGCACCGGCGCCAGAAGCCGCCTGATAAGTGGCGGCAATGAGTCGACGTATCGGGTTTTTCTGATGGATAGGCCAGAGAGGAGTCACCGCAATTATGGTCGAGCAATTCGGGACGGCGACGAGCCTAACGGAATGATTCAAGGCGTCAGAATTTACTTCCGGGATGACCAGAGGAACGTCCAGCTCCATTCGAAAAGCGCTCGAATTATCAATAACTAATGCGCCTGCTTTCACAAAGAAAGGCGCGAATTCCCTGGAAATGGAGGCCCCGGCTGAAAACAAAGCGATATCAATGTTTTGCGCGGCGCTTGGTGTTAATTGAGCTACCTGCAAGTTCCGGGTTCCGAAGGGGACGCTTTTCCCCATGGAACGCTCCGAGGCGAAGGCGTGCACTTCTAAATAAGGAAAGCGCCTATCAACCAGCAGGCGGAGCATCTCAACCCCCACTGCGCCGGTGGCACCAACGACGGCAACTCGATAGGTTTTCTTGGGCATGGGCGCTATTGTAGCAGGCCCGTCTGCAAGCTGGCAATTGTGGGAACAATTCCTGGGATTTGGGGTCAAATAACCAGGCTTGTTACCTGGGCCCAGGTTCTTTTGCTCTAAATGGGGTATTATTCTAGTAGGCTAAACGGCCTTTTTT
>JBBSDO010000255.1:0-3681 GCA_038241515.1 Elusimicrobiota bacterium | reverse complement strand
CTGGAAGTCTGAAGATCGCTCGGGTAAGCGGTACCGGTAGTAGACAATAAGATTTTGGCGTATTTTCGATCATTTTATAGAAACCGAGGGAGCGGTCCCTCACACCAAGAATAGCTCTTACCTTCAGAGCGAACCATGGGCCGCGCGACTAAAAAGGCGCACCCATAAGGCCTAAGAATCAGGTGGGTCTCGACCGATTTCATCCCCTCTTTTATACCCCGCGAGTGTGACTTTCAAGTTACAAACGAAGGTTAAAAACACCTCTATATTTCAACCAGGAGGGTCGGAAGACCAGCTCTACAAATAGAGGCGATTTGAACGTGTAATGGCATGGAGCCGACTGCAATCGGGACGTTTTACCTACTTTAGGAAGGTCCCTGCGTAAGGGTGGACCTATAAAAATAGAGGTTGGGCGTGCCGATCCAAATTTGTAATCGTGCGGGGGAGCGCGTGTTTCTCGGGAAGTGAGTGTTCAAACCGAAGAGAACATAAGCTACTGCGAATGATACCGTCGCTGCGATCGCAATAAGGGGCTGAATTCACACTCCAACTCTCACAAACTAACGCCTGGCACGGGGGACGTCAGCATAAAACAAATCCCTCGCCGGTGCTCTGGCGAGGGACTCTTTGATCGAAGACCTTTGAAGGGCCTACGCGGCTGTATTAATCGCCGTTACGACTTACGCGGCGCCATTGATTGCTTTGCGAGCGGCGATGGCGGTTCCCACCGTCACGGCAGCAGCGCCCGCAATCCACCAACCCGCGTGAGGAGAATGCATCGCGCTGCCGATTGAAGTCAAGAATGAGTGTCCGGCATTCAGCGCCACAGTCATCGCGCTGGAATTATTAGCGACGCTGAGAGCATTCGTGAACTGGTGACCACTTTGCCCAGCCATATTGACGACCTTGAGAACGGTTGCACCGGCAGCGGCAACCCCCAGGAGTCCGGCAATTTTGGCCACCCCCGTGACCCGTCCGGCCTCTCGGGGTTTTTCATCAGCTAGACTCACGTCGGTAACCTTGTCCCCTTCCTTGGCAATCGGGCCCTGTCCAGGTTGGTCGTTGTCTGCGATAATATCGAGCTGGCGTTCGACCTTGACACCGATGCGGCCCGCTAGGCTAGTGGGTGACTCCCCAGCGCTCTTAGATTCCACAACCGCTGCCTCATCGATCCCTCGTTCTGCGTTAGTGAGCGGCTGATCGGTTCCCGCGGCCTCATCTCCGTGTTCCACTCGCCCAATCACTTCAGGCCAGTGCGAGGCAGCCGCTCGCATGTCTGCTGTCAGAGGAGTTCCTGCGAGGAGCATTCCCGCGGCCGCAACGTCGCCGCCGGGCGTTATCGTATGAGCTGTCGCCTTAATTTGTGCCAGTTCTTTTGCTTCCTCGCTGCTCGACACGCGAATACCCATCATGCGCTTTATATATAACCGTTCATCTTTCGCGGTGTGGGAATCCACTACCGGAGCAACGACGATATAGCTGATTTTTTTTGCTTTCAGACTCTCTGCGATGCCCGCCGTGTGAAATCCACCGGTAACGAGAACAACTGATTTGCCGGGGTTTTGAGCAGCTAACTCTTTGGCGTGGGAGGCCATGGGCTGATTTCGGAGAAGGGCCACGGCATAGTGATCGATGGCCGACCGCACCGTATCTTCCCAAAGCTTCATATTTTCCTTCGGCAGCAGAGCCTGAATCACGACCAACATTTTAGAAACCCGCTTGGAGACATACTGGACTTCTTCGAATGTCAGTTGTTGACGAAATAGCCGAGAGAGCATGCTTAGATCTTGATCCGCAGCTACGACATTCTTCATATAAAAGGCCTTCTCACCTTTCTCGAGACCGGCGGCTGCGGTTTGAGCATCGCTTAGCGCCGCTTCGGCCTGGCCGTAATCGGAAAGGCGGGTCCCTAAGGCATTCGAGAGTTCGTCTAAACCAATTTTTCCGGCGTGGAAATTGTCGGCGAGCTTCCAAAGGTGTCGCAACGAGCGTGGTCCGTCGGCTTTGGACTTATTGACTACGATACGGAGCTGGTCGATTTTTCCCGCCAACTCCAATCGAGCGGCCAGCGACTTGCGAAATAAATTTTGATGAATAATGTAATCTTGCGGATTGTCAATCCCGTAAAAATCCACAGGCACCGGTGACATCGCCGCAAAGTGTTCCATTCCGCTGATTTCTGCTTCCTTCAAAAGAAAATCGGCGGCAATTTGCCGGACTTTGAGGGCCGAGCTCCGAACGTTCGTAAGGTTCATTTGTCCCCAGGCTCCCTCAATTCCAAGGACCATGGGTGAACCCTTAGGCGACACTTTGGGCTGCAAGAATTTCAGCAATCCTTCGATCTTTTTTTGCACGCCGTAGTTGGCATGCAGGTCCTGGATCAGGATCACCGGGTGATCGGTGTTTCCTTTATAGGAGTCGGTCAGGTAGCCCAGTGCGGTGGGCGGGGTGAGCGTCTTGACGAAATCAGGCATTGCTGCGGAGGCTGCATTGCCCGGCATTCCGATATCGGCGAAGGAGCTGCCGACGAGCGTTAGATTTAAAAGAATGGCGAGCGATTGGGTCAGTTGTTTTTTCATTTGATTCTCCCTGGCGACTTAGTTAATGTCCTCCGCTACATCTCTAGCATACGCGACATCGCAAAATGGTGGAATAGACCAAGAGTCCAAAAATCCCGGACTGAAGGGCCCAGGCTCCTCGTGGGCCAAAACGTCATCGCTGTGTAACATTCCGATAACGGAAATCACCTTACTGTTAGCGTATGAGATGAATATTACAGGCATGTTAATTTTAAAACGCCTTTCAGAACGGTCTCCGACATTCCATTCCAAAAAGGAAGCGGTGGGAACCGGGGTCAGGGCCCCCACCGCGGAATTAGTGCTCATGCGTTCGTCAGGGTTTCGAGCAACTTAGACCGGAGTGAGGTCCCTACGTTGACGGAATCGGCGCGTCGAACGCGCCACCACTTCTCAATCAGCATGATAAGCGGCACCAATCCGAATCCCGCATGGTGGATGGGGCCCAAAGTGGAGGCGTCTATGACAGGTACGGCTGTGCTGCCGAGCCCGAATAGACCGAAGATGTGCATAGCCGCCGCGACAATGAGCGTAGCCGAAACCGTCCAGGCGGCTCGCCAAAAGAAGTCGTGATCTGTAAGAGTTCGCGGTTGCGAAATCGCAAGCGGAGTCACCGAAGAACCCTCGGACGCCTCGCCTGTTTCTGACTTCGTCTTCCGAGAGAAATCAAAAATGGCTACAGCGGGATTGAGAACCCGAGCCAAAGCAAAATAGATCGTCTGCGACAGGGTAGGCTTTACTACCTGCGTTTGGAGCACGGGTAGCATTTTGCCAATCGTCCTTGATTCATCCGCCGCCTCTTTCTTTTTGAATTCTTCAAGTACACCTTTAAATTCGCGTTCATTTAAGACCGTGTATCCATGATGAGCCGCTGAGACACCATGGAGTTCTGTTAGTGCCGCTTCTGGATATTCGACAGTCGTTATTAAAGCCACGGAGGCAGGTGTCTCGCCGTTTAAATCCGATTCAACAGTGGTTTTAATGGCGTGCCTAAAATCGGCATGAATTTGCTTCAAATTGGTCGCCGAAAGGAAGGCCTTCCAAACTGGGCTAGTCCCCGGTTTGCCGTGCGGCTTCATCGAATGGGTTGCAATCGCCAGGATCT
>JBBSDO010000254.1:0-3723 GCA_038241515.1 Elusimicrobiota bacterium | reverse complement strand
CTCAATAAAGATGATGCATGAATGGGTGTTCGAGGAGCGCAAACAGCTCAGCTTTATCTTCGTCGATTACAAGCACGGCGCGAACGGCATGGAAATATTGGATGAGACCGCCCCAATCCCCATCGAGCACCTCAGCTGGGATTGCCTAACCATCGAGGCGCAGGGTTACGGCGTCATCCAAATGTGCGACTGCCGGAATATTTTTGAAAATCAAACAAAAAAGGACTTCTACCTTGGATTTCTGAAGGCGTACGACAAATATAGGTTAAAGGAACTCACCAAGCACGAGAAGTTTTCAAAGCGGTTTATAAAGGACTTGGATACGATCAACTGGTGATCTTCGTGAATGGAAATGCCCATGAGCGCTAAGAAGGAATTCGGAGACTTTCAAACCCCTGAGCGCTTGGCACAGCGGTGCGTTGCGCTGGTTGCCGAGGTTTTTGGCACGCCCGATCTCGTCGTTGAGCCCACTGCCGGGCTAGGAGCGTTTCTGAAGGCGTCCGCCTTGCAATGGGGTCGCAAAGCGGAGTACGAGGGCTATGAGCTCAATGAGAAATACGTCGACGTAGCTCGCACGAGCTTGAGCCAATTTCACGCTCGAATCCTCCAACGGGACTTTTTCACCGAAAACTGGAAGCGCAACCTTTGTCGGTCGGGGAAGAAGCGAGTTCTCGTCATCGGCAACCCGCCATGGGTGACGAATTCGGAGTTGGGGCAGCTCGGAAGTAGTAACCTCCCAACAAAGACGAACTTCCAAGGGTTACGCGGCTTTGACGCCCGCACGGGAAAATCGAACTTCGACATCTCGGAGTGGATGCTCGTGCAACTGATTGAGGCTCTTCCGGACGACGGCGCTATCGCCATGCTGTGTAAGACGATGACCGCGCGAAAGGTCCTGCGGCACTTCTGGAAGACAGAAAGAGGACTTCAAGATTCAAGTCTTTTTCATATCGACGCCAAGGCAGCGTTCGATGTGGCGGTCGATGCTTGCCTCTTTTTCGCTTCTGGAAAGCGCACGTCAGACCGGATGGCGACGGTCTATGCCGATCTCGACACCGCTTCCGCGGGAACACGATTCGGATTGGTCGATGGAATCTTGGTTGCCAATCTCGACGCTTACCAGGCGCACAAAGGACTGAGCGGTGCCTCCTCGACCCATATCTGGCGATCGGGCGTCAAGCATGACGCCGGCAGCGTCATGGAGTTCACTCGTAAGGGGAACCAGCTAGTCAACGGGCTTGGTGAATTGGTGGAAATTGAAGACGATTACATCTTTCCGCTCTTGAAATCGTCGGATCTCGGAAATGGGCGGTCCGCCATACGTAAAGCTGTCCTAGTCACGCAGAGGCACACCGGTGATGACACTTCCGAGATTCGACGGACGGCCCCAAAGACTTGGGCGTACCTGACCCGGCATGCCGCCATCCTAAACGACCGGAAGAGCTCGATATACGAAAATCGTCCCAAATTCTCCGTTTTCGGAATCGGGCCTTATTCGTTTGCGCCTTGGAAGGTGGCTATTTCAGGACTTTACAAAAACATTTCCTTCGTGATAGTGCCACCATACGAAAATCGACCCGTCATGGTGGACGACACGTGCTATTTGACTCCTTGCCGATCGCTGGAAGAGGCCGATCTTCTTTTTGAAATGCTGGAGTCGGTGCCTGCCAAGGCCTTCCTGAATTCTCTGATCTTCCGCGATTCAAAGCGCCCCATTACTGCTGACGTGCTCAGAAAACTCTCCATCGTGCGATTAGCCCGAATGCTCGGAAAACTCTCTACGTTAGAGAAGGTGAACGGGGCGAAGGCCACTACCGAGGCCGGTCTCTTCAGCCACCTTCTCGATCCAGTGCCATAGGTACGCAATACTCGCGATCTGCCCTGGACGGTTGAGAAGCTACGGGCGTTGCCGCACTTTGAGTTTGAGAATTGGGCCGTCATCGCCCCACTTGAGCCAAGGGGCGCGGCATTCCCAACAAAGTGCAGGTCGGCGACATGGGGATCGACGGCCGCCTGTTCCCGGTAGGCACCAAGCCCAGCGCTGATGGGCTGTTTTCCGATGACTGGTTCCCCATTCAGGTCAAGCAGGTAGACAAAGTAGGCCGCCCCGACATCGACGCCTTCCAGGCTGTCATGGAGCGCGAAGGCGAAGGCGGCCGCCAACGCGGGTTCTTCGTCAGCTTCGGGTATTCGGCAGACGCCCAGCAGGAATGTGCTGCATTCCACAAACGCACCGGGCGAATCATCAAGCTCCTGACAGTGCAGGAGATTCTGGATGAGGAGCATGTGCAGAAGATGTGATTTGGGATCGCGTTGCAATAGACAATAGAATTCAGGCCCAGGGCAGTGCGCGATCTCAAGCGGCTCTCACCCGATGTATCACGCCGGATCGGAGGCAAACTGCAACTGCTTTGCCAGGACATGGCCGGCGACGTGAAACGGCTGACAAACTTTACCCCAGGCTGGCGGTTGCGCGTGGGGGATTGGCGGGTGATATTCCAAGCGCAAAGTTCACGGCTAATCGTGCATCGAATCGTCCACCGCTCCGAAGCCTATGATAAATGAAAGCAGGCCAATGACTAAGCTTAAAACCCAACTCTGGACCAATCCAGCAGGCAAGCGATTTATCGTCCTGCCCGAAGAGGATTTTATTCGCATGTCCGAACTCATCGAAGATCGCGGGCTATCACGCATTCTCAAAGAAGCGATTGCATCGGACACGAATGAGGCATCGATTCCCCTCGAGGAAGTGAAACGCCAGTTAGCCCTGCAGCGCAAAAGCCCGGCGCGGAAGCGCAATGGTTGACGTGGCCAGCTCCGTCTACATCAAAGACGCGGAGCAGCGTTGAAAAGGCAGTCTTATCTTCAGGCGCAGCAACTAATGGGCTTAATCATGCAGGGTTTAGCTGAGGTGAAGTTTTACTCCAAAAGTCACGGTTCGGCGGCTGTGGCTGGTGCAATAAATGAATTTGTGCAAACCCATAGCGATTGGAAGCTACTTGAGCAGGAGTCGGCTCGGTACGCGGAGAGCATTTCGAAGTTCGCTCTCATCGCCGAATCAACGAAGACTGGTCAAGCTTTTGGAAGCGCGGTGGCGATCGCTGAGGAACACGAGAAGGTCGGCATATTTCGCATTTTTAATGTCGTTCCGCGTCAGGGTGAGCTCACAACGAAGGAGTACAACACGACGGCACGCGAATTCGTCATGGGGTTTCGTCGCTTCTGTCGGCGGCGGTTGCTCGGAATTTCCGCCCGGATCGAGTTGCCACGAACACCGACAAAACTAGAGGAAATTATTCCGGGTGCTAAGACTGGCAGGCTCTTCGAAGGATTCTTGATACCGGGATCGATTTGGGGTACGTCGAATATAACCCATCCGTTGGACATCGAGCGACTCGACCGCTTTATCTGCGCGATACATCGATTTCGAGCCAGAATAAACCTTGTCGCACTCGAATATTGGTTAATTACCGAGAAAGGGTGGCCGCAGGAGGACGCCCGATGGACGTCTGATCGAATTGCGATAGGCTTGAAAGTTTTGGCTGCTAACAGAGCTTTTTAAATTTTCAAAAAATGCCTGGGCGGGTCAAAATCTGGGCAAGTGCAATGGGGACGTCAGTGACATTTTAAATATCGAGTTCCCGAAATGAAAGTCATTTGGGTTGATTAGGCTCTGTCTGTTGAATCCAAAATCCTAAAATACCGCTGGATCACGGCCCATTT
>JBBSDO010000253.1:0-3723 GCA_038241515.1 Elusimicrobiota bacterium | reverse complement strand
CGCCGACGTTGGCGTGGAGGTTTTTGATTTCTAACACGGTAAGTGGCTCCTTTGGTTAATCTACTGAAATTTGTTCAAGCGGTCGGCCTCGAGGGCCTACAACAAACTATCCGACCGTTCCTTCTAAGCTGACGGCCAAAAGCTTCTGAGCCTCGACCGCAAATTCCATGGGCAATTCTTTGAAGACTTGTTTGCAAAATCCATTGACGATCATGTTGACGGCGTCCTCAGGGGAAATGCCGCGCTGCTTGCAATAAAACAGTTGGTCTTCACTGATCTTCGACGTCGTCGCTTCATGTTCCATCTGTGCGGTCGGATCGTTGACCTCGATCTTAGGGAACGTGTGCGCTCCACAGGTGTCGCTCATCAGAAGGCTGTCGCATTGCGAATAATTGCGGGCTCCGGTCGCTCCCGGAAGAATCTTGACCATGCCTCGATAGGTATTCTGTCCGTGACCCGCCGAGATGCCCTTGGAAATAATCGTACTGCGCGTGTTTTTTCCGACATGAATCATTTTCGTTCCGGTATCGGCTTGCTGATAATGATTCGCTAAGGCGACAGAGTAAAACTCGCCGACCGAATTGTCGCCCTTAAGAATACAACTGGGATACTTCCAGGTGATGGAGGATCCCGTCTCTACTTGCGTCCAAGAAATCTTTGAACTCGCGCCTTTGCAAAGGCCCCGCTTAGTAACAAAATTGTAGATCCCCCCTTTGCCGTTCTTATCTCCCGGGTACCAGTTTTGAATCGTCGAATATTTAATTTGCGCGTTATCGAGAGCCACGAGCTCCACAACCGCCGCATGAAGCTGGTTTTCGTCGCGCATCGGCGCGGTACAGCCTTCCAAATAGCTAACGTAAGAGCCTTCCTCGGCGATGATCAATGTCCGCTCAAACTGTCCGGTTTCAGCGGAATTGATTCGGAAGTACGTGGAAAGCTCCATCGGGCAGCGCACACCTTTGGGAATGTAGCAGAAGGAACCGTCACTGAAAACAGCGGCATTAAGAGCGGCGAAAAAATTGTCTTTAGGAGGGACGACAACGCCCAAATACTTTCGGATGAGATCCGGATGCTCGCGAACCGCTTCGGAAAAGGAGCAGAAGATAATGCCAAGTTCCTTCAACTTTTCTTTGAATGTCGTGGCGACGGATACGCTATCAATAATGGCATCGACCGCAATCCCACTCAACCTCTCTTGTTCGTGTAAGGAAATGCCCAGCTTATCAAAGGTCTTGCGGATCTCCGGATCGACTTCATCCAAACTCTTTGGGGCGGGGCCTTTTTGTTTGGGCGCGGAATAGTACCGAATCGCTTGGTAGTCAATCGCGGGATAATGGATATTGGCCCAAGTCGGTTCGATGAGCGTTGTCCAGTCGCGGTAGGCTTTTAGGCGCCAGGCAAGCAACCACTCGGGCTCGCCCTTTTTTTGGGAAATTAAGCGAACCACATCCTCACCGAGACCGGCGGGAACGACGTCGGACTCGATAGGGGAGGTAAATCCCCATTTGTAGTCCTGTTGGGTTAACTCTTTAATCGCTTCGTTGGCCATTGGATCCTACCCTTTCGTGCAACTTTCGCACTCGTTAAAGTGTAGCATACATGACGATTTTTGTCATGTATTTAATCACGTCTATATATAGATATCTTTTGTTATACGTGTGCTGCTGAGTAATACGGGTTTGTACCTGAGGCGTGGTCGGTCGTGTCGAAAATTTCACCGATTTCGGGGATCTGCTCCCGCAAAGTGGTTTCTACACCGGAGCGAAGGGTAGCGCTGGCACTTGAGCAACCTTGGCATCCGCCCCCCATCTGGATATAGACCTTATTCCCACGAACGTCGAGCAGCGAGATCGTTCCTCCGTGGGAGGCTATTCCCGGATTAATTTGTTCGTCCAGAATGGTCTGTATCTTCTCACGAAGCTTATCTTCGTCGGGAGCGCTTTTTACCGCTTCCTCAGAAATGGGTGCCTCTCCAGACTGGATATGCGCACGGATCGCCGCCCCAATTCCGGCCCCAGAGGCTCTCCAGTCGACTGGGGGAGCCTGTTTGATCGTTATTTCTTGACCTTGAATCATCACGGCCGCGACACGGGGTAGGGCAAAAAGACGCTCAGGTAATGCGGACCCTTTTGCCCGTTCGCTTGTCCCGAAACGGATAAAACCACGAAATAGCACCCGATCGACCGTAAAACGGCAGCTATTCGGGTCATGTTGAAGGATTTCGGCTCGTATCTTGACTATGGGTTCCATGTTTTAAGTGTACTAAATGGACCGTCAGCCTTCGGCGTTCGGTCACATCACTTTCCCCCCGAAGAGACGCCCAATCTTTTACAAGGAAGTTACTTGAACGATGCACGGCGGCGGGCTACATCCACCTATCCATGTATCCGAGCTCCCGCTTTAACTGCCTTTGGGTCGCCGCCTTTATAACCGTAACACCGTTTACACCCTACCAGTTCCTGATAAAGGCTAAGCAAGAAATCTGCGTTTCAGACAAGATCGTCTTGCTCCGCAGGCTGATTCAAACCTTCCCACTCGATTCGCTGGTTCATCCGGTGCGTCAGCATATGGTTGACCTTTTATCCGGCAGTAACCGCTACGAAGAGGCGCTCCTTGAGTACTCCAAAGACCACCCCGAGACAGGCTCGGGCGACGCCATTGATTTTACCCTGATCGATTACCTGCTTAAAACGGGCCGCTATGGCGACGTGCTGAAGGCGACAGCCGCCGCTTCGGGTCCGATTCGGGACGTCATTCGCGACCAAAAGCTCATGGAGCTGCGCGTTCAAGCGATGCTTGCCAAAGGCCGCTACGAACTGGCTCGCGAGTGCGTGGACGACTGGCTTGCCAAGTATGAAGGCGACGGAATCGAAGGCAGCCGCTTCGAAGGCGACGTGCGCAGCGTCCAGTTTCTGCGCCACCATTTGTTGTATTTAGAGCGTACGGTGGGGCCAAAGGGAAAAGCGATTTTCGCTGCTACTGTGCCGGACAGCCTTCAGCATTGGAGCCACCGCGGTGCGGTGCCTATATACTTTTTCAAGCTCGTGCCCGCCCATCCCGCGGGGCAGCTCTACGAGCCCGTCTTACCGGGCCGCCATGAAACGGAAGAGTACTTTCAACAGATGGTGGATGAAATGAACCGAGGATTCGAATATCTCAGTGCCGGAGATTTTTCTCTCTCCTTCAAGGGGGTGGATACCCTTTACGTAAAGCAGGGGGATTTGGATCCGGCGGCGACGGGGGGGCACATTCTAACCTCTCGCGTCTTCGTGCACACGATTCCCGAGCTCTACCGCCTTAGCGGGGAAGCGTTCGTCATGCTGGTCGACTATCGAGCACAGTCGGGAGGCGAAGCCGCCTACATGGGCGACGGACTCATTCATATATCGGCCGACAAACTTCAAAACCTGGTCATGATGCATGAGGTGCTGCACGGACTCGGCGCGACACACAAGGATTGGAGCACCCTTGAAAATCAGGGTTTTCAATTTGATCCCGACGACCGTGGCCTGATGACCTTTGAGCGCGGGGAGATTAAGGATTTAGGCTTGGAAGAAAAAAATCGATCTGTGCTAGGTTGGCCGCAAGTGACTGTCGTGCGCTTCGGGGGTCATCCGGAAATTGCCGCGGCGAAGACTGAAGAACAACCCACCGCATTCGCTTCTACGAACCTTTAACTCTATAGAAACCAAAAAAATCCTCGCCCCTTTGGGGGAGACCAGG
>JBBSDO010000252.1:0-3764 GCA_038241515.1 Elusimicrobiota bacterium | reverse complement strand
ACGAGTGATGTTGACGGCAGTGGCGTTTAGCCTCATGGCGCCGGTTGTGAGGGTTCATGCCGATACCGCTAAAGAACAGCGATTTGACAAGCACCATCCGCGGCGCTCCGAAGTGAATGATCGCGTGCACCACCAGAGACACATGTTAAACCGACAGTTGAAGACCGGAAAAATTACAAAGCAGCAATACGATGACCAAATGGCTTCGCTCAATAACGTGAAAGCCCAAGAACGAGCCGACGTGAAGGCCAACGGCGGCTATATTACGAAACAGCAGCAGGGCGCATTAAATCAAGAATTGAATCAGAATAAGGAGCAGATCAAAGATAATAACCAGAGCGCCGCTCCCGAGGCAGCCGCCACACCAAAATAAGTCAAAGCACCCTCGTATTTGAGAAAACCCGTCCATTCTCCCCTTTTGGACGGGTTTTCTTTTGGGTAAAAGGCTTTAGAGCAAAGAGAAAAAGAGTAAGCAAATCAAATCGCAAAGAGACGTCTCAGAGGGACGTCTTTTTGATTTTTGATCTGCCTACTCTTTCTCTTTTTGCTCTGAGGTCTTACCTTAGCGAATCGCTTCCGGCTGAAGGAAAATCGCTTCGTTCTTCTTCTTCAGCGAAAGTTCCGACATCCAAAGATGGAATTTCTTCGTTGCATCTAGGTGTTCGGTGGCAATGACGAGCGGTCCCAGCCGGACGTAGCCTGCCCACGTGGTGGTCATGGTGGGAGCCGCAGCCGCGCCTTTGTGATAGGTCCACTGACGAATGTTGTAGTCGGAGTTTTCCCAGCTTTTAGGGGTTTTGTCCGGCGGACGGCTCCACTCTTTATTACCTATCATGAACGTCCCGTAATAAAGGTCATATCTGTCGCCGGGCGTGTAGCCGGCGCCGTCGGAGGGGTAAGTCACTGTTAACTTTTTGGCGTCTCCGGGCGGGATCGGAAGCGGTTTGACGCCGTTGAATGTCACTTGGATGTCGGTGTCCCAAATGAGATGAAGCGGGAAAAGCAGCCAGTATTCGTCGTTGATGAACCAGGCGTCCACTTTCCGATTGAGCTTCGCATCGCCCGTGTCAAGCGCCTTACGAGAATAGGTGAGCGACTCGGGGACACCCCCCTCTTGATAGAAAGTGACTTGATCTGTCGAGGGCTGCCACTCCCATCGCCGATGCAGAGTCGTTGTGCCCTTTTCGATGTTGAAGGTGAAACGAATTAGGTCAATTTCATCGAAGTGGGCGGCACCGTAGGCATCGCTGATTTGGAGAAGTTCGGAAGAAGTAGAGGCAAAAGTAGGGCTTACGGAAAAGGCTAAGAGTAGGGCGATGAGATATTTATTCATAAAGGGATTGTATAACGGATTGAGCACTCTGGACGGAAACAATCATTCCTTGAGATATAGATACCCAAGGGGACCGACTTTCCAACAGATATGTCGGCAACGTCTTGCTACCCCTCGGCTGAATAGCTGGGGAGGCCTTTGAGCATTCGGCCGATGAGTTTGTTTGATTCCGGATAGAGCGGAGAATTCAGTGCTTTCTCTATGGCCGCGGTTCCCCACCCTTTTACGTATTCATACAGCGCTTTTTCAGGATTAATGGTCGATCCCTTCGCTCCTTCCTGATCCGCACTTTGCCAAAGCACTTTTCCGGTTTGGGCGTTAACCAGCCTAATCGTCGCGGCCACTCGACGGGCGTGGTTAAAACCGCTGTTCGAGGAACGGAAGTCGAGCAAGGTGGCCTCTGCCACGGCATCGGCCCCGGTGCGCTTGGCGAGGTCTTGCAAGGTAGACGGGGTCAGTTCGGACCCATTTTTAATCGTCATAGCCGAGAGCTCCCGGTCCACCACGACTTCCGGAACCGTGACATATCCGCGTTCCGCGAGCCAGCGCTCCAGCAAGTGCCGGATTACGAGTGGCCCGTCGGGATCTTTTGTTTCGTTTTCAACGGGGAGCACAGCGATTTGCGCGGCCGCGATCCGTGGCGCACTCGAATGTTGCGAGCCCGCGCAGCCCCCTAAAATGGAGCCTAGTGAAACGAATAAGAGGAATCGGTTTCGACAAGTCATCGCCAGCTCCTTTCGATTTTAGTTACGGCTGATTCCGCTGACTTGCGTAGCAGCTCGTTCGCCGTGGGATGTCCGCTCTGGGATTGGGGATCCTGGTTGAACGCCAGGAAAACTTCCCCACTCGTCGCGTCGGTCATTTGAATCGAAAGGGCCGCTTGCGGAGGACGTTTTTCCGTAACCATCGATTCCACCATCCCGGTTCCCGGATCGTAAAAAACGGATCCCCTCACGACGCCTTCGGCGTTATAGTGCTTCGCGATTTCCCGTTCGCGCTTGGGGTTGATAACCGGTACGGTTTCTGTCGAGCGGAAGATTTGGCCGAGGACCGGTTCGACTGCCCCCGGCATATCGAGTGGCGTGTCTTCGTCTGCGGCAGCAGCAACGACAAAGCCTTCTTGCTTCAAAACGGCTCGCGGACCGATCCATTCCACGTTTTTGAGTTTCAACTGAGCCTCTTTCGTAAAGAACTCCGCCGCCTTCAAGCCGGAGGCCGGCACAAAGGGATCATCCGTAAAAGGAAGAACCACGACGCGCTGAAGGCGGCCGATAGGATTGTTTTTACGGACGCTTACTCGACTATTTTCTGCGCAACCGCCGAGCAGACTGGCCGAAATCAAGATGGCAAGGGCGCTAAGAGGCTTCGTCATATTTTTTCCTTTTGAATAAAAAATTCCTTTATCGATCTTTGAGAAAAAATCTCGATAGTACTTGGGGTCGTCGACACTGGCCGGCCGCCTGCGAAAAATAGCCTAGTGCTCTAAGGGTGTCACCGATCTTTTTCGGTCGTTTGGGTGAAGTGTGTGGCATGCCAGCCCTTCTAGACTCAATCGGATCAGATACTTAGATTCTTTGTGGAAAAAGCGGGTTACACGGCCTCCAGTCGCGTTTGCGATTGACCGTCTTGATTGTCCTGCGCGGCGGAAACTGGGGACGCGTATAGCCACCCGGCCAGCAGGGCAAACAAGAGGGAGATTAGCTTCCGGATTTTGGCGTTACCGAGACAATTTTGATTTGAGGACTTTTGCAGAGTGGGCACTTGGCAATCGGTTTTTCTTCTTTGAGTTTTGTCCCTAAAACGACCGTACTGTGTTTCTTGCAGGCATCGCAATCCACTTCCAGTGACATCCAGCTGACCATGCGGCCTCCTTCGAGTCGGCTTGTGCGCTTCCATTTTACATCACGGATTGCAATGGCTTGCCCGCGTGAGAGTCGAAGAGATACGATGGCGCAAGTCCGATGTTTAAGCGAGTCCTTCATTTTTTCTCACGGGATTGCTCGGATTGAACGCAGAACAGGAGTTGATTCGGGACGTGGGTGCCTTTGCTCGGCTCGGATGGAATGACGGGCATTCCGGAACTTGGGCCTCCACGGAAGTGGAGCGCACAGCCAGCGTAGGGCTGAGTGTTAAGGGCTCCTACTGGGGAAGGTCGTCAGACACATCCGGAATTGGCTCCTGCCGACTTCTAAATTATTTTTCTTGTTTTGGTGACGAGTAATTGGGGGAGACGATTGTTATGAGCGAACAAGCTATGTTTAGCGCAGAGCGGGCTCAAGGTTACGACGACCGGATTGGACGCTCCATCCCGGGTTATGAAGTTTTGCATCGATTGGCGGGAACGCTGCTCGCGGCCGAGGTGCCTGAAACGGCATCGCTCTTGATCGCCGGGGCGGGCACGGGGAAGGAAATGATCGAGTGGGGAGCCCTT
>JBBSDO010000251.1:0-3784 GCA_038241515.1 Elusimicrobiota bacterium | reverse complement strand
GAGGCCGGTTTCCGTGGCGGACGGACTGCGCACGAGGGTCTGCAAAATTTGCGCTCCGGCGGGCACCGCCGCTACAGCCACTTTTCCGATTAATTTCTTGCGAGCCTCGCCCGGCACTTTTTCGCGGAAAGCGCCCGGTTCCACAAATCGCTGTGCGATAGGCCGCGTCGTGATCATGTCGCTCGTGATGGCTTTATAAGGACCGATGTCCCGGGCGGCGATGAGGACGTCAACCATGCCAAAACCCATTTCGATGTTCTGTTCCTTGGCTTTCAGATAGAACTGCACGAAGAGTAGAGCGAGCACTCCACTAAAAATAAATTGAATGATTTTTTTGTTTTGCAGCATTTAAAGAACCGTCTTAGGACGCATCCTCGTAGTTACCGGCTTATCATCCATTGGGATTCAAATTCATCCTCGCCATCGTCTGTCCCCGAATGATGAAGTGATACGGCGCCGGCGCTTGCAGCGAGACAGGACCAAACATCTTCGTCCCTCCACATCCGTCGCCTCCGGTCGAAGCACTTCCCAGGGCCTTGTCGAGGAACTCGCCCACAAACGGATAGGCCTGAAGGCTGGCACAAGCGGTAACCTTCACGTTGGGAGTCACGTCGTCTGGTTCGACTTTACCTTGGATCTCCACTAATTTCAATCCCGCAATTAGCAGGCTCTTGAAGCGGCTACTAGCTGACGACTGGTTGTACGTGTTTTCTTGGACAGCCAAATGCGCCACGCTTGAAGCGGCGTAGTTGACGATTGCCACCCCAATCCCAAGATGACCCACCTGGATCAGCGTAAAAAGCGCCAAGAGGAAGACCGGCATGAGAATCACCGACTCGGTGAGACTCTGGCCCGCCTGAGGCGATTTAAAGCCAACGACCCGACCAATTTTTAGCGACATGACAAATAAAAGCCGTTTTTCGGCGCAACAAACTGCGCCGATTGCGGCGATCTTAATTGCCGCCGCTATTAGTTCCGGCGGAGAGTCCGTTGGCGATCTCCGTTATATTTTTGTTGGCTCCTGTGCGCACGGTTTTACCGACTATCACCGCCACAGCCACAATCGCGGCCGCGATGATAATGTACTCCAATGTGCCTTGTCCGAGTTTGTTGTGTCGCAGTTTTAGTATGAGACGTTTCATTGTGTCCTCCTAGAGGTCTTTTTCCTTGACCAAGGCCACTGATTCAGAATGCACCCTGCTGTGGCCTGAACCAAGTATAGAGACCTAGTGTTAACTTCGCGTTACGTTTTAATTGCCATCGTTGGCAATTTTTTCTCCGGCGTTAAATTGAACTGCGAGAATGGCTCCCCGGGGGGAGGCCATAAAAAAAGCTAAAGCGAGACCCACGGTGAGTAAGGCTACAAGAACAATCATAAATTCAGACATCGACTGGCCCGAAGTGGATTGAAATTTCATCATTACCACTTCACCTTCAGCGTCACGGTGTGGGAAATTCCAAGGATTCCAAAGGGGGCCATGGCGTAATCCAATTGTAGACGAAGATTGGCCAGCGGGAGCGGATATTCGAAGCCAGCCCCCATGGTCAAACCTCCCAGTCCGCCGCTTCGTAGGAAGGTAATCTTGCTGTCCTGGGAGGCGTCCAGGGTATCGCGGGTCTCGTAGCCCAGGCGCACAGCGGTGTTATACTGCGGAACTCGGTATTCGCTGCCAAAGCTGGCCCTTAAAGGAGCGTCGTTCGAATAATTGACGGCAAAAGCACCCGTGAATGAGCGAAAAAACGTGTAAGACGCACCGCCGAGTATCTCTCGCGCAAAATTCGCTTTGGAAGATGAAAAATTACGCAGGGTCACGCCTATATCCAAATTCTCAAGGGGAGAAACCAAAACGCCGAGATCGAGCGCGGGATTCTGAACTTGTTGATCGGCGATCGTTTCTTGCACGATTTTGAGTGTCGCGCCAATCGACGTTTCCATCCCCTCCGCGCGCGACAGCATTTTCCGTCCATATGAAAGGCTTCCCACCAAATCATAAAACTTGAAATCTCCAGTCTGAATTCCTTGGATGTCGCGGCCATCGAGGGTCCCCGGCGACAAATAAAGCGCGTTGACGGCCAAAGCGCTCTCTTCAAGAGGGTAGGCAAAGCCGGCGTTTTCGATGCGGATATCTTGATAGTACTGGATATGTGTACCCGAAAATTCTTTGGTTTCGAGCTTGCTCAACGCCGCCGGATTCCAGCGCACCGCATCGATTCCTCGTGCCATGGAGACGGCGGAGTCGCCGAGGGCCACTCCCCGAGCATCCGTCGCAATCTTTAAAAAATTCCCATTTTTCGTCCCCGCCTTGTCGTTGATGGCCCATGCCGGGAACGAATTACAGCCCACAGTTAAGAAAACGAAGACAAAGGCGGTTCGGAAGCGCCAAGCGAACAGGTTTAAGGATCGGAGGATGGGAGGGCCGGAGGATCGGCGCAAGCTTACACGGCGAATAGCAATTCTGGGATTGGCTCCGAACCTCCGAACCTCCGACCCGCCGACCCGCTGCTTCCGCTGCCCTCTCATTGAATCACCGCCATCTTCTTCACGGTCTGCAACGTGCCCTGCGAATCTTTTTCACGTAGCTCGTAGAAATAAAGGCCTCGTCCCAGTTTGTTGCCCGCTTGGTTGGTCACGTCCCAATCAAACCGAGGGAGCTGGGCGGTGATGTCCTTATCGAAAACCAGATCGCCGGAGATCGTGTACACCCTCAGGGTGATAACGGCTCCGTCTCGAATCGGCAGGACATTGAAGGTGGCTGTCCCATTTCGAATGGGATTGGGATATACGTAGACATTGTCTTCAAAGGCTTTCTGAGGATCGGAAGAGGCGCCAGCGAGTGAAACCACGGCGACGTTACGCGAACGCGGAATCGCCCGGTCGCCATTGGCCGTATCGACGGCGCTAACAGTGACCGTATACACCCCGATGGGCACGACTTGAGATTGGTCATTCAAACCATTCCAGGACCATGTCTGGGTGGAAACGCTTTCACCCGCTTGCAGCTTGTTCGCAAAAAGTGTTCGAACCAGGGTTCCCGTAGAATTGGTGATCGTAGCGGTCACGAGAGCCTCTTTGGCCAAGGCGTACTGGATCGCGTAGGGAAATGTCGGGTTGCGGTTCCCATCGAGGCTGGGGACCACCGACACATTGTGAATGTCTACAGAGGTAATCTGAAATTGTCCCCGGGGATCGCCCACAGGAGGATCGGAGATCGAACTGCTTGCGGACGATACAACGACGCGAAATCCAAAGCCTCCGTCATGGCGGCCCTGGTCCGCACCGATGTTCCAAAGCCCATTCCAAAAGATCTTATTTGTGCCAGCGGAGATCGGTTGCGTGAGCGCGCTCACCTGGGCTACCGATTGGTCTACCGAAGAGATTTGAAAGAAATCCACTTCGGCTTGGCCCGCCGTGTCCACCGAAAACTGAACGGTGGTCCCATTGGGAACGCCGCTCGTTTCGAAGGAAATAACCGAGTTCGAAAGCGTCGGGTTAGCGGTGAAACTGATGGCGTGCGCGGGCGAGGCGAAAGCGATACATAAGGAGAAGAACCCGAAAATGGCGTATCGGGGATTCGGGGTATCGGTGCGTCGGGGCAACGCCCCTGGTTTCGAACTTTTCTGATTAGAGATATTCATCCATTATTCTCGCTGAAAGCCTGACGTTTCTCCGAACCCCCGTCTCTCCGAGACTCCGACACTGTCCCCCTGGGCCGCTAGGCCCAGTAAATCTAGGTCTTCTCTCCCACAAGTCTAGCGGGCCTGTGTTACGGCAAAGTTACATTTT
>JBBSDO010000250.1:0-3908 GCA_038241515.1 Elusimicrobiota bacterium | reverse complement strand
TTTCGCCTTGACGCCGATTTTGGCCCGCTTGTTGTTTGGGTACGTGACCTTTCTGCACGCCAACCGCCCTTCCGCACTTCCGCCGTTAGCAACGCCCGTGTTTAGCGCAGCCTAAATGTGGACGGGCTATTTCGGTGACTGTATTGAAAGCCGATTGAGAAACCGGAGTTCGGGGAGCAACTGACTATAGGAAGGAAAATACCGAACGCGGGGACCGCCGCCTAAGAATCTTTGGCGAAAGCGTTGCCGATCTGTTTCCAGCGCATTTGATAAAAGATCAACCAAAGTTGATAACAGGCCCGATTTAATATAGGCCGTTCGTTGCGCAAAAAATGGTCCTTTGCCTCATTGAAGGTCTTGGATCCATATACGATACTTAACTGAAAGTGAATAACCAATCTTCAAATGGAGGTTACGAAAATGTTTAATGTTTGTGATTTAAAATGGGCAGGGAAAATAATTCAATTCGCCGCCTGCATACTGGGGTTATTTTTTACTTTCTGTGCCCTCGGCCAAGCCGCCGCGCCTCTGTGCGAAGACAAAATCAATTGTTTTTCTCCACTCGCCTGTTGCGGAAATGGATATTGCCAACTAGACTGCAAGGTCGATCCCGGACCAGCACCCAACAGTGCTCCCGTTGGCGGATGCGCATCCCGTGGAGGTAGCGGCGCCTGGGGGGACGAGTGTTATACGTGTAATCCTACGAATAAGTCAGATTGCGCAAAAGGGAAATGGAACTGTTTTTATTGTGATGCTGTACTTACGCCCTTACCATCTACGGCTGCTTCTTGCTCAAGATTAGGAGGAGTATGTGGAGGGGCTTTTAGCTGCTGCTCCGACCTCTCTTGTCTAGATTTTAAATGCAGACCCGGGGGATGTGGAAACGGGACTTGTGATCCAGGAGAGGACTGTGCTAATTGCCCACAAGACTGCAAGAACCCTGATTACCCGCCACAACCTGTTTCATGTCCGGTGGGATGTACTATAGGAGTTTGTGTAATAAATAACGCTGTTTGCCCCACCGGTTCTAGCGGAACCTGTTTCGCCAACGGGCATGTCTGTACTGACTCGGGATTCTGGAACCAGAAGTTGAACGCGTGCTGCTGCCCGGGAACACCTCCCCCTCCGCCGCCTTCTACCAAATCGCTGTCCTCTCCTTCGCGACCGGCTGACACCCGGTCGGGGCCTCACTACACCATTGGTGCGGGTTCTCCGGCAACAAGCTACGTTCCAATTACTACGAAAAAGGGTCAGCAAGGCCTTAAGGACTCATTGAGTTCAAGTACAGAGGACCTAAAAAAATTGCAAGAAGGTCAAGGTCTTTCGCATGAAGTAATCCCTGTTTCCGTGGATCAGACCCGATAGCGACAAGCTTGGATCAGCCGTCAGTAGGCAGGAGTGCCGTCGATGAGATTTTTCATCGACGGCATTTTTGTTTTGCACCCACCTGTGCGTACGTACTCGCGCAGTTCTCGGAGGTAATTGACCCTCCGCTCAGGTTTGGCTTTCCGAGAAAAATGCTTGGTTGCAGACCAAAGTACCAGAAAGCCGTTTGGTCCAGTCGCTTTTCATAGGAAAGCCAATCGGGTTTGTCGCTGAAGGGCCTCCAGAGTGATCGCCGGAAAGAGCCCAGCGTGAACGCGCGCTCGAGGACATGGTCAAGACCTGGGGTCGAGAAGCGATGAAGGACACGACGCTTGATTACCCGCTTTAAAAACAACGGCAACTTGAACAGCAGCATCGTCGTTTTCCATCGAGGAATGATTAATCTTGTCTTTTATTGATTTGCTACGAGTTCAAAAATATTAGGGGTGAACGATGGGAACGCCGGTGGCCTTGGCCGCTTTTTTAAGAGCCTCGTCCAAGGTAGCGAGCGGTGCACCTTCCCGCAATGCGAGTTCAAGGTAGGCTGCGTCGTAGGCTGTCAATTGATGTTGATCCGCCAACGACATCACTTCTAACGAGGAACGGTCGATTCGCTTTTCATCAATGCTGATCGAAAAACTTTGAATCTCTCGCCCGAAGTGGAGAGCCTGAGCTTGCGTTATACGTTTTCTCCGTTGCGCGGTCACAAGAACGTTCAGTACCTCGTACGTCCAAAGAGCGGGGACAACCACCCGGCCATCCGCCCCTACCCGTCGCACAATTTGAGCTGAACGTCATAGTTAAGAGCCCCTGGCCCTACGGCTGGCTGATCCTGGAAGAGCTCAGTGTCCCAGCTTGGTATCCGTACCCGGTAGCCCCATTATAAGATTGAGCCCGAATGTGCAATAAACTAAGTGAGCGGTAAGTCCGACTTAGGTTCCTGCAGCGTTCCCCCCGAGCCATAGTTGCAGGAGCAACGGCCTTGGCGGCCCGCTCAAAATTTTGGCCGCGAACTGCGTAGCGGGTCCTAGCCATCCAAACGGTGGTCATCTGAATTGATCATTAGATTGTCGGCAGACTATGAAGAGATTCCAGAAGACGATAGTTCGATTATGTCTAGATTACGGCACGATCTGCAGATTAACGATTACGGTGTATTGCTTTACGATTACTTAACGATTAGCTGGACCGTCCGGCTCGACTTGGCCGGACACCCGCCGTCTAGCGATTGACAGCGCATCCGCCTTAGTCGTACCACCATTTCCGTGAAATCCCCCAAGGAACCTTCCCTCCCTTCCCAAGACGAGTCCCGCCGAGCCAACGTGCTGAGGGAAGAAATGCTCTCGCAATTCTGCATGGTAGGCGATTCGCTATCCGGTCTTCGAGACCGGATGGATCGGATAGAACCGCAAGTCCAGCAAACGAACGAAAAGGTGAATATTCTTGAATCCGCGGCTCGTTCTCAGACCGCTGATCTCAGCGCCATCAAGTCCGACGTTGCTGAAATTAAAGGTGACCTCAAGAACTACAACCAACGACTCGAAGTGGTTGAAGCCAAGCTCGCGTCATAAATTTCGCTCTCTGAAAATAACCAGGGATTCTAAAGTCGATGTTTGCGAACTTTTACGAGGATAAGAATGGCTCCAAGAAACGTTGGGCTTCAGCCAGAAATTCGCGAGCTTCGCGGACGGCATTTTCGGCATCTTGCATTTCGATGCCCGAATAAACGTCATAATCGCCTGATTCGCGGTCGTCTTTTAAGTTGTTTAGGTAACGCCCGAGCCTAGGATTAACTTTTCCCGTTTTGGCGAAATGTAAGCCGAAAAGAGAAACCACACCTTGATGAGTACCGGCCGACAGCCCTTCTGTCGCGAGCATCGCTTGGGCCGCATGAAAGGCGGCATAATAGCAGCGCGAAGCGATCTCATCAAAATATTTCCCTTGCGCGAGCCAATCTTCTGCGGCGCCTAATTTCGCCCGCGCCTTATCCATTAACCCGGCAATCTCCTCCTGGGTCTTTTTATCCAACGGGCACTCCTTCGCGAAGAACATTTCCGATAAACGGCGTTGGAATGGCGGCGAATTTTTCAAAATCGGCCTGACGATATATCTTCAGGGAAATCAAGCGGTGAGTCTTATAAAGCACTTCCATCGTGGCGTCATACAGCGCGTCAATGAGCGGGCGATCTTTTTCTAATACGACCACAAGAATATCATAGTCCGAATAGGGTTTCTGGTCTCCCCGGGCTCGAGATCCGAAGAGAATAAGCTTCTGAAGACGATCGCGAACTGACGCGATTCGATAGAGAAATTCTTGAATTACCGGATCGTGCTGAATCGAGGGCTTATCCATCGAGGAATTGTATACATAATTGGGTCCATTAAAAAGGTGACTCAATGGCATGGAAGTTCCATATGCTAGTGCAACACTGTGACGTGATGAAGGCCTGGCCTACAATAGGCAGGTATGACCTATATCCACATGACTGAGAAAGAGCGCGACAAACTAGCTGTTTATCGAAGCCGTGGACTCAGCCTGCGAG
>JBBSDO010000249.1:0-3961 GCA_038241515.1 Elusimicrobiota bacterium | reverse complement strand
GAATGAAAATTCTTCGCAGCCGTTGAAGGGGCGATCATGGCAGCTAGGGCCGTCGCATACGGCGCGACGAGAAGGTCCTCCGACAGTCCACGTTTTAAGCCAAGCCCTGGCACACCGAAATTAGAGTACTGATAGGTAAATTCAAGATCCTGCGCATTGTAGCCCGATTCCGAAACCCCCCAGGGAACTTGGCGCTGGGACCCATAAGCCATCTGACAACGAACCACGTGCCGACAGGTTTCATCTAATAAACTGCCCCTCGGAGGCTGCATAACGAGAGAAGGCATTAGATATTCGAACATCGAACCGGACCACGAAATGAGAGCCATCCCGTACCGGGTGGGTATCAGCGATCGAGACAAATGAAACCAATGGAGGGGGGGCACGTCGCCCTTGGCGATGGCGACGAAACTGGCCAAGCGCGCTTCGGAGGCCAGGAGGTCATAACAGCTTGGATCTAATTTTTGCTCCGCGACTTGATAGCCAATGGAAAAAATTTTCTTGATGGGGTCGAAGAGAAAACCAAAAGGCATCTCCTGAACGATCCGATCGCACGAACGCGCCAGTTCCATCAATCGGTCGCCCTGGAGCTTCGACCCGGGATCGCCCGCTTGGAGATCCCGGGCGTGACTCTGAATCTGGCGAAGCAAGAGATCAGACCAAATCAGGGTATCCGTTTTCGGTGAATTTTCCTTTTCGTGTCCTCCCTCGTCGAGTGTCAGAAGCATATCCAAGAGTGTTCTTGCCTGTTCTTCGAGGCGGATAAAACGCGAGTGCCACGCATTAAAAGTAGTCGGAGTCGATCGAAGTTCCCCTCGCAAGGCGGCAATCAGCGCATGAAGCTGTGCTCCTGTCACGGTCTCGGACCGGTTTAAGCCCATGGTAGCTGTCGCGTTTTCCAAGAGCGAAAGCACATCCTCGAGGCCCGCCAGAACGTTTCCTGGCAAGGCAGGGTTCCGCGCCATTTCTCGACAAACGTTCCCGACGGTCCAAAGATGGCCGGCCAGGTTGCCGCTGTCGACTGTGGATACATACAGGGGGTCGAGCGGCCGAAGATCGTAGGTGTCATACCAATTAAAAAGATGGCCCTCATACCGCTTAAGGTCTTTCACAGTAGCTAAGGTGGCTTCTAGGCGATCGGCCATCTCCGCGAGCCCGATCCATCCGCAATATCGCGCCGCAGTCGTGGAAAGCAGATACAATCCGATATTTGTGGGGGACGTACGATGCGCCACCACGGGACGGGGGTTCTCCTGAAAATTATCAGGAGGAAGAAAATGGTGTTCCGCGGTAACGAAAGTTTCAAAAAATCTCCAGGTTTGTCTAGCAATCAGTCGAAAATATTGGCGCTCATCTTGCGACAGCGACTTAAAATCTTTTTCTGCGGATGGCCGACTAATTCCGGCGGCGATCCAGGGTGATAGGATCCAAAGGATTACGAAGGGGGCTGCCGCCTGCCAGCCCGTCGGCCCTCCCAGAAGCAAGGACAAAGCCAACGTGATAGTGCCCAAGAGCGCCGCACTCATCATGCGATGAACGGAACCTTTGACTGTGCCTTCTTTCGCAAACGCGGACCAGTCTAAAAGGTGGGCACGGCTGATGAAAAGGCGAAAGAGCGTGCGGATGATCGCGTCCGCCATAACGCAGCATTGGTGAGCGGCAAAGGTGATGCCCAAAACCGCTTGCGCAAAAGCGAGCTTCAAATCAGAGACTATTGCACGGAGGTGGTTGAACAGACCGGATTTTCGGCCTTTAACAAACAGACTCATCAGAACCGGGAAAAAGAAAGGAAAGGCGATCGCTGTTAAGATGAGCCCCGTCCAGATTCCTGGACGAACCGTTGGAAGGGTCCAAACCGCAAGGAGGGTCAAATAGACGCTCGGGGAGACTAGAGAACGACGGAGGTTGTCGAGCATCTTCCACCTGGCGATAGCGGGAAGCGAGTTTTCCTTAATGATCCAAGGAAGTAGCTGCCAGTCCCCGCGTACCCATCGATGCGTGCGCGCCACGGCAATATCGTAGCGGGAGGGAAATTCCTCGAAAACCTCTATATCGGTCACGAGCGCTGTTCGCGCGAAAAGCCCCTCGAAAAGGTCATGGCTCAGCAACGTGTTTTCCGGAACGCGACCGGCAAGAGCCTCTTCAAACGAATCGACATCATAAATTCCTTTACCAATAAAAGAACCTTCCTGGAAAAGGTCCTGGTATACATCCGAAACCGCAAAAGCGTAAGGATCCATTCCAGAAGGACCGGAATAAATTCTTTGAAAGGGAGATCCGAGTCCCGTCGAGGGTAGGGTCGGTGTGACACGGGGTTGCATGATAGCGTAGCCTTCCACCACCCGTCGTGTTTGAGCGTTGAGCAAGGGGCGATTGAGAGGGTGGGCCATCGCTCCCACGAGTCGATAAGCGGATCCCGGAGCCATGCGTGTATCGGCGTCGAGCGTTATGACATAGCGAATCCCCGAGGGCGCCCGAGTGCCTGAAATAAACGTGGTGGTTTTGTCGCCGCGCAGGAAGCGGTTGAGTTCCTGCAATTTGCCGCGTTTGCGTTCCCAACCCATCCAAACACCTTCGGCTTCGTTCCAAAGTCGCCGGCGATGAAATACAAAGAATCGCTCCTCTCCACGAGGCCCTGCCCCGTAGCGCTCATTGAGACGGCGTATGCCCTTTTGAGCCGCGACAAGTAGCTCGGCGTCCTCTGGCCTTTTTTCCTCTCCTGAATCGAGCCAATCGCTTAAAAGACCGAACTGCAGGTGTCCTTCGGGATTGCTTAAATAGTGGATTTCCAACTGTTCGACATGAGTACCGATGGCGGACATATCTGCAAGGAAGACAGGGATGACCACAAGCACCGGGCTGCTCTCGGGAACACCCGCAGGGAAATCGAGCTTGGGTAATAGTTCGGGGCCTATCGAGTCCGTTACAAATCGATTAACAAAAGCGATAGCGATTTCAGACGCAGGGATCAAACCCAAGAAACCCAACAGGCACAGTGTTGGGAGGGCCACTCCATCCTGGTTTCCGATGTAAAGAGGCACCGCAAGGAAAAGCGCTGTGAAAAAAATTAAACCGCCTATGTAGGCTGATGTACCGTGAATCATAAAAGTGTGCAGCAGTTGATGTTTGAGTGGCACTCGGTAACCGATCTCCTGTTCGAATGGCTTCCGCCCTCTGGAAATGAGGTAGTACCCGGGATCTCCTTGTCTTTCGATTTCGACAGGAGAACTCTGGTCCATGGAGTGGCTAGCGCTTTGGGCCGCGTGAACGGCGCGGAGTGCCACTTCTACTTCTGAAAGTCCGCATCCCCGAGAAAGCTCTTCGATGGCATGGCGATAAAAATCGCGGGTCGCGAAGTCCATCGCGGCGAAATGGTTCGACCCGCGAAGGGTTTCGTCGACGACCGAAACATCCTCGAAGAATTCGGACCAATCCATCGTCGTGAGAAGCCGCATGCTCGTGATGACATTGCGAACCGTGGTGTTCATGGCGGTCTGCTCTTGATGTTCAAAACGAACAATTTCGTCGGCCGTCATGCGTTGTTCGGCGAGCCGTTTGTCCAGCCATTCGAGTACGGGGGCTAAGCGGCCTTCTTGATCGCGCAAACGCTGAAGCAGTTGAACCGCGAAGGCTTGGATGAGTTCTTTTTTCTCGAATGGACGCAGGGCTTCGGAGGGATCGGAGATACTCTGCCCTTTTAAGCCGAGCAAAGCGTCGGCGAGGCGATCGGCTTCCTGGCGTGCGTCTTTACCCGCCATCATACGGTCTGTCAGGCGCCTCAAATTTTCGACGAGGACGATACGTAGACTGATGGCCAGTGCCCAAATTTCACCAATCTGAAGAGGACCGGATTTTTGGTACGCCTTTACAAAGCGTTTGAGCCAATCCGGATCAAAACGGCTGTCGGTATGGGCAACAAAAGCCCAGGCGACTCCGAATATTCGCGGGTAACCTTCTAGAT
>JBBSDO010000248.1:0-4064 GCA_038241515.1 Elusimicrobiota bacterium | reverse complement strand
GGAACCTGTTTCAGCGTCCAGTCAAATGCGTGAACCTCCGCTTTGTTATTGCCAAGCCACGTAGACAACTCAACAATCCATGATCGACGTAAGGTATCCGTTCCCTCTTTGTAGGTCAATCCCAACAGGGCAATTCTGCGCCCCTTAAGTCTGATGAGATGTTCGGAAATCTTTTTCTGCACCCATTCCTTATGCCGTTCGTTACTTTTGAGTACGGCACTGAGCAATAAGGACGGGGCACGGAAGCGCTTTCCAAGCGTGCTTAAGAACCTCACATCACGTGCCAGCGTCCCACCTGCGAATGCAGCCCCAGGGCGCAGGTAAGCTTTCGCACCGATTCGCGATTCTGTTTTTAAGCCACGCTCAACTTCTCGGGCGTCTGCACCTGAAAGCTCGCAAAGCAAGGCGAGCTCGTTAGCAAGAACAACGGACGTGGCCAAAAATGAATTAATGGCATGTTTTGTCATTTCCGCAGATTCCGTCCGCATCCATTCTGTGCGTTCGGTAAGCGCTGAAAATACGGGTGCAAAAACGTCACGGTCGGATTTCTGACGGATTCCCACCACGATCCGATCTGGATTTTGGAAAATCTCAATCGCTTTCCCGAGACGAAGATTTTCTGGTGAATAACAAAGAGGCACGCGGTTGTCTCGGTCCACTCGCTGCAGGAACAACTCAAGATCCGCGCAGCTGCCGACTGGCAGCTGCGATGAGACGATGAGAGCCGCACCGGGTTTTAGCAAACGAGATAAGTTCCGAACACTCTTGATCACCCATCCGACGTCAGCCCGGTCGTTTTCATTCACCGGCGTGTCAAAGCAGATCCAGAGGTAATCGGTCTTTGAGACGGCGACGGCCGCAGACGATTCCGGCACAAGTCGACGTTTTTTCACTCCTTTCGCTATGAGGTCGTCTAACCCGGGTTCAAAGAGAGGCGCTTTACCCCGTTTTAGGTTCTCCACGACCTTCAGGTCAGGATCCCAAAGCGTGACTCTAAATCCCTTTTCGGCGAGGCAGGCTGCTGTCACGCTGCCCAAGTGCCATGATCCAGCCACACATATGCTAATTTCTGATTTCATCGGAAGAAAGAATCGTGCATGGACCGAGGAAGAGAGTAACGATTGGAGCGCCAATGGGAACGTATTACTTTAGGACCCGTGCGAGCGAAGGCGACACCCACTTTTTAGGGCTGCTTGAAAAACCGCGGTCGTATCGTTACGCATGGTCGATTCCACGGAATGAATAAACTTTTGCATTGAGTGGCTCACAGTTTTGGCCATTATTGCAGATTTCAAACCGAAAAGGCTAGGGCGAGACTATTGCGATTTTACGCTATTTATAACGTAGTCAGTGTGACGTTTAGAACGTTATTCTGATGCTGACAAAAGTTGAGACGAAACCAAGGCAAGTTCTGTATCTGCGAGACTGTTCAATCCTTCTTCCCGAAGGGCTTGGGCAAAATGGCGGTGAGCATCAGAGTCGCCGGTGACGTCGTACACCCAGATAGAATCGGCTAACAGGGCTAAGGGTCTTCGGCTCTTAAGCCAGCCGAAAGCGTTTGGATCGTTATAGTAAAGGCCTTCACGGTTGGTCGCAGAAATGGCTAAAATTTGCACCTTTTCCCGGGAAAAATCGATTCGATCCGCGACTAAATCAAAGCTGGTCACAGGGGAAAGCGGAACATATTGGATTCCGTAGGCATGCGGATCAACGCTTCCAAACGGACACAGATAGATACGATTTACTCCCGTATCTTTTAAGTACCTTGCCAACGCGCCGTAACCTTGACCCCAATCGAGATTGCAATCTAAAAAGTATTTGTGCCCATGAGAAGGTCCTCCAACCAATTCATTCGCGTAAGCGAGATAATTTGGATAAACCAGAGTCGTCCCAACGACGTACCAAAGTCCTAAAATGGCGACAATTCTCCGATGGACGCCAGGAAGACTCCATGCTTCTGCGACGGCGCCCCCTATGGCCATACTGAGCAAAGGATACAGGATCAAAATTCGACGAATGCCGGATTGAAACGTGCTCATGGAACCAAGAGCCAGATATAACGCACTCGGCAACAAAAGCCAGATGAGAATAAATTGTTTTTTGGGCCCAGAAATACGACCAAGGTGAATCCAGGAAACCAAGAGCAATGCCATGAACGGAACAGGCGTCTTGAGCATAAAATTGGCTAGCAGGAACCACTTGGGCGAACCCTTATACAGATGTCCGGCAAAATAATGGGGATGAAGAGAGTGGGCGATGGTAACTTCCCAAACACCGGATGGAATTCGTTTCCACTCCGTCACATGATAAAAAAGCAATACGACGAAGGCCGCCGTGAGTGCCGCGTAGAAGACCCTGATGAAAAAATCGACAGTGAGTCGCTTGCGATCCGTTGGATTAATCCAGCTTAGAACAATTACCACGGTTCCGAAAATGGGCAGTAAAAGGATGGCCGAAAACTTGGCGCTGAAGGCGAGGCCGAATCCCAACCCAGCCAAAGCGGACATCCGCCGCGTCGGGTGCAACCAGAATTCCCGAAACAAGTACAGCGATAATACCGAAAACACAACGGCTCCCATATCGGTGGTTATTAAGGGGGTGTTGGCTAGGAGAGCGGGATTAAAACTATATAACGTAACTGCAACGCAGGCCGCTAGAGGCCCGAAAACTTTCGTTGTCCAAAGCCAAATTAATCCTCCGAGAAACACGCCCCAGAAACAGATGGCTATCCGTGCCGAATTCAGGATGGTGATGGCGGACACTTTATTTCTATAAAGCCAACGAGCACAGATCTCGGACTTTCCCTTCGCAGCCGTCTGCAACATATCTGGGGCATCCAGATGCTCGAATAAAAGTGGAATGCTAGCCCACAGTCGTAATAACGGTGGGTGAGCTAAATCAAGATCGTACTTACCGCTCACCCAATAACGGTATCCGGAGGCCAGATGCCCCGGTTCATCATAGGTCGCTGACTCGTGAATGCCGCTTCCAATGCTGAGGTACGCAAAGACCAATAAAGGAATAATTGGAAAATACGGCAGAAGCGGAGAGGTTTTCACGAGTTGACGATTTTAGTAAAAGCGTTACAATCGCGCTAGCAAAAGGTGAGGCATTCCGCTAAGATGTTATGACTTACATAAGCTCCAACTCTAAGAGAAACCTGATGCTTCTTTCGATTGTCGTTCCCGTTTATAACGAAGAAAAAAATATCGTGACATTTCTGTCGCGGACCATACCTATACTTGAAAGACTGACGGCGGAGTATGAAATCATTTTCAGCGTGGATCCATCCACCGATCGTACACGGGAATTGATTCTCGAAGCGCACGCCGAAAATGAACGCATTAAGCTCCTCTCTTTTTCACGACGATTCGGTCAACCGATGGCCACACTGGGAGGTCTGCGGTATTCCACGGGCGAAGCCGCCATCGTCATGGATGTCGATCTTCAGGATCCCCCCGAACTTATCCCGGAGCTTGTGGCCAAGTGGAGAGAGGGGTTTGATGTCGTGTACGCTCAAAGGAGAAATCGGGAGGGCGAGACACTAATCAAGCGAGTGATCTCGTATTTGGGTTATTTAATCATTAACCGGATGGCGAGTGGGGTCACGATTCCCCGAAATACAGGGGATTTTCGTCTGATGAGTCGGAGGGTAGTCGTCGAGGTAGTGAAGTTGAAAGAATCCCATGGTTTTCTGCGAGGGTTGGTTGCTCTAGTCGGATTTCGACAGACCGGAGTGCCATTCGACAGGCCGGCACGCTTTGCTGGCGAGGGCAATTACAATCGTTTTTTGGGATCGATAAAAATTGGTTTGAATGGTTTCATTTGTTTTTCGAGTTACCCCCTTTGGTTGAGTACGTGGTTTGGTTTTTCAATTGCCGGGTTGTCTTTTGTATTGGCCATTGTATACGGATTTATGAAATTCGTTGGAGTACCTTTCCCGATGGGAAATCCGACCATTGTAATTCTTGTTTCGCTTTTGTCGGGAGTCCAATTAATCAGCATTGGTATTTTAGGGGAATATATTGGGCGGATTTATGACGAGATTAAGGAACGTCCAAAAT
>JBBSDO010000247.1:0-4078 GCA_038241515.1 Elusimicrobiota bacterium | reverse complement strand
CTCGGCCTGCAAAACATGCGCCCTCCAAAATTCGGAGTCACGTAAGTTGTGTTTTGATGATTCCATTGATTCCCTCCGGTTGAGGGCTATCGATATGTCATCGCTAACTCAATTGGAAGATGGGGGCGTTGGCGCGCTTACCCTTTTCGGCAGTTACGACCTCGACTGAATAGACTAGGTAACCGTTCTTTTTTTCGAGCCCGGCCTGAAGTACTTTGCCGTTCACGTTCTCAGTGGCGATTTTCATCGCCTCTTGAAGGCCGATCTTGGCCAGCCCAGGGAACTCCGCTTCAGAGCGCTTTTCTACTTTCAGCGTTCCCTGAATAGATGACTTACTTTCTGACTCTTTTGCGATTCCAGACAATGATATCGCCATTGCACAAAGCATGGCGAGACCGGACATTATTCGTTTCGTTTTCATGGATTCTCCTTTTGATAGGGCGATTCATTAACTTCAGTATTGCCCTAGTCCATTACCGAACTGTTTCCGCCGCATTACATTGTGGCAATGTTGGAGGGGGCGTGAGGAATCTTGAGATATAAAGTACTTCCGTTTACCGACTGACCGTCCAAGATGGCTTCGCCGCCATGCTGGCGTGCGATAGCTTGAACAGTACTCAGTCCCAGGCCCAACCCTGGGCGAGTTCGGCTCTTTTCCCCTCGGTACAAGCGGGTCCATACTTTTCCTTGTTCGGAAAGAGGAATTCCGGGGCCTTGGTCTTTTACTGCGAGCACATCGAAAGCGCCTTCGCGTTTAGCGTAAAGTTCAATTTCGCTATCCGAGGGAGAAAACTTGATCGCGTTATCGAGAAGATTCCCTAGAGCCTGGAGCAGCTTTCCATGATCACCGTAGACTTGAAAGTTGTCCGTTAGGCTGGCTTTGATTGCGATCTGCTTGTCTTCGGCGACCATGGAATAAAACTCGGTGATTTCTGTAAAAAGGTCCTTCGCGGAAATCGTTTGAAAACTCAAGTTGGCGGTTCCCGCTTCGGCCTCAGAGACTTCAAGGATGGCGTTCAACATCTTGAGAATGGAATCGGCATCTTCCACGCATTCCACCAAGGCTTCACGCGTAGTTTCGACTGAATTCGTTTCCTGGAGTCCTACTTCGGCAGCCATTTTTAGACGTGTGAGAGGCGTGCGCAGATCATGGGCCACGTTGTCTACCGTTTCCTTCAATGTGGACATGAGCAGGCCAATGCGGTCCAGCATTCGGTTGAAGAGTTTGGAGAGCTCGTCCAGTTCTTCCCTGTTTCCCTTCACCGGCGCTCTTGCATCAATATTCCCACCCAAAATGTGGCCCATGGCGGACGTAAGTTCTTGTACGGGTCGCAAAAAACGCGAGGACACCCAGCCTCCGATAAGAAGGCTTAAGAAGGCGAGTGGGATAAGAACGGTGAGAAAACTCTGCCGAAAAGATTCAAGTTGATCCTCGTTCTCTTCTGAACTTTTTCCCACCGTTAATCGAAGGCCGGAAGGGAGCAGTCCGGAGCGCATGAGAATAACATCGTCCGGGGTCTTATTCGGCCTGACCTCGGACCAGTCTTGCCAGTGAAGTATCGAGGCCAGTTGTTTTTCCAGCCCAACGCTATCTGTTTCGTTGGCGATATCATCTGGGACATGGAAGAAGATGCCTCGATCCGTCCGGTCGGTCAGTCGGACGAAGAAGCGGGCTTTATCTGAAAACTGGGGTGCCAATACCACGCTATGCAGACGATCCGGTCCGCCTTTTTCGAGGACGGCGGTGTACTCCCTGAATTTGGAGTCAATAATGTCCCTGTCGCGTTGTTTGAGAGACCGGGAAAATAAGAAATAGGTGGCGGCAAACAGGCCGAGTGAAGTGATGAGAAACAAAACCGCATACACGACAGCGATGCGAGTGCTAGTTTTCTTTAAAAACATAGCCGACTCCGCGCAGTGTGTGGATGCACTTTTCCTTAAATCCTTTATCCAGCTTATTTCTCAATCGACAAACCAACACATCGACTACATTGGTTTGCGGATCGAACTGATAATTCCAGACGTGATCGAGGATTAACGTTTTTGTGAGAACGCGGCCGGGGTTTCTTAAGAAGTATTCGAGCAGAGCGAATTCTTTCTGATGCAGTTCAATCGGTTTTCCCTCTCGGCTCACTTGGCGCGAAAGAAGATCCATCGTCAGTGTTCCGACGGCAAGGCTGGTTGACTCAGGTTTTTGGTTTGCCCGGCGCAATAGGGCCTGAATACGCGCCAAAAGTTCGGCGAACGAAAATGGCTTCGTGAGGTAGTCATCGCCGCCTTTTTGCAAGCCTTTGACTCGGTCATCGACGCTTTGCTTCGCGCTTAGGATCAGAACCGGCGTTCGGTTCGCCTTACTTCTCAATGTCTCAATGAGGGAGAGTCCGTCGAGCTTTGGAAGCATGAGATCCACGACGAGAAGATCGTAGGAACTGGTAGTGACAGCCGCAAGCCCCTCCTCACCATCGGGCGCTTCGTCCACGGTATACCCCGATTGTTCCAGGCCCTTTCGGATGTAGCTGGAGATTTTGAGGTCATCCTCGACAATTAAAATACGCATGCTATTGTTTTTGTAGCACTTTTCTGCTCGTTCATAAACTCCATTAGTAATCATTATCGACCGGCAGGATTGCGCTGATTTTGCGCCAACATTACATGCGTGTAATGCGATTGAAATAGCAGCGCAATTAATGGAGCCGATACTTGAATCATCGGAGCAGGCATGTGGCGTGACGCGACGTTGAACGAGGGGAGAGCATGAACAAAACTTTTGAAAAGAGTGTGAGCAAGGTACCCGAACTAACGCTGGTCTTTTGGATCATTAAGATCGCGGCTACTACCTTAGGTGAAACGGCAGGAGATGCTGTCTCGATGTCCATGAACTTGGGATACCTGGTGGGAACCGCCATCTTTGCTGCCATTTTCCTGATTGCCGTCACCGTTCAGATCAAAGCACCTCGCTTTCATCCCTTTATTTATTGGACGACAATCATTGCAACAACGACTGTGGGAACGACGATGGCCGATTTCGCCACCCGCTCCTTGGGAATAGGCTACGCGGGGGGAAGTACTCTCCTCCTAGTGTTGCTCCTGGGCTCCTTAGCGGTTTGGCATTGGACCATGGGTTCTGTCTCAGTTGATACGGTGAATAGTCCGAAGGTCGAAATGTTTTACTGGGTCACGATCATGTTCTCGCAAACCCTGGGAACGGCTCTTGGCGATTGGACGTCCGATACGGCGGGTTTTGGATACGGCGGAGCCGCAGTCATTTTCGGCGCTTCACTCGCGTTAGTCGCAGGCCTTTATTTCTGGACCCGCATTTCTCGCGTCGGCCTGTTTTGGGCAGCCTTCATTTTAACCAGACCCCTAGGGGCGGTGGTGGGAGACTTTTTAGATAAGCCGCACGAATCCGGTGGATTGGCATTGAGCCGTTATTCCGCATCGGCGGTGCTCGTCGTTTTCATCCTAGCGTGTCTTTTGATTTTTCGACATAAAGCCGCCGAGAAATCTCATTGATTAAATTACCCAATAGTTTTGATCGATTTTCCCCGAAGACACTTCGGCAGATGATGTTTTTGGCGCTTGCTTGCTTCTCTTTGGGGTTATTCATCAAACTCACTTGGGAGCTTCACGAGGACGGAAGTGTCAGCAGCCTTGATGGCTTAATCTTGACCCAAATCGGGAAGTTTCGCCTGGCACGCTTGAACGGCCCGGCAGTGGACATTACCGCATTAGGTTCAGCCACGGTCATGGCGCTGATTTGCATTATCGGATGCGTGGTCCTATGGCTCTTGAGAAATAAGCGGGGCGCTATCTTCTTATTTCTCTCTGCGGCGGGGGCAGGTCTCGGAGTCGGCCTAATAAAACTTCTCATTCAACGGCCTCGCCCAAATGTCATCCCCCATCTCGTGAAAGTGACCGACTATTCCTATCCTAGCGGCCACACGATTGCATCGACGGCTATCTTTCTGTCGCTCGCATTGCTGGCCTCCCGCCACTTTACCGACTGGAAGGAAAGGGCTGTTCTTTTTGTCATCGCAGGGATTCTCATCGGTCTCGTCGCTTTTTCTCGGCTGTATTT
>JBBSDO010000246.1:0-4086 GCA_038241515.1 Elusimicrobiota bacterium | reverse complement strand
TGCAGTAGAAAATAATGAATCTCTAGCCTATCATGAAACAAATCGATTCTTTCGCTAGCCGCCAGACACTTTCGGCTGACGGTCAGTCTTACGAGATCTTTAGTTTAGCGGCTTTTGCCGAAAAGAATGGCGACCTCGCTCACCTCCCGTTTTCTATTCGCGTTATGCTGGAGAACCAGCTGCGTAACGAAGATGGTCGCTTTGTAACCGCCGAACATATTGGCAAAACCATTCAGAAACAAAGCGAACGCGCGGAAGATGCAGAGATTGCGTTCACTCCCGCTCGCGTGCTCATGCAAGACTTCACGGGGGTCCCGGCCATCGTCGACTTAGCCGCTATGCGCGACGCCGTGAAGCGGCTAGGCGGCGACCCTAAGCGTATTAATCCTCTCGTACCCGTCGATCTTGTCATCGACCATTCGGTCCAAGTGGACCGCTTCGGGTCTTCCGACGCCTTCCAGTTTAACTCTGACCTCGAGTTCGAGCGCAATCGTGAACGCTACGCCTTTTTACGGTGGGGCCAGAAAGCCTTCGAAAACTTTCGCGTTGTTCCTCCGGAAACCGGCATTGTGCACCAGGTGAATCTTGAGCATCTTGCTCCCGTGGCTCTGACCCGGGTCGTGAACGGAAAGAGGCAACTATTTCCCGATACCCTCGTAGGCACGGATTCTCACACGACGATGATCAATGGGCTTGGTGTCGTGGGTTGGGGTGTTGGCGGCATTGAAGCCGAAGCGGCCATGCTGGGTCAACCGCTTTCGATGCTGCTTCCAGATGTCGTCGGTTTTAAATTGACCGGCCGATTGAAAGAAGGCGCGACGGCGACCGATGCCGTCTTAGTCGTCACGCAAATGCTGCGCAAGAAGGGCGTGGTCGGAAAATTTGTTGAGTTTTACGGTTCGGGACTCAGCGGACTCACAGTCGCCGACAGAGCCACCATCGCCAATATGGCTCCCGAATACGGAGCGACCATCGGCTTTTTCCCGGTGGACGCCCAAACCATCGCTTACCTCCACCTGACGGGACGCCCCGAGGAATTGATTCGCCGCGTGGAAATCTATATGCGCGCGCAAGGTTTATTCCGAACCGATGAGACTCCGGAACCGATTTTCTGCGATTCCTTGGCTTTGGATCTTGCCGATGTCGAGCCTTGCCTCGCAGGCCCGAAACGCCCTCAAGACCGTGTTCTGCTAAAAGAGGCTAAGTCGTCGTGGCGCGAGGCTTTGCCGGCTCTGCTTGAGAAGAGACCCAAGGGCGCAAGCGTCGCGGTGGCCATTCCGCCGAATCTAAAAATCAAAGTCACCTTGGGGAGCGAAAGCTTTGAGCTCGAGCACGGGGCTGTTGTGATTGCAGCCATTACAAGCTGTACGAATACTTCCAATCCATCCGTCATGATTGCGGCGGGGCTTCTAGCGAAAAAAGCAGTCGAGCGCGGTCTCGCTCGACGCCCGTGGGTTAAAACGAGCTTGGCTCCCGGTTCGAAAGTCGTCATGGACTACTTGAGCGCAACCGGGCTTTTGCCCTATCTCGAAAAACTAGGCTTCAACTTGGTGGGATTCGGCTGCACCACATGCATTGGAAATAGCGGGCCGCTTCCGGAGCCCATTTCGGAAGCGCTTAAGCAATCCGATGTCGTAGCAGCCGCCGTTTTAAGCGGCAATCGAAATTTTGAAGGCCGAATTAACTCCCAAGTGAAAGCCAATTACTTGGCCTCCCCCCCTTTAGTGGTCGCTTACGCTTTGTCGGGCCGCATGAATTTCGACCCGTACGAAGACCCGCTCGGGTTCGACGACAAAGGCAAGCCGGTGTTCTTAAAGGACGTTTGGCCGACCAACAATGAAGTCCAAGAGGCAGTGACTAAAGTGAACCGGGGCATGTTTTTAAAGCAGTACAAGAATGTTTTTGAGGGCGACGAACACTGGAAGGGTCTCCCTAATCCCGAGAGCGAGCTCTTCACTTGGGAAACTGGCTCTACCTATGTGAAAAATCCTCCCTATTTTGACGGAATGGAAAAGGCCCCCAAGCCGCTCAGCGACATTCGTAGCGCGCGGGTCCTGGCTCTCTTGGGCGATTCTGTGACCACAGACCATATTTCGCCTGCAGGCAACATTCCGAAAGACGGTCCGGCCGGTAAGTACTTGATCGAACAGGGTGTCGAACCGAAGGACTTTAATTCCTATGGCGCGCGGCGCGGCAATGATGAAGTGATGGTGCGCGGGACCTTTGCCAACATTCGGTTGCGCAACCAATTGGCTCCGGGGACCGAAGGCGGGTACACGGTTCATTTTCCAGGGGAAACCCCAACCACCATATTTGAAGCGTCGGTGAAATACCGGCAGGAAGGAATTCCCTTGATCGTCTTAGCGGGGAAAGAGTACGGCTCTGGATCCTCGCGTGACTGGGCCGCGAAAGGACCCGCGCTTCTCGGCGTCCGGGCCGTGATCGCGGAAAGCTACGAGCGGATTCACCGCAGCAATCTCGTGGGAATGGGCATCTTGCCCCTTCAGTTTAAGTCCGGCGACACGTGCAAAAGCTTAGATTTAACGGGTCAAGAGCTTTATTCCATCGAAGGCATTACGAACAATTTGCGGCCGAAAAGCCAAGTCCTTGTAGAAGTTAAAGATAGCTCCGGAAAGACTCTACGGAAGCCCTTCACAGTCATCATGCGGATCGATACCCCCGAAGAGATTGAATATTTCCGCAATGGCGGCATCCTCCATTACGTTCTCCGGCAGTTGTTGGCTTAGCTAGCGGCCAGCCTGACTTCCCTTTTGGAAGTTTATCGAGATATTCCTCGCCCCCCAGGGGGAGAGGACGTTGGTGAGGGGGCAGATGCCCTTTTTAACTACGTGCACCCCGCTTCTTCCTAATTGGTTTGGTCGTTCGCGGATTGGGCTTTGGGAGGGATTTGCTCCATGACTTCGGCACTTCTTACGCTGGAAAGCGGAAAACCCGTCGAACTTAAGAGACCGCCCGAGGGCGTATCAAACCACACTTTTTCGTTGACGGAATCATACGTCGTAAATTTCCCTACAAAGACGCGTCCCCGTTTGAGAGTCACTCGGAGCGGAGTTCCGCGCTTTTGCGATTCGAAGAATTTCCCTAGGTCATCCTCTCTCATTACGATTGAGCGCGCCTGCGGCATACCAAAACGGGCGGTCATGGCGTGGCTCTCAAAGGCGGCTTTAACTGTGATGGGGAGGGAAGAGGGTTCGGGTAGATAAATAAGCCCGTCAGCCACCCCGCTTGGGGCAAGTGTCGTAGGCCAGAGCGATTCGGAAGCGACGTACTCGGCGTTGGATTGGGCATACTCCGCATTAGCTCCAGAGAGTCGTCCGGCAACCGAGCCCCCCGCGCAGGTGGTTTCCCCCACGGCTTCTTCCTTCAGTGCCGTATCCTGATCCAAATGCGTTTTTTGCCCACGCTTCACCGCAAGCATTTGAGCTCCTTTTTCGCCATAGAGGTAGCACATGACCTGCTGCGGCGTCATGACAGTGAGCGCCGCGCCGGCTCCGTCCGTTGCGGAGAATAACTCTGGCGAGACAGCCACACTTTTGTCGGAATTGTTGGTTAGGCGGACGCGCATAAAGACGATTCCTTTATCAATAATTCCAGAACCCGTAAAGGCGAAAGGTCCTTCAAAGACCGTCACCGATTCGTTACCGGCGGAGGTAATTCCCGACTTACGCATGCCGGTCAAGTCGCACACCGCCCCCAAACGAGGCTTTTGGTTGTTCAAATGGATGGTCAAATGGACCGCTTCTTCCGATCCACGACTGATTTTGACGTCGACATCAGAACCCGCCTTATTAATGAGTTCCGCCACCGCAGATGCGTCGATTGGGACCGTTCCATTGATCGCGTCGATATCGTCGCCCACTCTCAGCCCGCCTTTTTCAGCGGGAGAGGCTTGCATGACACTGACAATCCGGCATTTTGGAGGCGAAACCGATGGCTCGGCCAAAGGGCTGAGCCGACGGACTTCGGGAGAATTCGAAGCGCACCCAACGGCAAAGAGGATAGAAAGACCCAGAGGGAATACAAGAAAAACGCGTCGCATAGGCTTTATTTTAGGATAAATCGACT
>JBBSDO010000245.1:0-4133 GCA_038241515.1 Elusimicrobiota bacterium | reverse complement strand
GAGATTTTTGGCCCCGTCGTCATTTTGGATTCCGTCAAAACCTTCGAGGAGGGAATTCATAAAGCCAATCAAACTCCGTACGGACTGACCGGGGCCGTTTTCTCCTCAGAAGTCGCGCACCTCGAAATGGCCGCTCAAGAGTTTTTCTGCGGAAATTTATATTTGAATCGCAAGTGTACGGGTGCCTTGGTGGGGGGGCATCCCTTTGGCGGCTTTAATCTGTCAGGAACCGATTCCAAAGCAGGGGGCCCCGATTATCTCATGCTCTTTCAACAAGGGCAGGCCATCTCGCAGAAGGTTTGACCGAGGCAGGATAAGATGCGTATTTCATCGTTTTGTCTACGTTTTTCAGGGTATTTTAAATGAAGGATAGCCTGCTCTACCTCCTGGCTCGGCGATTTGTTGCGGGAGGAACCGCGGAAGAGGCGGTCCAGGTCGCGCAGAAAATGAACGCCAGGGGTGTTCAGGGAATCATTGATTTCCTTGGCGAGGATGTTCGCTCTGCGAAAGAAGCCGTTTCTGCCGCCGAGGAGTACATGCGACTGATGGACCTCATCGCGCAAGCGCGAGCGCAGACGGCAGTTTCCTTAAAAATGAGCCAAATGGGGCTTCTTATTTCCACGAGTCTTTGTGAAGAGAATTTGACGCGCGTCTTGCAGAGAGCTTCGCAGAATCAAAATTTTGTCTGGATCGACATGGAAGGCTCGGCCCTGACGCAACAGACGATCGGGATGTTTGAGCGGCTGCACGAGCGCTTTGAGGAAATCGGGCTCTGCCTTCAGGCCTATCTCGTTCGAACGGGGGGAGATCTCGATCGACTCATGCGCCGGGCTGTGACGATTCGATTATGCAAAGGGGCCTACAAAGAATCCTCCGATATCGCCTTCGTCACAAAGGCGGCGGTGGACGCCAACTACCGTATGCTCGTTCAAAAGCTGCTGGACCATGTGGGCCGGGGGGTGTTCCCGGCGTTTGCGACGCACGACCCTGACTTAATCGACTTTATCGTCAAGACGGTAAAGGATAAAAGGGTAGAGTCCCGTCAATTTGAATTTCAGATGCTCTACGGCATACAGAATAAATTACTGCAATCCTTATCTAATGAAGGGTATGGGGCGCGGGTATACATTCCCTACGGCAAAGCCTGGCTTCCGTACTTCACCAGACGGTTGCGAGAACGCAAAGAAAACGTCTACTTTTTACTACGAAATTTGTTTCGGCTGTAAATTAAGAGGAAATATGCTAAAAACTCTTGATTTTTTAACGAAACCTGTTAGGAGATGTAAGGAATGAAACGTAAAACCCTATCGGTCCGGAAGTCTGTCGTCTATAACCTGGCGATTGGATTGGGTCTTTTGACCCCCCTCGTCGGCGACAGCGTGCGATCCGTTCCCTTGCCCGCGGCGGCTCTCCAAGTCGCGAAACTACCCGTCGTCCAGATTAACCCCGATGATTGGCAATCGTTGGCCTCCGCGGTGCGAGGCCGAGCCCGCCGTTTTACGGGCGTCTCAGGCTACATTATTAAGGATTTGAAGTCGGGACATGTGGCGGCTGCGCATGAAGATACGGTGTTTCCTAGCGCCAGTCTCATTAAGCTGCCAATCATGTGCGCCGCTTTCCAGGCGGTACACGAGGGAAAACTGTCTCTTGCAACCGCCCTCATTCTGCAGAAAGGGGATAAGCGCGGAGGTTCCGGCATCATCAAGTTGGCACCCTTGGGGACCGTATTAACGAATCGTGAGTTACTGGAAGAAATGATTGTGCATAGCGACAACACGGCGGCGAATCTTATCGTGAGACAGCTCGGCATCGATTATCTGCAAAGTACTTTTACCCAACTCGGCTTACAGGACACGCAGATTCATGAAAACGGTTTTCAACTGACGCCCCGACCGGTGGCCGACGACAACATGACAAGCCCCCGCGACATGGCCTTCCTGCTTGAGAAGATTTATCAACGCCAGCTCGTCAGCGCAGAAGCCAGCGACGAGATGCTGGATATTTTGAAGCATCAACACCTTCGCGACCGTTTGCCGCGTTTCCTTCCGGCCGGCTGGCAGATCGCGCACAAGACAGGACTCTTACGCAAGGCTTGCCACGATGTGGGTATCGTTTTTACTCCGCAGGGCGACTACATGATTTGCGTTCTTACCTCCCACGATGCCACGTATAAAATGGCTAAACGTTTCATCGCCTCCATGGGGCGCATTACCTTCGATTATTACGGAGGGAGTCCCCGACATCACCCTGTGCTCCAGACCAGCAAGGTTCCGCAAACCACCCCGGCCGGATAATTTTCTATGAAACGATCGATTTCTTTTTTCCTCGCAGCCAGCCTCTGCGCGGGCCCCTTTCGTGCGTCTGTCTGGGCGGTGGACAGCAAAGCGGATTTAGTGAGGTCGGATTTTGCCGAAGAGCGCGTCGTCGATATTTCTCTCGTTAAAAAAGTCACGGGCAAGAAGAAAATCGTCTTCATGACGGTTCCGCAATATACCGAGTATTTAGAGGGATTTGTTCGCGGAATGGTGGTCGATTACAGCGACAATCCGGTCGAGGGGGTCCTCGTTCGAGTGGGCGACCCGGGAGAGGAAAATTCGATGTTTGACCCCACGGTGACCAATTTCAATGGTATCTACCGGATCCGCTTCTCGATTCCATTCGACAAGAAGGGAAAAGTCGACGTGCGAAACAAGCTGGTTTTCGCCCCCGACTGGGAACAAAAGCGGGACAGCTTAGGAAACTCGTACGAACCCTTGGAGAAAGAAACGCCTTTCCATTTGTATTACGACCGGAGCGCCAGGCTTTTGACCTTCGCGGAGGGCTTGCGAAAAAGTTTTGTCAGTCCCGTTCAGCATGGGGATTCCTCGACGGGGAAGAAGGAACCTGGTGCCAAAAAAACAAAGAAGGCGGAGGATAAAAAGGCCGATAAAGGCGGAGGCGATGACTTCTTTAAAGCGTTCGGCGGAGGCTTTTAATTATTTGTCCCAGCTGTAATTTCCAAAGTAACGACCGCACCGCTTTTTGCATACGGTGCGGTTTTTCATTTGAGCGGCATGGACCGTTTCTGCTCGCCCTACGCGGCACACTCACGTGGACATTGCGGCGAAGCCTGGCGGGATTCACAACCGGGATGGCGGGTTGGTGGATCATTCCAGCGGCAAGTCGCGCGGCGGGCAGCGGACTTTCTCAGACTTCTCACTTATTGATGACCGGGGCCTTAGGAGGCCTATTCCTGGGTACCGTCGAAGGCATGATGGAGGAATCCACGCTGAAGACCCTTGTGGGCGGTCTCATTGGGCTCTTGGGTGGCTTTCTAGGAGCGACTCTTGGGGCTTGGGTTCTTCGAAGTGTAACCTCATCTTCCTCAGGAATGACCGCTGTCGTTTCGACATGGGCCGTGGCGGGCCTGGCTATTGGGATGGTCAGCGCGTGGTTGGAAAGGAAGCCGGCGCGGATTTTGGCGGGGGCCGCAGCGGGTCTACTAGGGGGCGCTCTCGGCGGTTGGCTCGGATATCAAATGTACGCAAGCCTCACCGACATTGCCAAGCCAGGCCTTTGGGGTCTAAAACGAGCCATTGAGGGCTCGACAGGGGCCATCCTGGGGGCGGTGCTATGGTTTGTCCTAGGGATGGCGGAGAAGGTTTACATCTTTAAGCGCCGAACACTGAAAAGCGGCGAAAAGAAGGTGTGTGAACTCTGTCACGAAACGAGCGCCATGAACGCCTGGTACTGTGCCCAGTGTGGGACGGTGCTCCAGGTGGCAGCCTCACCCGAAAACCTCGAGCTCCCTAAACGGCGGTCTTTGGCCCGCCTCATTTCGGCCTGCCAGTTCTTAGGTCGTCTTTCTGGAACGGCAAGTGTCGTGATCGCCGTATTGGCTGCGGGCTTTCTTGGAAGCATCAATTTTTTCTTGGGTCTTTTTGGAATGCTCGTCGCCGCTCTCGGCGGCTATATCTTGTATATCCTGTTTAACGGACTCGCCGAGCTTCTTTCACCTGTGCTATAATTTTCACATGAAAGTGATTCTTGTTCGTCCTCGCGGGTTTTGCGCCGGTGTTGTTCGCGCGATCGATATCGTGGATATTGCGCTCGAAAAATTCCCCCATCCTATCTATGTGCGTAAAGAAATCGTG
>JBBSDO010000244.1:0-4170 GCA_038241515.1 Elusimicrobiota bacterium | reverse complement strand
CATCCAAAGATCGACAAGTTTGCTGCGATTATGGAAATTCACTTTTCCATTGTATCGAGGTTCCATGAAAGTAAATGCGAAGCGGCTTCCCGGCCCAGCATGGTCCCGGATGAATTGAAAAAGCCCCCTTACGTCTGCCTGCGAGAGGTACATCAGCACACCCTCGGCTATAAAAAGCGTGTCCGTGTTCGATTGGTATCGAGGATGGTTCAATAAGCTTTCCATCAATGTCTGTTTCATGAAATCAACCGGCAAAAACACCAGGTTATCTTTTAGCGGACTTTTGGACTTAAGAGCTCTCTTTTTGGCTGCTTGGGTCGCTGGGTAATCAGCCTCCAGGAATGTCACGTTCGGAAAATGTGAATGTAGCTGGACTGCCAACACGTCAAACCCAGCGCCTAAAATGACGACCTGACGGATACCTTGGTCCAAAAGAAGGCGCGTGGTTTCCTCCAAAAACCGCTTCCGCAGTACATAATGCAGGAGGATTCCTGGGATGGTGGAGCGCTCGACGGCATACACTACTGGACGGAACCACGATTGGTGAAGCGGACGGATGAAGAAAGTTGCAGGTCGCCCATACGCTTCCATGAACCACTGGCTCGCTTGTGCAGCCAGGGGGTTGACCAGCGCGGTCAATGTAGAGTCGCGAGAGCAAAACCCCAAGCTCGCAGCAATCAGGCAGGCTGTAGCGCTGGGTTTTTCTTCTCTCACCTTTAGGATCCGAACATTTGTCTATAGTGCCGGTACCAATCGCTCTGAAATCGTTCTTCGGGGTCGTATTTCTTTTTGAGCTTTAAGAATTCGACGAACTGAGGATAACAGGATTCCACCTCCGGGCGGGTTGCCCACCGGTGGTAGGTCAAGTAGTAACTGCCCCCGTAAAGGATGGCTCTGTCGATGAGACGGCGGAAATCCCCAGCGGTCTTCTCAAGAGATTGAGGGTCGTGCGCCGTATGCAAGTTAAAAATAATGCAGGCATAGGGCTGTTTCGCCCAAGCGAGAAAACTTTCGTTGTCCCTTTCGATCAGGCGGATGGTCCCGTAGAAAACGTTTACATGCTTTTCTAGAAAGTCCATGCGAACTTGGTTCATAAAATCGACGAGCTTATCCCTAGGGACATAAATCTCGGTTATCATTTCGCTCGTTGGTTCTTTGACACCCATGCGCTGATCGACGCCAGCGTGATACCCTTCAGGGTAAAGGCTTAGTTGGTGAATGTCTGACCAATAGACCTGGCCAGAGGTGGACAGGTAATAGTTGGAATAGGACTCGAAGGCGCGTTTTTTATCTTGGTGACCCAACGTGTAGAGACGCACCCAATCTTCCATCGTCAGCTCTTTTTGCTTAGACGGGATCAAGGCGCTATCCGGTACCGGCTGGTAGCAAGAAAAGACACCTTTACGCAGGAACCCATCAGAGGATTCGTCTGTGTCGTATTGAAAATCTCCATAAAGAAAACCGTCTTTGATGCGCTTCTCGAACGATGGCATCAAATCTTTAATATCGATGATTTTCACAATCCTTTCCAACTTAGTGCGCGGAGCTAGACGTAGTTCTACCTTCGCAATGACACCAAAGAGGCCGTATCCGCCGATAGCGGCTCTAAAGAGCTCCGAGTTTTCAGACCGACTGCATCTTTTTAAATCACCCTTCGCATCGACAAGATCAAAAGACTCCACATCATCGATTATCGGCTTCCGCGTCAATCCGCGTCCGTGCACGTTGGCGGAAAGGGATCCGCCGATCGTGAGCCGGTCGGCGCCAGTCTGCTTTTGAATAATTCCCCATTGCTTAGGCTGACCTTCCTGGTTCTTGACTAAATAATCCATTAACTCCGGCCATTCGATGCCGGCCTCGACAACGACCCGGCCCTTTTGCTGATCGAAGCTGAGAACTTGATTGATCGCCCTCATATCGAGGAGAAGATTGTGGGTGCCGAATTGTTGCCCGCCCATCGCGTGTCTTCCACCGGAAATGCTTATAACCTGTCTACGAAGCATTGCGTCACGGATTGCGGCCTGAAGTGTTTCTAAGGAGGCGGGTTTCACAACCCCGCTGACTCGCGTAGCGTTAAGCTGGGAATGTATGTCGTTGACGATGATTTCTTGGACTGCTTGGGAGGCTGTCGTGGCTGCCGAGCCGGATTCGGAAAATCCGATGCCCTTGCAATACAACCATATTACGAAACCAAGCGCGAAGATCGTCATTAAACCCATTTAGACCTTCTCACAGTGCGCTCCTGTTCATAGAGTTATTGCCTGGCCCTTTTCAAGTGAAGCGATGTTAGTTTCCTTTTTAACATTCGGTGACGTCTCTGAGCGTAACCACTGGGAAACATCTTTTCGAAGACCATAATCTATGTATCTGTTAAGACCATCAAAAAAGAGTCTCAGCAAAGGGTGTCCAACGGTAAACCTGTACTGAAAATCCAACAAAAGTGGTCGTAACTTAGGGTCATAAGAGAGGATGCTTCCATAAAAGGCGGAACCATCGAGTGATATTCGGTTCTCCGCAAGACGGCGGTTCAAAACTCGGACATGGTTCCCAACTTCGGAGCAAGACATTGTATCGTGCGCCCAATATGGCGCTAGAGTATGCAGATTGTTGGAAGCAGCTAAGCCAAACCTCTCCCTGTTGGATTCGCTCAAGACGGGAACACCTGCCACTCGGGTGCTAAAAGTTGCCACATAATGAAAATCGGGGCGGCATGCCGACATATGTTGATATGTTGCCTCCAAAGTTTTTCTGGTCTCACCGGGATAACCAACAATAAGAGTAACGAATGTTGTAATTGCCATTTTTCGGCAATTGACGATGGCCTGGTAATTATTCTCAACCGTAGATTTTTTGTTCATGTTATCCAGCATACTCTGGTCGCCAGATTCCAATCCGATTTGAACTTGGCAGCAGCCTGCATCCTTCATCATTGCGACCATTTCCACATCGATCAGATCATCTGCTCTCGCATAACAAATCCATTTCACTTTAATATCGCGATCGATGAGTAGTTTGCAGAGGCGTCTCAGGCGTTCCTTAGGGACCGTGAATAAAGAGTCTAGACATGAGATAACCTCCACGTTCATTTCACTCACATATTTTGCCCAATCATCCGCAATTTTTTCGGCGCTTTTATAACGGAACACTCCATCGGCAAAAAGGTAGGGATAATTGCAGAACGCGCAGCGATAGGGACAACCTCTGACACTTTCATATTCAACGACTCGGAAAGGATGCCCATGCAACGCCGCTGCTTGTTTCCAGTCTGGAGTGATCAAGAAATCCAAGTTCCTGGTTGAAGGGACTCCGCTATGCAATACGTTCCAATGTCCTCTCGGTACAAGCCGTCCACCTGGAGGCGCCTTTAAATTACTATAGCCGCTTCTGATCCATGAGACCAGAGAGTCTATAAGCATTTCCCCGTACCCAACTGCCAACACATCGACCTCTGGCAAACCTTGCCATTCACGAGATAAGAGTGTTGCCAGAGGGCCTCCAAGAACGATCCTGTTGTGCTGTTTCTTTACCAGCTTCACAATAGGCTCGACTTCGCTGAGGTCACGGAGAAGAGTGGTGGAAATAAAGATGCAAGTGCAATCATTCAGCAGTTCATCCCTCTTCTGAGGATTACAAAGCAATTCTCCGCATGTCGTGGCAGCAAACTCCATTGACTGTTGAGTCAACAAAGTGGACAGAACTACCTCGGTCAGCGAAGGCGAAACAGCAGCTTCATCCGGGTCTAAGAATTCCTCCAACTGCTTCCGCTCTACGTCCCCATAGTCCCCTAAGCGCCGTTTCTCCAAAAATGAAGATATCCTAGGTTCAGCGGAAACACATTTGACTTTAAGGTCAAGCCACGCCGCCTTGGAGTATTTCCATTGCAGGAAAAATTTGCCCAGAACCTTGCTGACTGAAGTCTCATATTGGCTTAGAAATCCTCCAGTCACAATCAGAATTTTGTCTTTTCTATCTGGCATTTTCCTATCCCTTGAACGAGAACTAAGCAGTTTTGGACCGGCGGAAGATCAAAAAGCCACCTATGAATCCAACAGCCAGGCCGCTCAGCCCAAAGGTCCACTTGACTTTTTTGGCCATCAGCTCGACGATTGCATTATGGATGGGGTCCATCGTTGTTTGCGCCCGGATAATTTTCCACATACCATTTTGTTT
>JBBSDO010000243.1:0-4191 GCA_038241515.1 Elusimicrobiota bacterium | reverse complement strand
TTTTTCGTTACGCTCTTCATCGTCGTGGCCTCCTCTGGCTTTATTTGATTTCTCGCTGAAACCATTAAAGCGACTGTGAGGCCATGACTTCAATTGCCACTGAGTTTAGGAAACTTCCGAATTTAACAATTAGCATTTAACAGTTAATATTTAACATTGCTGCAGAAATACTAAATGCTAATTGTTAAATGTTAATTGTTAAATTCCGTTCGGTTTTTCCTTAGCCGTTGCCGTTCGGTGTTAGGGCTTTTTCTTCCCCACCGTAAACACCGCCGTCGCGATGGGCTCGTTTCCTCCGGCGGGTAAAACGTCGACTTTCCATTGTCCTTGGCGGGCGTTGGCGCTGCTCCACACTTTGACCTGCGCCGCATTGACTTCAAGGTATTCGTCCTTCTGCAAGCGGCCGTTGCGGTACCAGCGGTGGGTAATCGAGGCGGGGAAAGAGCTGACGCTGACTTCAGTCCAGCAGTAGACGCGGCCGACATCCGCCGGGAAATGGCGCGCCACGTTTACCGGCTGGTCCTGCACGATACTCGTCGCAATGCGCAGATTTTCAACCTTCAAGGTGCGGGCGTTTTCCGCCAATTGTTCGGGCGCCGTATTGGATGCCTTACTGATCCTTTGCCAAAGCGCTTGCTGCGCGCGGAACGGCTCTAGCGCGGAATCCACACGAGCCTCGTGAATATTAAGCGATTGCAAGAGTTGCGCCGACTGCATCGCTTGCGCGCTGCCTTGGTTTCTCATGAACCCAATAAGGGTTGTGATAAGCCGGTCGTCCTGCGGATTGATTTTGGCTAAGAGCTTTGCACTCGTAAGCGCGATCGCCGGCTCGGGATCTTTTAGGGCCTGCTCTAGGAGAGGAATAGCGGCTCTGGCATCTTGGCCCAGTTGACCCACCATGTAAACGACGCGTTCGCGAATATCCGGAGAGGGATCTCTAAAGAAGGCGGCTAATAGAGGAAGGCGCCCTTCACCTTCGGGATGGACTTCTTCCAAGGCCTGCAACGCCGATAGACGAACGCCGCTGTTGGGATCATTCATCGCCTTGCCAAGCGTGCGAATCGTCTCCTCCCCAGGGCCGGATTTCGCCAAATATTCGACCGCCGCTTGGCGCGCTTCTGCATCTTTATCGCGCAGGCCGCTCGCAATTTCTTTGAGTTGTGCCGGATCCGGTGAGCCGATCTGGCTGAGAGCCGCGACCACGTGCTCGTGTACGCATAGGCGGTGACTCAACTTTACGAGTTCTGGGATCACCGAATGAGCGGCGGGGCCTAGGGCGGCCAAGACATCGAGGGCCTGAGCCTGCGACTCGCAGCGAGTGATAAAGCCGGTGCGCACTTTCTCTCTTTCGGGGGGCGCCTTCGCGCGGTGGACAAGCCGACCTAAGGTGACGGTAGGGACGCTATGCGAGGGATCGATTTTGTGGATGGCGCGGGCGGCGTCGAGGCCGGCATAGCGATCCGTCAAAAGCTCGCCAAGCGGCGGCAAATCGGCTTTCGCGCTGGGGCCCATGGTGCCGAGTTCGCTGATCGCTTGGAGGCGGCTGCGCGTCGCGGGAGCTCTTAGCTGTAGCGTCAGCCGCGCCAATTTTTCGGAGTTGTCCGGCTCTGCTGTGACAGCCGTGGCGCTGGACGAGCGGATAGCGCCTGCCGGGGAAAATGACAACGTCGATTTGTGCAACTCCAGATCGACAGTGGTCTTTCCTTTGTCTGCCCAGCAGGTTGAAAGGGTAGCGATTGAGAAGAGGAGAAACGCAGCAGTGTTTTTCATCAAGCCTCCAAGAAAAGCCGTTCTATTCCTATACCTAGTTACCCAAAGTATCAATCGCCGAAGCATTCGTCAAGTGGCGATGGCGACCCAAAATCCTGACACAACGCCCAATGGGGGAGATGCATCCAGTGTGAGCTTTTGGGCGGAGAGTTACTTTTCCTGCCACGGATAGAGTTGATTTCTCAACTCTTGGGTAAATCCCGCCTTTTTTCTGCCTTACGCACCCCGTTGCGACCTCGACTCCCAGTTTGTGAGTTTGCGATCAACGGCACAGTGCAGGGGACCATGACAAATCGTCTGCGAGAAACGCATCCCTAATTCTCTGCCGCTCATCTTGGGTGCGCTGGCGCTCTATCGGGACCAGGTGCAACCGATCGCGGTGGAGTCCACGCTTAACTGGAACTGGTTGGTACGCGAATAGACCTGGTCTAAAGAACCTCTAGGTTGCTCCGATAGACCAGGTTCATTCGCATCAGGTGATGCTGGCCAAAACAAAGGACCGAATCGAAAGCTGGCCAGAGACCGATCAATTTCTCGCCGCCCTTGAACTTCGAGCGGGAACAGTCGTGGGACGCGGGGACGCCGTAGAACCAAGGGTTGGAGAGATCAAGAGATCAAAGGCAAAACGCGGCATGATCTATTCTTACAGGGAGACCGAGGATGCTGTTGTTTTGCTTATCCGATCCGCGCGCCGCTTGGTCCAAGCCATGGGGCCGGAGCTGAGCTTGCTCCAGGATAGCGATGATGTCATGTGCTTTAAGGCGGACGGCCTGCATGACGAGCGTTCGGTGGTATGAGAGGAAGGTCCTCGCCGTAGTTAGCGGCGAGGACCTCCTACCCGATTAGCTTTGAATGGGAAAGTTAATGCTTTGTAGTAGTAACTTGAGTCGATGCTCCTGTGAAGCCGCTTGCGCTGCCCGTGACGGTCACAGTTCCCGTCGTCCTTGTAGAGGTCAACGAGACTTGCGTACTACCCATTAAGCTTCCGCTCGGAATGACGATTTGAGCGGAATTGGAGCTCAAGGTTCCGGGTCCAGAGACCGAGATATTAACGGTGACGGGGGATACATACGATCCCTCGTTCGCAGTGATCGTAATCACCGATCGAGTAGTACCGTCAGCTCTGATGGAGGTCGGGGATGCCGACATACTTAAGACGTTTGGTCCTGTCGTTATGACTTGGATCGATCCACCGGTGTAGCCCGAGGAATTTCCCGTGATGGTCACCGTTCCTGGCTGTGTGGTCGAGGTGAGGGTGGCTAACCCCGTACCCATGTTGCTTCCGGTTGAAATAGGCACTATGACGGAAGTGGTATCTAAGGTACCCGGCCCCGACATCGCTAGAGTCACTGGGACCGAGGTCGTCCCCGGATCTGCTGCCACAGTGACATATATGTAACTGCGTGACGTTCCGTTAGCCACAATGCTTGGTGGTTGAGCGGAAAGGGTAATCGTACCGGCGTGCGCTTTCGTTCCGTTTAAGGCAAGACCAACCCCTGCCAATATGAGACGTGTGATAAGTTTAGTTTTCATGCTTTCCCTCCCAGGATCCGCTCGAAGTTTAGCCAGTGTAGATTTCTTCTACTCGGATAAGTTTAATGATTTGAAGCGGGCCGTCAAGGGAGCGAATAAGGTGTTTCAGGATGTTAAGAGCTTCGTCGTAAATTAGTCGTACCGAAGAGCTGCCGATGGAATGAGTGACGCAGCATGACTGGCCGGGTAGGCGCTTGCAATCAATCCAACCAGGGCGGAAAGTAGTAGGCACCCCACAATCGCGGATACCGGCAACCTAAGCGCTAACGGATGGCGCCATACAAAAGGTAAAGTGGCCTCGATACTTTTCGCGATGAGAACAGCAAGCATCCCTCCGACAGACGTCAATACAGTTCCTTCTACCAAAAACTGAATCAAGATGTCTTCCCGTCGAGCCCCAAGAGCCATTCTAATTCCAATTTCATGAATTCGCTCCGATACGGAAATCAACATGACATTCGCAATTCCGATACCTCCCACGAATAGACTGACCGCGGCCATCACGAGCAAACTTACAAGCGTTTTCGATAAACTCAGCTGGCTTCCTTTAATGTAGGACTGGTAAGACTGCACCGTAAAAAGGCTTTCCCGACCACGCACCCGATGAGTCAATCGGTGCAAAATTGCCTCGCGTACGGACTCTGATTTGCGTGTTAGTTCGGCGCGTACTTCCAGAAAAGGAAAGAAATGGCCAACGCGTGACTCCGCAAGCAAATTGGAAAACGGGAGCAGCAAATCTGGAGACTCGGTTAAAAACGCCCTGGAGGTCAACGTCGGGCTCCAGTCGACCCGACCCACGATGGTATAAGGCTCGCCACTCACGCTCAGTTTTTGCCCTAAAACGGTACCCAAGGGAAAAAGTTTGGCGCGTCCTTGCGGCGTAATCAA
>JBBSDO010000242.1:0-4239 GCA_038241515.1 Elusimicrobiota bacterium | reverse complement strand
GAATTTGATGCCCTGGGAAGTGACGTTGACCGTTTGCTTCCCAAGGGGCTGAGGGTATGTGTAGCCGTCCGCATAATCGAGATGTAGGAGGTCAACTGTTGGACCCTGTGGATCGTCGTGCTTCCGTTCGTCCAGTACGGATGGTAGCTGGAAGGCTGAGCTATCCAACGTCTTACCATCGGGAAAGATCATATAGAGCGCGTTACTGATCCGGGTCCAAGAGATCCCAAGATTCTTAATCCGGGAGACGTCCCCGATGCAGTCTTGATAGCCTAACGCATAGTTGACACCCGATTTGGGGCCAGTCCACCCGATCTGGTTGCACGTCAGATCCATGCCGTAGGCGTCGGCGCCATTTTCCGGGTAATTCAAGTAGCTCTTGGCCGAAGCGCCAAACACTTGAAACCCGAAGGTCAGGATGAATAAAAGAGACAGGGATTTGTGAAGGGCGGTCATTGGAATACCGCGCAAACGGGTTATTGAGGCAAGTGCGAACGGCAGGGAAAAGGGGCCAAAAAAGCATGAAAAGTGGTGGAGGCTACGCCAATCTGGTCGAACCAAGGACGGTGGTACTGGAGTACCCGGCCCGATGGGATAAGCCACGGATTGACCTGGACGAGCTGGCAAAACTCCGACAGGCGGGTTGGCGGACACAGTTTATAGCGACGTATTTCGGTGTGGGCATCTCCGCTGTGAAGATGGCATACGTCCGCTTGCGCTCTGAGTCGTAAGGCGAATGAAGCCAGCTTCCGATAAGCAAAGGGTGAAAACTGCTCGCAAAATCGTCCGGATAAGAGTTCCCGCGGCAAGCCACGGTCAATACACGAACTCAATCGCATCCGGTCACGCGATACGCAGTTTTTTGAGCGGGCTATCCAGCCAAAAAAAAGCGAGCTTTCAAAAGTTCGTCGCGTTTCTTGCAAAGCGGCTCCCATTGCCGCCCCCAAAGTCTGAAGACCGCGTTGTCTCTGAGACCCTGGACATTTTCAGTGCCGCTGGTTGGACAGCAGAAGATACGCGTTCGACTTTCATCAAAGGCACCGACCTGAAGCCCGACATTACACTGGATAACGGCGTCGCCTATGTTGAGGCTCTTAAACTGAAAGAGCCGCCGCCATCTGCCGATTGGTTAGAGCATTGCCGCCGTTGCGTTTCCTATGCACGGCACTCAAGCTCCCAAATAGCGATATGCACCGATGGCCGCCGAATATTCGTCGTTTCAACGGAAGAAGGAGAGCCAAAAACTGCTTTTTTCGACGCGAAGAGATACGGAACAGAGTCCCGAGAGTTCACATCGATTGCAGTTATGCTGTGGAGTGATGGTCCACTGTATCAAGAGAAGCTGCGAAGTGATTTAAGAGACCATTCGGAACTTGGGAAAAAGCTTTTCAAGAATCATATTTTGAAGTCAGTCGCCAGCCTCCCTGACGACTACAAAGAATATTTCGGACTCCTTTCAGCTTGCGCATACGCTCACTTCAATAGCTCGGAGGTATTCTTCGAGAAGAATAAACTCCTGGAGTGTACCTACGCGCTACGCCGTGAACACTATGATGTCGCGGTAAAACTCTTGCGGGAATTCATTGCAGGAATCGCTGACGAAGATTTTCCAGGTTTGAGTAGTGTTGCAAAACGCGTGCTTTCAGTCGTCGGAAAAGATTCCAAAAAAGATATCGCGATCAGCAAGGCGATATTTCTCGATGAAAATGAGCGACCAATTTCGTGGGAGGAATTTAATTCCGACGATCTTTCCGAGGTATTTGAAGCCCTTTCAAAAAAGAAAAGGAAGCAACTCGGCATTTATACGACCGCTCGAGACTTGTGCCATGAAATTGTAAAGGCACAAATCCAAAAGTATCGTGACAACGCCCAAGGAAAGCTCGCGTTAATCGATCCTTGTTGTGGTTCTGGCAGTTTCCTGGACCAGGCAGTCCGCGCAGTTGGGACGGAGCTTCTCCCGATTCAGCGTGGAGGACCTTCGCCTACAAAACTGAAATCACTTTTGTTTCTTGGTCAGGACATTGAAGACCTTGGTGTGGCGATTACCCTGGTCAATGTCTACGTCGCCTGTATTCGGTATTTGTGGCACTCCACGAAGGTGAAAATCGAAATTCTAGTAAGCACTGGAGATACGACGGACGCACGTTCTCCATTGTTCCGACGATTTCAAAAGTTGAAACCAGACTTTTCGATCGTATTCGGAAACCCGCCGTATCTCAGATCTCGCTCCGCACGTTTCGGTGGCGTTACGAACCAAGGGAATCTGCTCTATAAAATTATAGAGAAAGCATTCACTCTTTGCGCGCCGGGGGAACTTGCATTCGTACTTCCAGCCCATGTCACGGGAGGCGATGCGTCCCGTGACCTAGATCGCGCAGTCTCACGGTTCGGAATGAAACTCGCAGAGCTTTGGTATCTGCCGGAGATAAAGCTCTTTCGCGGAGTTTCTGAAAAAAGGTACCTCGTGCCTTTTTGGCGTGTGGAAGACCGCCCACTTGGAAAACTGTTAGTACTTACGCCCCCGAAAAACGGGAAAGAACTTGGGATCGGTCGCTCAATTCAGCGCTCAAGAAATTCACAATCATTGCAATTCAAGTCGGATAATACGCGCCTTTCCGAGGCTCCACTATTTGCGTCTTTTCATGCACCCCCTGAGTTTCAGGAAGCCATGGAAAAGATCCCGACTCTGGGGGACCACAAGAAATCCAAATATCTCTCGATTGTCCAAGGTATCCAAGAAGCGCATCCCTTCGTACCGTCAGAGAACGATCGTTACAGCAAAGTGATCCAACGGGAGGGGCTCGCCGAAGGTGAACCTCTCTTCGTATTGCCGCCGATTGCTAGAAGGGAGATGACGCACGCCATAAGACGCCCTCTTACGGATTTGGAAAGACGGCATTTACGACGACACGCAAAAACAACACCGACCGAGGCTAGATTTTCTTATCCGAAGTCTGCAGATCGCGTGATGTTCACGAATGAAACTTTCGGTGAGTTTACCGAAGAGCAGTTTCAAACCGAGTGTCCGCACTATTACAACTGGCTAAATAAATTTCGCGCGCTTCTTCTCACGGACATCGACCGGCGAGAAGGAAGGCTCAAGTGGTGGCAGCTACATCGGACATGTGATCCTAAGCCGACCGCTACGACGCGCCCTGGGTTAGATTTCGCTGCCCCCAAAGTAATCGCTTCCCAGTTCTTGAACAGTGAACATTGGGCATGGTGGGATCGAGAGCGCCACATTCCTGCCGGTAGTTCGTTTAGTGCAATTGGGCCATTTCCCGGAAGCGACTCTGCTCTAGGGCTGAGGCATAACTGGCCGGAGATCCTTACTGGATGGTTAAACTCCTATTCTATCCGGGAAGTCTGGCTCAAGTTGATCAAGGAGAACTGCAAACTGCGCGGAACGGACGGCGAGGTGCAGATTCAACACCTATTGAAACTTCCCGTTCCAAAGGAACTTCTCATAGAGACAAACAACAAAAAAATCGAAGCTCAGATCGCCGCAATTTCGAAAATCGCCTCTTCTTCTAGCGAAATTCGAAATCGAAGAAAACTCATTGAACTGGATCGAACGGTTTGGAAGCTGTTTGAGCTGCTGTCTGGGAAGTCCTTAGGCTCGCCTATGACGAGAGAAGACGGGGAAGTAGAACTCAAACCCACCGCGTAGTTTGCAACCGCCCGATCAGTGGCTGCCTACGCGTGCGCAGCGAAAAGCTGGGCTGCAGGGTCTGTATTGACTAGGAAGTGAAATGGAAGTGGCGGTACTCACGGGCAATGCTGTCCGGCATCACAACGTCCTTTAGGGCGCCATCTGAAAGCGTTGCGTAGCCCACGTCGAAGTCGGCGCTAAACATGAAGCTTGTACGGCTGCATTGGACGGCGTTTAGGATCATTGCGTCACTAACGGCGAGCCCGGTTTTTTCGACAATCGCCACCGCATCTGGCCAATCGATCCTTTTCGCAAAAAGGTCTTTCTGCGATGGCTCGCTCTGACTGATGTATTCGACCCCGCGTTCGGACAAGAGCTGTTCGATCTCAGCGACTTTCTTCGATAGAAATGCTTCACAGAGCACCAGCCAACCCGCGTTGCCTGACCTAGCCTAAACGCGTCATTCTTTTCGGCCCTAAAGGGCCGAAAAGTCATTCGCGTTTGCGGCTATAGAAAGCAAAAAAGGGAAGTTATCGACGATAGAAATTGAAATGGCCCAACGTTTCTGGTTTGAAGAAGTTACTCAG
>JBBSDO010000241.1:0-4247 GCA_038241515.1 Elusimicrobiota bacterium | reverse complement strand
GATGGGATTCCACCGCCTACGACAGCTTTTCCGGTCCGTTTGGGGTCGACGGGGTGATCGGCGCCCAAATTCGGTTCCTTCGGTTGAGTTTTTTTAACTGTGTTGTCCAATAGTAGGTTTCCAATGCCCGTTTGTCCGCCGTCCGATCGTAGAACTATTGGAGTCGCGCCCCGGCTAAGTTCATGCCCGGCAAGGGTGTCTGTCTTCTGTGGAAACTGGGGGACAGGCAGTTGGCTCGGAGGTCTTGAACTGCCTAAATTCCGCTTATTGGTTGGCGGGGGTTGTAAATCACCCTCTTTTGAAGGAGACTTACTATCAGTAATCGCCTGCGAAGCAGTACTGCCGGATTCAGGATTATCTCTTTGGGCCACCAGTGGGATTAAAGCAAGCAGCCTCGCAAAAATAGGGTTGATAATTTCGCCAAGTTTTAGAGATACCGGGCTGTCCGTGCCAGTTGGGACTTCAGTCCCTGGAACGTATTGGGCTGGAGGCTTGGGTGGTTCAGGCTTGACGGAAGTCCCGCTGTTGTTGTTTGCGCTTCCGTGTCCAATATCCTGCTCGTTAATTGGCGAAGCGGGCTTATCAAGGGACGATGGAGGCAAAGTCGGCCTGAGTTCTTGGCCTACGGGCAACAAAGGGGCTTTTTCTAGTGGGTCGTCCTCTATTACGGGTTGGATTGGTTCGTCCACGATCTTGGGGATTTCGTATGTGGCCTTGGGCAATCGAGCGTCGTCAATGGGTTGATCACTTTCTTTAGTCTTCACCGCAAGATGAAGCCGTCCGAGAGGCGGATTTTCTGGATATTGGACACCGAACCACAGCCAGGAATCAGCGGTTCCTTTGTGGGCGTCCTTGAATGCCTTCATTGCTTCGCTCGTTACTTCTTTAAAGCGCAGTATTAATCGAAACGTTGAGGGCTGCCGCTTCAGCCCTACGATTCCGAAAGCGAATAATCCAGTCAGAATAACCTGCATTGCAGCGAACGTGGGGCGCGGTTCCCAAATGAAAGGCATTATGATCGCCGCGGCTATCCCCATGGCCAGAGCTAGCAAAGATGACATGGCCACACTCCAAATCGTGGTCTCTCGGAGACTCATTTGAGAAACGGGAGTCGTCGGCACGGCTATTTTGCCCACCTTCGATCCGAGCCATTCGTTCACCGCCACTAGCCAGCCCGGGAGCCCGGGTCGTGCGGTTACGATTGCTGCAGAGGGGAAAGTTTTCGCTTGTCTTCTGGATGCGAGGATCTGACCTAGGCGGTTGAGCACCCAAAGGCTACTTATGATCAGGCTGAATGCCAAAAGTCCAATCCATGCCCTCGCGAGTTCGGGTTTCCAGTTTATGGAGAGAGGCACGGTTGCTTTTTTCTCGGGGGCCTTCTCGGCCGCATTGGGTCGGATCGAAGGCCGTTTATGAAAGGTCGACGAAGAATCAGGTAAAGCGTGAATTTCCGGCGTGATTTTAACGGTCCTTTTCCCATTTGAAGCGGTGCCTCTGACTGGGCCGCTGGAGGGTGGGTCCTTCTCTAAGCCTTTAGTCGGAGTTGTTGGATCGCTAGGGGCAGGCGGCGCGACCATTTTTGAGGAGTTGCGCTTTTTTCCTTTCGCCTCTTCTGAACCAGGCACGGATGCCGGACCAGGAGGATTCTTAGCGGGAGGAGCCGAGATGATATTGGGAGTGAACGTGATTGTCGGATTGGTTTCTAAGCGCTCCGCCGCTTCCGCAGGGTTGTTATCTGAGGGGTCACGTAAATCTCGAAGCCTGTCATCGATTTGAACTTTACGAGGTTTTGGCTCGACTGGGGCGCCAGGTGTTACAGAACGTAATGCGGGCTGAGGCTTCCCGGCACTAAATTCCTGATTCGGAACCGGCGTATTCAACACGTGATCTGGAGCATTGGGGAGGGCTGGCTTACTCCCCAAAGCGTCTGGGTTCACAATGGGTGTCCCCTGAGTAGAATCCGTAGCCGCAGGCGAACCCGAGTTTCTTCTCGTGTTTTTCGCGAGATTTTGAGATCGAGCTGACCGTGCAGGAACCGATTTCCGGTGGGCTAAGTGGCCTGTGGATGGAACTGAATCAATTTGAGTGGGTTGGTTCGCGGATAATTCTTGCTCTCCGTTGACCTTGCCTTTGGCCGGAGTCATAACGGATTTGTCACTGGACATTATGGATGTAGCCCCTTCGTCGTGTAATTTTGAAGCGTCGGCTCCTGCGCTCTGACCGTCTGTTTCTCGCAATGGAGCTAGGCTTTGGCCTGCTGACGCGCTGGGATTCGCCGCTTCGGAGACTGCTCCGTCAGAGCGTGCTAATAGCTCAAGCGAAGAACTTGGTTTCCGCGCATGAGACCTGTCGCTGGGTGGGCGCGTCTCCGAGATGGGGGCAAAACCATCTTGATCGATTTCATATTTATCGGCAGTTCCCCACGCCGGTTCCCTGACGGGACCGACTTGCGACGGCGTCGACTGATTCGGAACGGCGGGTTGCTCGATCGTCGGTGTTGCGTTACTCTTCGATGCCTCTGTAGGTTGGTTTTGCGGCTCGAGTCTTTGAGGGAAGGGTATTCCTTTTCTACTGAAATCTGTGTTTTCTAGGGGGGCCGGTACTTCGACGTTATTCGGAGTGTTTTTGGGCGCGGAAAGAAAGGTGGGTTGAGCTTGGGATTTAACGGAAGGCCGGTCTGGAATAAACCTCAAGCTAGTCAGCACCGGTTCAAAGAGCAGGAGCGACGCGGCAAAGCCAACCCCGATCCGCCTTACGAGGGGCACGCGCCATCGAAAGGCCGCCCTGTGCCGGGCGGGCTTCTCACTAAGACGCGTTAACCAAAAGACATAAGCGATCAGGACGGAAAATCCAATCGCCAAAGTGGGTATGACCGGAACAGCCAGGAGCATGCTTACAAAGCTGGCGGTTGAGACCGCCATCACGAGAGCGATCCACGTTCCATGCTCGTCAATCGTCTCGTCGAGCGATTCGTTGAAGCTCTTAAATGTTAGGTTTGACCGCGAGCTGACGGCATGAACCCCCGCGCGAATCAGTTTTTTAATTGGCCGGCGCAGTAAATAAAGGCCCAGCCCCAACGCTAATACGATGCCAGCTACCTCCGCGATCGGAGTAGCCAGGAATTGTTGCACGATTTGCAGACCGTCTGCCAAAAATCCATGGTCAGGAGAAGTGACAACTTGGTGCGCCGCGTTTCGCAGGGCCGATTCAAAAATCGCATCGGGAGGAGGTGTAGAGTTTACTGCTCCTGAAACGTGCTGCGCGACCTGGGAGGGAACTACATCGGAATAATGCGCAACCAAATACTCGCTGACTTCTTTTGACAATCCTTTTACCGGATAGTATGTATCAGCGTGGGGCACCTTCATTCCATGAATCAATTTCACCCCGTGCACGTGGGCATCAAAGGCTCGATTCATGTCGCTGAAAGAGATGTTTTTGACCCATTCATGTTTTTCTTTCATCGCCTCCAAGATATGGCCGCCCACCTCACCGCTAGTTTCTTTGAACCGATTGGCCTTCGGCAGGCTGTGCCAGGTCCCGAAATGCACCAAAAACTGCCCGCCAACCATGCGGTACTGGGCGGCGAAGGCAGGAAATCCTCCAAGTAGAATCGAGACCATTGTTTTGGGATATCGGAGCGGCAGGCTCAGGCGCGAAAGTGCGCCACGCAGGATAGAAAAATTGCGGTTCGGCCTCGAGGCCATCCGCCGCAATTTGTGAAGAAGGCTGGGACTCAAATCTCTTTCAAGCCTGGCCTTAAGTGCGGGCTCTCGGGGTCCCATTTGACGCGGACTAATGGGCGCAACAAGAGCGGGGGGTTCAAAGGCCTCCGAACTGACTCGAGAACGCAGTAACTTTTCCGATTGCGAAGCTGCTCTATGAATTAAGTCTAACGGAGGCTGAGTCAGGGCGTGCGCAAACGCCGGATCGACCAGCAGGGCTGGAATCAGGAAGAATGCCACAAGGCGCACGAGATATCTATTCATTCGCTTTTTGGGATTTTTTAAAGAAATCGACCCCATCTGGAAGCGTTAGAAGTGTACCTCAATGATCGTCAATAGACTATTGGGCAAAAGGCCAAAGTTCTGACGACAAAGGGCCCAGATAGAAATGAGCCTTTTTGTAACATGCCCGTAACAATCGAACCCGAAGTTATTCGTCAATTCCAAGCGGTTCAATTGAATGTCGGGCCTTTGGTATAGTCTGCAAAGCCCATGTCCACCTCGCCTTTTATCGAAGTTTCT
>JBBSDO010000240.1:0-4270 GCA_038241515.1 Elusimicrobiota bacterium | reverse complement strand
GTTTGGAAATATGCCACACATTGAATGCCGTCAGCACGATAAATGAGGTTAAAAAGAAATTTCGAGCACGAATCATGAAATCGCCCGGCCCGACTTTTCACTCATTTCGTCAGCCCTGCATGGCTCCCAGATCCCCCGCGTTGCGAAAGCGATCAATGACCCAAAGAAGATCGCATAGAATCGTTTCCGCTTAACCATGGAGGTAATCATAACTAAACCCCGCAAACGCGGGGAGGGGGTTGGGGCCCAACTTCAGTTGCAAAAATTACCTAGGTCTTATAGTCCAATTTTATATACCGGCCGCTCCATAGCATTGCCGCTGGAAATACGATAAAAATCAATACGTTTGCGCTATTCGCCGTTCGCTATTTAGGGTGACGAGGAGCCTCTGGATGATGTATTCTTTGCAAGCCTCGGAGAATAAATTTCCCCATTCTCCATCTAAGTGTCGAGGCACTTCGATGAAAACTCTCTGCGCGTTGTTCGTCCTCTCTCTCAGTGGATCCGCCTTTGCGGGCGATGCGGGAACAACTTCCGCTAACTTTTTAAAGCTCGGCATCGGTCCCCGCGCCATCGCAATGGGGGAAGCCCAAACGGGTTTGGCGGACGATGTGTATGCCACCTATTGGAATCCCGCCGGTCTTGCCCAGCTCCAAACCCAAGAAGCGGGCTTTGTCCACACCGAGTACTTCCAGAACATTTCCGAGGAATATGCGGCTTACGCCCATCCCCATATCGGGAAAGGCACCTTGGCAGGTAGTTTCACCTACTTAAACATTGGGAAATTCGCCGCTTACGACGCGGGCGGCCAGCCAATGGGTAATGTGGGTGCAAGCGATACCTCCGTCGCGCTAAGTTATGCCCTACCCCTCTTAGTGGAGACCCGCCTGGACTCCGTGCTTTCTGTGGGCGTCACAGGGAAGTGGATTCAGGAACACCTGGATACGATTACCGCCAAAGCCTATGCGCTCGATGGAGGTCTTCTCTTTGTCCCCGGCAAGCGCTGGGGCGAACTCTTCCAAGGGTGGAGAGTGGGAGCCGGGATACGCAATCTAGGCACCGCGCTTAAATTTGATGATGAGTCCTTTACACTTCCGCGCAGTCTCAATCTCGGCCTTTCATACACGGGTTCCTTGGTCGGCGAAGCGGTGACTTTGTCCATGGATGCCCAACAGCCCAACGATGGCGACCGCGTGTACGGTATAGGACTCGAAGTCTGGGCGCTTAAAAACGTGGCGTTGCGGGGCGGCTATACGAGCCGCGGCAATATCGGGAATGGCGTACGCGCCGGCGCAGGGATTCGTCTCAACCTTCTCGAACTTGATTACGCCTTCGCCACAGGGGGGGATTTTGGCAACATTCACCGCATCGGTGTGACTTTCCGCTTCGGCCGGCCTTCCACCAATCCTCTGGTAATGGCCGAAGACTGGTACGTCCGCGGCTTGCGCGATTACAAAAAGGGCCGCTACACGGACGCCCTGGTCGATTTCAACAAAGCCCTGGAGGTAGATCCTAACCATCCGCAGGCCTATGACATGATGAAACAAACTTATGAAAAACTTAAAACGACTATTCCGGAATAAGGGCGTGTCCAAGGTCCCAGGTTCAAAGCCCAAAGTCCTCCCATTGAGCCAACGTTGGACCGGGGACCTTGGACCTTGGACCGTCTTTGTCGTCTGCTTTTTAATCCGTTCGTTGGCATGGGCAGGGTACGCAAAAGGCGGGATTTACGAAATGACAAAAGACCTGACTAACACCCCGGGTTCAAGCCTGATGGCCCAAGGGATCTACAGTCTGGCCATTTCTGTTGGAGAAGTGACTGCGGGCGGTGCCACCGGGGATTTCAACCGCACGGTTTTCCCCGGGTACTTTGGCGGCGGATTTGGCAGCGGGCTTACCTTCAAGATACTGCGCAGCACAATCGGTACGAAACTGCTCCTCCAGGATGGTTTTCAAGTAGGCGTCCCGCTCGATGCATCCGCCCAAATCGATTTTTCAGATTCGCTGCAACCCTCAAGCATGGCCTCGGGATTGGCGGTTGTCATCACCGCAAACCACCTCGGCCAGCGGCGCGATGACACGGCAAAGTTTCAGACGAGTCTCGACACCGTCAACAAGCGTCTCACAATCACTCCGGATGTTCAGTGGGACGCAAACACCCTCTACGACATCGTGATGACGCCTCAGCTCTTAAGCGTGGACGGTTTTTCACTGGAGCGGATCGCGCATGTTCCTTTTGTCACGGTCTTGGATCCTCATCAGGACAATGTGGTGCTTCATCCGTCGCTTGATGACAGGGGCGCCCCCGCAGACTCGGGCGCGGAACCGACGGCCGGGAGTTTGAACATCCACGTCCCGCCGGAATCTCTCGCGGCCTTTTCGGCGGTACTCTTCACAAAAGACCCCGTTCACACGCCTTTACGCGTGAATCCCCAGATCATCCTTGACGCGAACGAAAAAGCTCGGCTGTCGGGCAGCGGCTATCAAATACCCTTGATCATCCATGAGATCAACGCTTACGACGCGAACGGAGTTGCGTTGGGTCCGCTCGCCAAGTCCGCCGATTTGACTTTCACATTGGATAGGACGAGTGGGCTTCTCGCCGGCGCCTCCTCTCTCGTTCGGACGAATACTTTGAGCTGGTGGGTTTTAGATGAAACGCATCATCTCTGGGCGAAAATGCCGGCCAGCCAACACTCGGCAAAAGGCCAGATCACGGCGTCCGCATCGCGTTTCGCCGTTTTCGCCCTCATGGGTCAGGCCAGCAACAGTACGATCGACAGCTTTGTCTTTCCCGTTCCCTGGCGGCCCCACGGCCCCAACGCCGGCACCGGACCCGGCCAAAGCGGAACCGTCGGCGACGGCTTGACTTTCAACAACTTGCCGTCCGAATGTTCGATCAAAATTTACGCGATCGGCGGGGAGTTGGTCAGAGAGCTTCGCCATTCCGACACCTCCGGCTCTATCGCCCAAGAAAAATGGGACGCTACGACGAGGGGCGGCGCTCCTGTGGCAAGTGGTGTTTATCTCTGGCGCGTGGAATCGCCCACCGACAGCAAGAACGGCAAATTAATGATTATTCGCTAAACCATGAGGAGAACGACAATGAAAAAGCTACTCAATACAACGTCTGCAATATTCTTCAGTTGTGTGATCTCGGCCTGGGCTATCCCAACGCAAATTACCTACCAAGGCACGCTCAAGGAAAAGGGGGTTCCAGCGAACGGAGTGCGTAACATGGTGTTTCGTCTAACCAACTCGGACGGCACTGTGCCCTACTGGACAGGCGCAAGCACGCCCGTAAATGTAAATCAGGGTCTTTTTTCGACAGTAATATCCCCTACAAACGTCGACTGGCAGAACGCGACCCCTTATATTGAGGTTTCGATCGAAGGACAGGCTTTGACACCCCGCGAACCGGTGACAGCAACTATCTACTCAGCAATCAGTGCCACAATAGTGGATGGAGCGGTTTCAAAGACTAAGCTCGATCCGATGTTGCAAGATCATATCCTGCCCAGCGGTCTAATTGGGATGTTCGCCGGCCCGTGTCCAACCGGTTGGACTCGATTCGTAGCCCTCGACAATCGTTTTGCAATGGGAGGCGAATCGTATGGCGCGGTGGGTGGAAACCCCACCCATTCACATAGTTTGATTACCTCCTCTCCGAACGTAAGCATTTCCCCAAATGGGGGAGGGTTTGTCGGTACTGGACTAACTGGTGACACTACTCAATTGCGCTCTTTTGTAGGTGGGAGCGGCGGAATCATTAATTTACGAGGGTCGGACACAAATGAAGTTTCGAATATTCCACCTTATGTGACCCTAATCTTTTGTCAAAAACAGTAGGTTACCTTACTGAGTTTCAAGGTTCCGGGAACGAGATGAATTTCATTGTCCAAAAATTTGGGGAACAGTAGAAGTTGGGACCGAAAAACTATGGAAAAACTCATGAGCGTAAAAACATTTTTTAAACTAACCTTCTTTTTTTTATTACTCGGATTGCAATCTTCTTACGGATCCGCCCCCGAAGTCCTAACCAGGGCAATAACAGCGTTTGAGCAACATCGGTGGAATGAAGCTCTCGGCAGCTTTCTGAATGTCCTTAGGGAAGACCCGAAAAACTCGCAGGCGCACGCTTACCTGAACTTGATCGCTCGCGAGATGGAATCGGAGCGGCGGATGCAGCGGGAGGCGTCGCGGCTGCGGATGTTGGCGGACACTTCCAAGCGCTTGGACAAGAGACAAATCGATTCTTCCAAACTGGAGT
>JBBSDO010000239.1:0-4300 GCA_038241515.1 Elusimicrobiota bacterium | reverse complement strand
CGATATTGGCACAGGCGGGCGGAAATGTCAACCACGACGTTTTGCGGTAAGTTTGCCTAAAATCGCTGAATGAAATCGAGGTGAAATGTCCGCGAGGGGTCGATAAAGGGGAGCGCCCGCAACCAAGCGGGTTTTCAAAAGTTTCAGATGTCGATTCCGGCCCGCGTGGCTGCGGTTGGACCGGCTCCTGGGCGATAGAACATCTTGAACCGCACGAGGTAGGGCGCGTCGCTCCGCGCGCGCCGCGAATCGGGAACTGCTGCTCTGCCCCAGCTATGTCCTCATGCGGGGATCGAGGTGGCGGCTCTTCTTCAGGTTCTATGCAAGTTCAGGCCAGCCAGTCTTTGTTTGAGCATGACTCGCGTGAGATGCCCGATTTTAGCATCTTGCCGAATTTCTCTTCGTGAATGTGCCACGACAGATAGCGCATTTCCTCGCAATCGAGGTCCATCAAGGCATTCGATGGTTTGGCGTTGACTGTGTCATAGTATCCCTTGCCAGCCGCAACGATGAACCCACGCGCGTTGATTCCGCAGGAAACCTCACCAACGTCAGCTACCCGGTGAACACCGCCCTCGGCATGAAATGTGACGCCCTGAAGCGGCTCACAAATATGGTTGACGCCGTAGGCACGACAGCCTACGCTTACACCAGCTTTGGGGCTTTGCTTACAGAGGACGGCCCCTGGGCCAGTGACACCGTGACCCTCACTTACGACAACGGCCGGAGACGCAACGGTCTTAATCTGCAAGCTCCAAACGCCTCAGATTGGGTGCAGACCTATGCTTACGATTCGGCGAACCGCCTCTCCACGCTGACTTCGCCCGCTGGAACGTTCAGATATCAATATTTTCCTGGCTTGGACACAATCCCTTCGCCCTCGCCACCGGTGCAAAAGCTCCTGCTCCCCAATGGAGCCTACATCACCAACGGCGTTGATGATTGGGGACGGCTCCTGGAAACGACACTGAAGAATTCAGGCAATTCCGTCCTTAATACTCACACCTACACTCTGAAGGAGTTGAATCAGCGAACCACTCAAAGCTATTCCAGCGGGTCGGAGACTTACGGGTACGATGCTCTTGGGCAATTGATTTCCGATTCTGGGCAGGATCAGTTGCGCTACAGCTACGATTTGGCGGGCAACCTGACAAACCGTGGATGCAATTTGCTGACCAATTCATTCACTGTCAATAGCGTCAATCAATTGAGCAACAGCACTCGGAGCGGGAAACTCACTGTGGAGGGGACAACCACGAGCACTGCCACAAGTGTGACGGTGAACAGCCTGAGTGCCTCTCTCTACAGCAACACCACTTTTGAGCGGACTGATTTGACCTTGGTTGATGGCACGAACACTTTCACCGCCATAGGCCAAGACAGCCTCCTGCGCAAGGATACGAACACCGTGAGCGCCTATCTGCCGGCCACAGTCACGTTCCAATACGATGCGAATGAAAATCTGACCAACGACGGATTGCGGGCCTTTTCGTACGATGATGAGAACGAGTTGGCAAGCGTAAGCGTAGCCAATGCTTGGAAAAGCGATTTTACTTACGATGGCAAACTGCGCAGGCGAGTGCGGAAGGAATCCACTTGGCGGAGTAGTTCCTGGGTCGTTACGAATGAGTTCCATTATGTTTATGATGGCAATTTGGTAATTCAGGATCGGGATGCCAATAATCTACCGCTGACCGCTTACACGCGGGGCAAAGACCTGAGCGGCAGCCGGGAAGGAGCCGGGGGCATCGGCGGCCTACTAGCTTTTTCTCAACTCTCAACCCTCAACCCTCAACACAGTTTCTATCATGCCGACGGCAACGGGAATGTCACGATGCTCATCAACTCTCTGCAGCTTCCTGTCGCCAAATATCTTTACGATCCATTTGGGGATACACTTTCGTCGAGCGGACCTTTGGCTGAAGCGAACCTTTACAGGTTCTCTTCCAAAGAGACGCATCTGCCTTCGGGATTGTGTCATTACATTTACCGGTTTTACCACCCCAATCTTCAACGATGGCTGAGCAGAGCTCCGGCGGCCGAGGCCGGAGGGATGAACCTGTACGTATTCACAGCAAATAACGGAATAAATGATATCGATCCTTTAGGATTAGACTCAAACCTTGACGACCCAAACAGCAAATGCCAGCAGGACAAAAAGCGGACCAGACAGGAAAGGGAGAAGAAAAAGTGTAATGAGGATTGGGAGGCGGGCGACAAGGTATGCAAGCAGTATTCAACACCGGCACTCAGGTCAAGGTGCTACACGACTCTCGATAGGATGCTCCAGGAATGTCTGAAGAAGGCTAGAAATCTGGATGGCGTGGATGATTAGAAGGCTCATGACCAAATTGGAATGAACATCGTGGACAAGATCAGAGCAGCCTATTTGAGATGCGGATCATTTTCCTGTAAAGGAGAACTTTCTAGACGCATCTTTCAATCACCGAGTCCTTCAAAGCAGATTCATGTCAGAATCTTGTTTGCCAGACCGGACGCTTTACGTATCGAGTGGTTCGAACTTTCTCTCGCCCGAAGACCCAAAGCGCATCTGATCGTAGCTAAGAACCGAACCGCTTACCGTTTCGATCCAGAAGAAGGACGATGGCAAAAGGAGGACTCCGTTCACTTGGCACTCGCTGCCGATGCCGGCATTTCCGCTGGAATTTCTTCCTTCATTCCATCCCTCCTTCTCGGTTCCCACGACTTTCCTGAGTTGGGGAAAGTGGCGAGGACGGACGACGTGACCTTTTGCGGAAAACCTGCGCTTAAATTGACGATGATCATGCCGCGGGAGAACAAAACAACTATGATTGTTTCGGAAAGAGAGCATTCAATTCTCAAGGTGATCGAGAATTTCTCAATTTCAACGTCCGCAGTTGAGTCCGTCACAACATATAGCCAGATTCGCTGGAATCCAGCAATTCGCAATCGTAATTGCGTTTTCGATATGTCACCAGTGAGATAATGGCGCGCCGGCATAACTAGTCTCGGACCTTAGAAACCATCTATATGCGTTCATCTCTAATAACTCCGTGGCTTCCTTCGACGGACTGGGCACGGCCCAGAGCCAAGACCCAACGTACGGCGTCACGGACCCTGCATTTTGGCGTTATATTCACGACGACATACAGTCAAGCTATGGGAGGCCGATGACAAAGGAGGAGGTGCACGCCGAGTATAACGAGTGGAAAGCGAATAATGGGCCGAAGGGTAGCAGGGGTGAACCGGAGTGGAAAAGCGAAAGGCGCAGAGGCGGGGGCAGCAGAGGAGCGAACCTTATCGGTGCTCTCTTCCTAGTTGCTATCGTTCTGGACTCCGTGGCTTCAGGTACGACTGATCAAGAATCTGTAGCTTTGTCGTCCGATTTTCATGATTTCCTCCGGGATCGATCATCAGGTGATAGTGGGATGGCAGAATTTGGATGCTGCAATGATCGCGCTTGATGTGCAAAACCTCGGCAGTGGCGAAGCGGCTCTCTGGGTCTGGGATGCAATCACACAATGACTCAGAGACAGGAATATTTGGTTTCTTTGGAAGTCGCCAATCGAGGCTCCGATTTGAAGAGCATTGAAACGGCGTTGAATTTGCCTGGAGATATATCCTCTCGATCCAAGGGAGAAAGGGGGAATTATAAGCGCTCGGCTCCAAAATCGGTTTGGCGCTTCAAGTCGCGAAGATCTCAATTCGCGCGACTGGAGGTTCATCTCCGTGATCTCGAGCCCATCTTCGAGCTTTTAAGAAGGAAGTCGGGTTCGCTGCCTCCCAATTCAGAAATCGTCCTGAGGATCGGGGTCATCTCCACAAATCCAATGATTAGATTTATGCTTCCTACGCTCGTCACACGCCTTGCAAATTCGGTCGGGGCGATGATCGAGTTGTCCACATATCCCGTCGTAGCGGAAAGGGGATGAATAAGTATTCTGTGGGAAAAGGGTTCTTCCGGCATTGTAGTGGGTAGCATCGGGTCGGGAAGCCCCCCGCCGCAAGCGATCTTGGACGAACCAGAACGCTCTTCGAGCAAGAAACCCCCCGCCCCACGGCAGCGAAATGCCCAGTGGAGCGGCGGTTGGCGCAGCAACAGTCCGCTCGACCACCGACCGGGTCGGGCATAGATCAGAGGATCGACTTCCTAGTTTTTCCCTCCTAAAAGCTTCTTTTCCGGGTTCTCACCCACGAAATTCCCGGAATATCCGGGAAAAGGGGTCCTGGATGAATAAGTGCATATTCTCCGTTGTCACTGGTGTCAACTTGCGGGCAAAACCAGCCAGGGAGTTGCGGGTGAGAACCAGCCACTTTT
>JBBSDO010000238.1:0-4331 GCA_038241515.1 Elusimicrobiota bacterium | reverse complement strand
TGATGTTCGAGACTCGCGGTGTAGAGTTGAGGATCGTAGGCCACTCTAGCTGCAGCACGAATAGGGACCGATAGATCACGCCGCGTAGCGCTCGAAAGACTCACTCCTAATTCTTGTTGAACGCCAGGTTCGATATGGATCGCGGCTTGTCCCGAAACCGGCGAAGGGCTCATGCCTTGCGAAGGGTAGACAGGGATATAAGCCATTCCCATCCCGTCTTTCATAGGAACGGGAGATGTCACGGACGGATCCATTGGGTTCCGGTAAAGAATGGGTTTTATTTCCGGCGCCGCGTCGGCGGTGCCCATAGTTTTGCGCAATGAGGTAAGACGCATGTGGCAGATAGGGCATTCCCCCGGTTTGTCGGAAACGACTTGCGGATGCATGGCGCAATGATAGAGAGTCGGGGCGTTTTGTCCGGCGGAATCGGTGCTCTTTCGTGAGCAAGCGGCCCCACCGCCAAAGGCCAATACTCCGAGTAAAACAATGAACGAGGGGACGAACCGTTGGCGTTTATTTTCCATGAGCGTTCTCCGCGGGCATCACTTCACTTTGCTCCAGGGCTTCTTTAGCGCGCGCTAGCTCAACGCCCGTCCATCTTTCTAGTTCAGACCAATGCTCCGCATAATGGTAGAGCTGTTCTTGATAGCCGTTGTGGACGTCGATCCACGTGCGGAAGGCTTCCAGCAATCGAACGAAGTCGGCTTGACCGCTGGCGTATTGCTGGCGCGCGGTTTTTACGTTGCTGAGAGCCGAGGGAAGAATGTCCGCCAAGTAGTTACGCGATAGTTGCAGATGTGTCCCCAACTCGATGTATTCCATATTGACCATTTTGAGCACTTCATTTTGCATGCCTTGAGAGCGGGCTTCCGCCTCCGCCATATGCTCGTGGGCGCTCTGTCTTAAACCCCACGGCCGCTGCAACCAAAGGGGGAAACTCACCGAAAATCCGAGCACCCGGCCCGCGGGGCCGTTGGGTGACTCCTCCCGCTCGTACATGATTCCGAAATCGGGCGCAAATTCGAAGTTATTATGCCGCACCATCGCGCGAGCATGATTGACTTCGTGTGCCGCAGATAAATAGGTAGGGTCATTGCGGCGCGCTATCTTCTCCAGGTCAGACAGGGTTACAGGGATGTCCGACAGTTCCGGTGCTTGGGGCTGACCCAGAGAGGTGCCCGTGCCTTGATTCAAAAGCGTATTCAGTTCGATTTGGATCAGGCGACGCTGCTGTTGTTGTTGGAATAGTTCATTTTTCATTTTGGCCAACTCCGTCTGCGCCATATAGATATCTGAGGTAGAGGCTTGATTGGAACTCACCCGCGTCTGCGCTGCCCGAAGGGCGTCTTTCAAGATATCCGCGCTTTGTCCTGCGAGCGCAATTTTCTGGTCTGTTAAATATAACTGGTAATAACGCAGGCGGACGTCGCGCAAAACGTCCAGGATCTTTGTCCGAAATTCCGCCTCAGCAATCAGCGCTTCATGAAATTTCATCCGCGCATCATTGGAGAGTTTTCCTGGGAAAGGAATCGTCTGCTCAATTCGATAATGCCGGATCTTTTCCGCGCTAACGCCCGTTACGCCCGAGGGGAAATCCTCATCGGCAAAGGAAAACCTTGGATTTTCCCATGTTCCTGCGGGGCGAATTTCTGCCGACTTCATTTTCCAAGCCTGTCGGGCTGCTTGGATGTCAGGATTATGGTCCCGTGCCTGCAGCAGGACAGCCGGCAGAGATAAGGGCTCAGCGCCCCAACAGGAAACCAGATGGACGGCCAATAGGCCGGTGCTTATAAATACGGATTTGAACATAAGAACCGCCTCCCTGGGCGGTGACGACGATTAAAGAATCAGATTTTGGCTTGGACTAGGCGGACAGAAGAGCGGAATCAGGCGGAGGAGACCGGCCAAGTCGAGGAGCTGTTAGAAGTAACGTTTGTAAACCTTGAATCAGGTAACGTACTGGGCGGAAAGCGCTCCCGGGCTTGATAATAAATGCGTGTCCGAAAATATGGGCAATCTGAAGAGAGGGTTCAACAATCGTCGAAGAGGCAATTTGATCATGCGGCGCACTCCCGGAACGCATATGCGGGCAGCTCGGCATCGGTACGGATTTGCAGCAGGGCATGTGACAGAAAAGGGCTCTCGCGGAAGGCATAACGAGTGGCGACTGACACTCCGCGGGGATGGGAGTTTGGGAAATCCAAAACGAGCACAAAAGAAGTGGGGTCAGAATGAGGCGAAAGAATCTCATGGCTACAATGAGTATAGAGCTGGCAGTCCTAGGTGTCAAGGGCCCGGAAGGCCCAGTTTTTTAATGGGTCTAAAGAATGCAGGTACGCGGAAGGAAGAGAATGATGCGGCTGCCTTGGGACGAGGAGTCGGCTCGTATGGTTCCACCGTGAAGTTCCATCACGCGTTTACAGATCCAAAGGCCAAGGCCAGCCCCCGATTTGCGGTCGGCAGACGGAGCCGACTGAGCGAACTTTTCGAAAATGCTCGTTAGTTTTTCTATGGGGATGCCGCGGCCGGTATCTTGGACGATGATGTCCACTCCCTCGGCCAAATGACGGACGTGCAGGCTGACTTTCCCGCCGTTGGGAGTAAATTTGTAGGCATTCCAAATGAGGTTGTGGAGAACACGCTTGAGCCAGAAACCGTCCGCCATCAATTGAAGCCCCAGCGTATTTCCTTCGCGGTAAATGTCCATCTCTCGTTGCTTAAAGGGCAGTTGATAAAATTCGATTGTCTCAGCCAAAAGAAGGTCCAGATCGGTTGCCGCCAGGTGTAGCTTTAAACCGCCGTTGTCGAGTATGACGGACTGGAGAAGGTTCTCTGTTAAGAGGATCAGATCCTCCAGGGGCCCTACTGAGCGTTCGATGAGCTGCTTTTGTTCATCCGGCATTTGACCTACCACTCCGCTCAAAAGGACGTGCAAGTAGCCTTTGATTACGGTGATCGGCGTACGCAGGTCATGGACGACGCTTTGAACCGTCTCTTGTCTCATCAGATCCAGCAGCGGGGACATAGTTCTTTCGGGCATCATCGCTCTCTGAGTCTAGCCCTTCATTGTTACGGGGGTATTAAGCTAAGGTTAACGGAGTGTTAATTTTTATGTCCGAGGTGGGCTAAAAACAACAAAGCGGACGTAGCGGTTTGCGGATTCATGAAAAAGGCCACGTAAATCGCGGAAAGAGCGGCAAGTACAAAAAAGGCCCCTCCTAATAATGAAATCCAAGCTCCCAGTTTTTTGGCTTCTTTTTTGTCCATTTTCGAGATTCTAACCGACAGCCAAAATCATATCAAGAAGGACGTGGCCGCCCACTGATGTCTGCGAACTGACAGCTGGTTTAGTGGATGACGCCAATTTTTCGGAGAACGGTAGCGGTCGTTTGGGGGGATTCCACTTGAATTTCGGCGAGATAGCCGCCCTTGGAGACTTTTCGCCCGGACTCATCGGTTCCGTCCCATAGGATACGGTTGACTCCCGCGCGGGCGCCACTCGCCGTAGGGGCAAACGTCCAGCCGCGAACCCGCATTCCGAGCAGGTCATAAAGCTGGAGTGATACTTTCGCGTCTTGCGCGAGCCAATATTCAATCGTGGTTTGGCCCTCGAGGCCCGGCTTTCGGGAATCAAATGGATTCGGGTAGTTCGTAACTTCGGCGATAACCTGCGTGGGAAGCTCCTTCACAATGGAAACAGACGGCCTTCCTATAGAATGGTCCATGCCGGGCAAGAGCATGAGCGGATTGGCTTGGATCGAGGCTAGGGTGACCGGCTCCGCTGGTGGGGTGGTTTCTTTCGCCGAGGCGGCTCTCAATACTCCAAATAGGGCGAGGGTAATAGCGGTTACTTTTCTCATGTTCCAAGGGTATCCTTACAATGTTACATTTCTAGACACGCGCGATGAAATTTCTGGAAATTGCGCTTAAATTGACATCAAATCGATTTATCGCCTAGAATTGAAGCGCCAATGTCAGCCGATGTCCTCGTTTTGAATCGAAATTTTTACGCGATTCACATCGCGAACTGGCAGCGCGCGCTGTCTCTCGTGTACCTGGATCATGCCCGAGTGGTCGATCAAGAATACCGAACCTACAACTTTGACGACTGGCGCGAGCTTTCCCAAATCCTTCACAACCATCCCGGCGGCGGTTCGTTCAGCGTAGCGGATATTCGGCTGGCCTATCGGTATCGCCTGCGGGAAATCCGAGCCATCGGGGAAGAGTACGTCTATAGTTTGAAGCCGCCGACAGGAGGATGGACGCAGGCGAGTTTGGAGCGGATTTTGGAGGCGCAAGTGCGGCTTGAGGGCGAAGTGACGTGGGAGATA
>JBBSDO010000237.1:0-4415 GCA_038241515.1 Elusimicrobiota bacterium | reverse complement strand
CGGCACGCCACCATTTTCCTAATCATCCACCCCGGATCCTTATCCCACGTAGGAAGCATCCTCCCTTCCAGATTTCGGACGATTCGTGAACCGGCTGACGCTCGTCGTAGCGAAGGACTCAAGGCGTAGAAAGGGGGACTTGACAAGTGGTATGTTATAACATACCCTGAGAAGGGAGTCTTGAATGGAGTATGAACTTCGAAGGTTACTGAACTATCAAACACAAGATGGACGAAAGCCCTTTGACCGATGGTTTAAAGAGCTACGAGACAAAAAAGGGCGTTCGGTGATCGCGACACGCCTTGAACGTTTCGAAAAAACCGGTAACCCCGGTTACTGGAGAGCACTCGGTGAAGGATTATGCGAGCTTAAAATTGATTTCGGACCGGGATACCGCGTCTATTATGGTGAAGACGGCGGCGTGCTAGTGATCCTGCTCTGTGGAGGGGATAAAGACAAACAAAATAAAGATATACGGAAAGCGCGAGAGTATTGGGACGATTATCGGACCCGCCGCGGATGAGTTCATCGCGGCAGGTCCTGTCGAAAAGGAAGAGCGAACGGGACCCGCAGCCGATGAGTTCATGGCTGCCGATCCCGCCCCGCCGAACCGATCGCGGGACTGTTCCGCCAAATACTTCTCAAGGTACGGGACGTCGACAAGGAGTAACGAACAGGAGGCGTAAATGAAACTGAAGCCGTGGCATGACACCTTAATTGAAACACTGAAGTATCCCCAAGATGCTGCGGAATATTTAAATACAGCCCTGGAAGAAGGCGATGAGGGTCTGTTCCTATCAGCGCTTAAGAATGTGGCGCAGGCACGAGGTGGAATGCGAAAGATGGCGAGAATCACGAACTTGAATCGATCGAATCTGCACAAGATGCTATCCAAGGGCGGCAACCCAGAGATCCAGACTTTAACCCACCTCTTGGATGTCTTTGGCCTGCGCTTGGCGGTTGCGACGAAGAACAGCGGTAAAAACCACCCGCGGCTGAAGCGAGCCGCTTAGCTGATCCTTTTCCGTTTCGAAGCGAGTGAAATACTCCTTGGCCTGAGAGGCGTTCGGCAAAATGGCGTTCGACCTGACGACGTTCGGCCGAACGACGTTTAGCCGAACGCCTCTCGCGCCGAACGCAGTCTTGCCGAACGCCACCTCGCCGAACGCAGTCCTGCCGCCCGCCGTTCATTAAAATCGGCACGCGACCATCTCCCTAATCATCCACCCCGACATTCCCAAATCCACCGCGAAGCCTTCAGGGCTCACCGTATTTCCGTACCCCACGTAGGCAATATCCACCCTGCCCGAAAAGAAGTGTTCCGGGAACAAATTTACACCCAAACGTAGCAAAGGACTGAAGGCGAAACGGCGGACCTCGTGTACCGTCGTCGATGGATAGGAATAGAGAGTTCCGTTCCACGGGAAGCTATTCATGGTTGTGACTTTGATCTCGCTCGTCACGTGCAGCATCGATACACCGAAGCCTATGTCTGCGCTCATGAGAGACCGGTGGCTCTTATAAAAAGCGTATTCGCCGATCACATGAATTTCGTACAGCGAACCCACGCGGGCTTGGTAGGCGATATTCGCAAAGCTCGCTTCGGCCGTGCGAAAATCGCCAGGGGTCGCTTGCGGCGTGACGGCTCCCACTTCCGCCGACCAGCGGCTGGTGTCCGGCCGGACTCTGATCGCAACCGCGGGCGCTGTCCAGCTGTGGCCGTCTACGACGAAGGTCTGGGCGCCTCCCAGAATAGCCATGTCGAGCGGGCTCGCATGCAGGAGGGCTTCGGCAATCCAACCCCGCAGAGTACTCGGTCCCTCCGCGCCCGAGACAGCCGTCTTTGGCGCTTCAAGAGGCGATGCGGGTGCCGCGCTTTCCTTTGTTTGTAGAGCCTGTCCAACGACCGCGGCTTCCGCCAGCCGCAGCGCGGACGGCCCGTGCCCCAGGATGACGTCATCCAGGGCGTTGGCGACGAGGGGAGCCGCATTCACACGAGCTTGAATCTCATCTTTAGAGCTCTCCGAACTCGGGCCCCGGGAAGCCACCGTCGACAGGGGCGCCTGTTGGACAAGATTCGCTGCCGGCTTAGCGATTTTGGGGACCGGTTGAGGGGGGGACTTCGCGATCAATTCACCCCGGCCCGAGCCACCCATACACAAGATTAGGTAAAGACTGATAAGTTTTCGCATGGCGCTCACCTCAGGTCCACGTCAACCGGCTCGGCGTAAAGACTTTCGTGGTCTTTGGCATCGAGAGCGGTCACGGTGAATTTGTAATCGTCCGTCCCTAAGTCGCTGCGCCACAACGCTTGCGTATCCGTGAGCAGCTTTTTATTTTCGAGGCGATACTCCTTCTCCCAACTGCGCGCGGAATAAAAGTTGTACCCCGCCGCGCCTGGCACGCCCTGCCAGGTGAAGTGGACTTTCTTTCCGCTCAACAGTTCCGCTTTTAGCCCGGCCGGACTCGCCACCTGGGTCAGCATGGCCGCCGTAAAGGTTTTCGGCGCTTCCGTAACAGCCGCCATTGCCGTGGCGAGGGTAGGAACCGTGTGCGGGTTTATCACCTGATTCACTTCCACATGCATCAGCCGGGTCAAGGCGTAATGAATGGTTTTTAGGGCAGGAACCCACAACCAAGACACGGCCGCGAAAACCAAGCCCCATTTGACCAAGTGCGTCTTCGGCGCCGCCCAGGCCTTATCTAAGGCCGAACGCATAACCCCGCCGACCCGCCCAAAAGCCGGCAGGTAGTTATCCGCCAAATCATCCTTGAGCGCGGTAGCCAGCTGATGCGTTGAGGTAAGTTCTGGACCCTCGGACCGGGGCTCCACTGGAACGGGCGGAGCCAAAACTTCTAACTGCCCGGACAGAGCACCGCCTCCATAGCTGTCAGCTGCGGACTGAGGAACTCGGGGACTAGGCAGAGTCTTTTTTGGTTCATTGGCAGCCTGAGGTTCTGGGAGGTTTGTACCCAGGTTTTTCGATTCTGCTTTGTCCTGCGGGGAGGCCGCGCTTCCTTTTTTATTTCTTTTCGCCATCGCGGCTTTGAAACCGTTATGGAGTTGATGAACACGACGCTCAATGTGTTCAGGTTTTGTTATCCCATCCTGAAGCTCCCTGGCGATTTGGGCCTTGTACTCATCATTGGGGAGCGAAACAATGGCCTGCAGCGGGCCATAACTAAGGTTCATTCCCTGAAGTCTTTGCTGGACATCCGTAGATAAACGCAGAAAACCTAAGAGATGCGTAACCCATTCTTCCGATTTACCCAACCTGCCGGCCACTTGGGCTTGGGTTAAATTGTCTGCGTCCATGAAGGCTTTGACCATCGCCGCTTTCTCAAGCCCTCTTATTTCTTCGCGTTGGATATTAGCCACCAAATTCATGGCTTGGACCTGCGAGTCGTCTAGCGACTGGATTACGCAGGGAACTACTTTAAAGCCCGCTTGTCGGGCTGCCAGCCAGCGGCGATGACCGGAACATATCTCGAAGCGATCAGGACTGTTAGGAATCGGTCTAACCACTAAGGCCTCGAGAATCTTATTGACTTTGATGCTGGCGGTGAGTTCACCAAGTCCTTCAGAACTAAAGACTTTTCTATTCCAGGGATTGGGCTGTAGGGAATCAATGGGTAAGGTTGCTATGCGATCTACATCGGTTATGGCGGTCGAATTTTCCACGGTTGTTTCCTCCTTGAGTTTTGGTGTCTACATACCTTAGAGGGGTTAGCGTGAAAAATATTCTTACAACCGGTTCAGTCGGATCCGACAGAACCGGGTTGGCATGACTGGAACGAGTTGATTTTACGGCGTTCTGGGAAATCTAGGGGGGCGATGTCTTTTGCCAATGCTAGCTGCTCAAGATTCCGCAGAGCTCTGTGTATCGAGAGATTTTTGAACAAGCGCCTTGTCGCGTAATGGGCGTGGGGGAAGTCTAAGGTACCCAAAAGCTCGGAGAATCCTGGACCGCAGCTATCAAGCGGACAGTCCGAGCGCTACAAAATCGGGATTGCGTCATCGTTCACGCTTAAATCCCGCGGCGCAGAAAGTTACGTGAGCTTTTGGGTGAGGTAGAATTTCATTGTTGCTCACGCCTATTTGCCGTATAATTTTCATGAGAGGCAAATATGAAAGCTCAACCGTATAAAGGCTTCCAATGGATCGTGCACCAGCCTAATTTGCTGGGCGGACAGCCCGCTATCAAGGGCACACGCATCTCTGTTGCTCAAATCTTGGAATGTCTTTCCATCGGTATGAAACCCCAGGAAATCGCGGACGATTATCCAGGCTTTCCTGCAAAAAGCATCCCTGAAGTACTCAAGTTTGCCGCCCAGCAAGTGCAGCATGTGGCTGCTTGACCACAACCTCCCTCGTCAGCTCACCCCGGTCTTTCAGTCGCTCGGGATTCCCGTTG
>JBBSDO010000236.1:0-4466 GCA_038241515.1 Elusimicrobiota bacterium | reverse complement strand
GTAACCGACCGGTCTGCCTCGTCCAAAACCCTTTAAAATACAAGCGGTTCGTTGTAACGGGGATAAAAATTCGGCGTGGCGGTTTATAACTCGTCCCGAAGATTTAGGAGTTGGCGGGGTACAAAGTGTAAGGGTCCCTTAAATCCTCAGGCTGCCAAGCGATGGCTTTTGGGCGTAAACGTTAACCGAATCCCGAGCGCGTTAAGTAGCCGGTTCACACTGAACCATTCCGGGTTTCCTTCTTCGGAAAGCATCACGTAGAGATGTCGGCGATCGAGTTTTGCTTGCCGAGCGATTTTTGAAATGCTCGCGCGGGCCTCGATGACATCTTTAAGTGCGAGAAGAAACACTCTTTTGTCTGAGTCTTCCGCTGCCACGCGAAGGTAGTTCGCGGCGCGGACGGGATTTTTAAGGGTTTTTTTTAATTCGTCTTCATGACTGCGCGCACGTTTCATTGATTGGACCTCCTAAAATCGTTCCAATATTGCTTTGCCAGCTCGATGTCCTTGCGTCCTTGTGTGGTCTTATCGCCGCCGCAAAGCAGAACCACGATGGTCTTGCCCCACTCGGCGAAGTAAACCCGGTAGCCGGGTCCGACGAAGAACTTTAACTCCTGGACGCCTTCCCGGACGGTATTACATTTTCCGAAGTTGCCTAATCGGATGCGAATCAAACGGTTTTGCCAGGCCTCCTGAAACACTTGGTCTTTGACGCTATCTCGCCATTCGATAAACGGGCATCTGCCGTCGTCGGTTTCGTAGTAATAAATCTTGCGTGGTATGCTATTCATTCCGTCGTTTTTCAAATTGTGTGTTATACACGACAGCATGTCAAGGCCCATTTAGCCCCCCTAGCGGCCCTCCTATCCGCTATTAACCCCACCGGAAGCTTTCCGAGACTTCGGCCAACGGAAAAGGCGTCAACACGGCCTTGCTCAGGTTTTCTAGCCCTGATTCCCCAGTTGAGGTCATGGAAAGGGCAAGCCCCTCTATTTTTAGAGCCTTTTTCCTCGACTGGACTGGAAAAGAATTTTCCATGAGCCGACGAAAAAGACTCTTCAAAGGAAGAAATGGGGCTATTGCTTGATCCATGATTAACGTCCTCCTTGGGTTTAGTGTCTTACAACCCTTAGAGTAGAAACCGGGAAATTTACTCTCCCAACCGGTATGTAAAGGCCGTAACGGACCGGTCTGTCTTGTCCAAAACCCTCTAATACTATATGCCTTCTGCGTTGAAGCGATTAATTAAACGAGGAAAAGAATCCAGCCAGTCAGACCGGTCCTGACCGCCAAGCTATAGCCGCACTTTGGGGCTAGCTTACGGGGAGGGGGGCAACCCAATGATGTTCTTTTGCCTCAATATGGGCAGGTTAGGGCGCTAATTTTCTGCACGTTTGATATTCAACAATTAGATTCGTGAATGCTTTTCATCGATGAGGTATTCCCCGATCTTGTGACCTTGTGGGTCATATTGAAGGCTTTTATATGGAGACCCGTCTTTAAATTCGACGATCATTCGGAGCTGTCCATTCGGTTGCCATTGTTTAAGTAACACAGTTTGCCCATTCCCGTCGTAGGACGTTTCGCTGCTGAGTTGCCCGCTCGGAAACCATGCCCTTTCAACATCCGCTTGGCCCTTCCTATATACAGTTTCAGACGCTAACTTTCCTTCACTCGTCCATGTCCTGGTGACCAACAGTTGGTTTTTCTCAAAAATCACCTCACTTTGCTTTTGACCGCCTTCGTACCAATTCGTTCGAGTATGTTTTGCCGGGCCTTCGGTAACTCTCCGCTCTTTCAATCGACCGCCAGGGTAATATTCGTCGAGTTCCCCCGGGCGAGATTGGATTAAACCATTCTTAACTTTCGTAATTTCTTCGTGCGCAAAGCGGAATATGCCATGAACTAAACGAATCCTTCGCGCTATGGGTCGCCACAATCCAATGCTGACTACCACCAGGATTATCGTAGTCGTAAGTCAGTTACGGTTTTTCATCTTCGGAGTAATTGTCTCCCTCCCTATGAAAGTACTTTTTTTCGCCTAAGCGGGTCTCTAAAAAGTTGCTGAATTATCGTCATACCTTCAAGTAACTCGATAGGAGCGTATTTATAGCCTGGAAGGCAACAAAACGAGATTCTGCTGCCATTCTCTAAAAAACGGGTTCTCCGACTAGCGGGACGATTCTTCTACGACAGTGAGCGCGCTGTTCGCACTCGGGTCGAAGCTTAATCGAAAGGTTTTTTCTTCTCCTTCGCTGATTAATCCGTCTAAATCTTTTGAGGGCAAAGAGCTTCCTTCTTTCGACTGCGCGGAAATTTCAATTTTGTAGGGTCCCGGCTGGATTCCGGTGAGTGACCACCGGCTCCACCGTAGAGAGGCCGCAGCATTCCTGCCAGAAGGACTATCGAGAATCCGATATGAAGGCGGTTATTCAGCACGCGGTGGAGGCTCACACAACCGCTCCCAAAAGCTTTTTTTCCTGCCAACGATCGGTGGCCGTTTGCCTTGGGGAATCGCAAATATTGCAGCGGCTATCGCCGTCAATACCAAAAGGGGTACCGCAAAAAACAAGTCGACCCTGATAGCCGAGCGCGCATGATCGTTTTCGATACTCAATTCCATCAAAGCAAATCCCAACCGGTCATTTTGAACATCCTTCCAATTCGGATGCCAAAATCCGTTCTTCAGGAATTTTGCTACGTTGCTTTCCCACTTTTTATATGTGGGATGATTCTCCGGCAATAGATCGCCTTCTTGATCTTTCGGACGCGGCGGCTGATTCCCGGTCAGAAATCCCTTAATCCAGTACCGGACTTCGTCGGGCATCGGCCCCATCTCCTTTAAAGAAACCGAAAAGCCTTGCTTGCGTGTCGGGCAGTAGGCGTTCATGCGACCTCGAAACGTATCGGAATTGCCGCAAAGGAAATGTCTGGCTGAACAACAACTCGCCATTTTGAACCAGAGCTTCGGATCGTGCCTATGCATAATTATCCGACGAGCAAAGTCGCATTCTTGGCTTTCAGATCTGCAGAATGCTGCTTTCGTCCGTTTTTAGTTCCCATGAGTCTCATCGTATCTCCTTTGGCAGGAGGTGTCACGTCAGGCGGCGGATTCTATCTTAAGCGGCTGTTTTGTTTTCGGGGAGTATTTTAGACAGCTTTAGGGTATTGGGATGGAAACTTTCTTTGGATGTCATTAGGTCTCGACGATTTCCGCGTTGATTTGGGACATCGTTAGTTAGTCGAGGCCGTGACGTTTGGCGCTCGCCCAACACCGATTAAGCCAGAATGGAATATTTTGAACTTTTTTTGCATCTCTGCTTTAGTAGATTGACTCTTACGCCAGTTCCTTTTTCAGATAGCGCCCGCCGTAAATAATGCGTTCGACTTCCAGCGGAACGGTTTCGGGATGGTAGATTACGCAATAATCGCCGACTGTCCAGAATAACATTGCCCGGTCTGTTAGATCCGGCCGCCGATGTCCTATGCCTGGCATCTCAGCGAGCATCCGGCAGGCGTCATGAAAATGGGACAGCAATCGGTCCGCGGCTTCGACACCGGCCTTCTTGGCTAAAGAATCCCAAATCTGGCGCACATCCGCCAGGGCGGCGGGCCGGAGTTTGAAAGCCTTGCTCACGCAGCCTTTTTGGTTTTTGTTTTGCCAGCAGCGATCTCCTTTTTCCGTTTCTCGGTGTACTCCCGAATTTGTGCAAACGCCTTCTCTCCATCAATCGCTTCACCGGAAGCGATTCCTTCATCAATCAAATGATTGATTTCTTTGCGGCGTTCTTCCTGTTCCAGCTGGGTCCGCAAGGATTCGCGGAGCACTTCGCTGGCGGAATTGTACCGGCCACTCTTTACCTTCTCATGCACGTACTTCTCTAACTTAGGGGTAAGATTCACATTCATCGGTATCATCGCCTCCTTTTTGAGCCTGCTTAAGCATATCAGGATTATCAATGATTGTCAATCATGGCTAATCCTTGTTTTAGAAACGCTTTTATGCTGATTTGCTTCGTAACGAGTTTCTTTGGTAGCTCCCCAAAATCCCTCGCGCGGGACGCCGTTAGGCGGACGGCGGGAGACCAGCGCTTCCGCAATGGAGAGAGCCGCGGGTGGGGGCGGTGTTAGGCCCTAAACATGGTCGGCGAACGGTGCTCCGGATGCCTAAGGGCTTGCTGGCGCTGCAGCAGATAAACCTTCTTCAACTCTTTCACTGGATTTCGTTTTTGCAGAAAGAGCGTATTCACGAGGCTCGTCAGAACGTTGTAAGTCCGTGCTCCCTTATCGGTACGGTTCTGATACCAGCGATTGCGAATAATCACGTGCGGGCTACGTCTGATGTAAATCAACACCACCCTCACCCGGGAAGTTTCCTAAACTCAGTGGCAATTGAAGTCATGGCCTCACAGTCGCTTTAATGGTTTCAGCGAGAAATCAAATAAAGCCAGAGGAGGCCACGACGAT
>JBBSDO010000235.1:0-4467 GCA_038241515.1 Elusimicrobiota bacterium | reverse complement strand
CTCTGCCCAGTTTGCACCCTTTTTTAGGTCCACCACCACGGGAATCGATAGAGGTATAGCATGCTCCATATAGTGCTTGATCGTTTTGAGCGATGAAGCAAGATGGCTTTCCGGAATTTCAAAGAGTAACTCGTCATGAACCTGGATCAACATATCACCAGACCAGTCGTTGCGCGCCCGCGCACCGTGGAGCGAAATCATTGCTACTTTAATAATATCAGCGCTCGTTCCTTGAATAGGAGTGTTCATGGCCATGCGTTCCGCAAAACCCCGTATGGAGCCATTTTTAGATAGGATTTCCGGTAAATAGCGAATCCGCCCCAAAAGAGTCCGTACATAGCCTTTCTCGCGCGCCTCTTTAAGAGTTTGATCGATCCACACTCGAACTCCCGGGTAGCGAATAAAATAACGTTCGATGTGGCTTTTTGCCTCTTCCGCCGTGATCTGAAGTTGTTGAGCCAAGCCGTAAGCAGAAATACCGTAGACGATCCCAAAATTAATGGACTTGGCCACGCGTCGGAGCTCAGGCGTGACATCGGTGGGATTCACATTGAATATGCTTGAAGCGGTGGTGGTATGCACATCTTCTCCCGTTCGAAAAGCCTCAATCAGAGTCTGATCCTGCGATATGTGGGCCAGCATTCTTAAATCGATCTGAGAGTAATCCGCTGAGACCAAACAGCTTCCCGCTTTCGGAATGAAGGCCTTGCGAATTTTTCGACCCAGCTCAGTTCGGATTGGAATGTTTTGCAGATTGGGATTGCTAGACGAGAGGCGTCCCGTGGCGGCGACGGTTTGATTAAAACTTGTCCGGACCCGATCACTCGAGTCCGAAAGAGCGGTTTGCAGGCCTTCCACATAGGTGGAATGGAGCTTTTGGAGTTCACGGAAATCCATTAAGGCTTTCGGCAGCGGGTGCTGCGCTGAAAGCTTTTGAAGCACTTCCTCATCCGTGGAAATGCCCGTTTTCGTTCGCCTTAATACCGGTAGACTGAGTTTTTCGAACAATATCGTGGCTAATTGTTTTGGCGAGTTAATGTTAAATTTTTCGCCTGCTAGCTCGAAAATAAGCTTTTCAAGACTCTCCATGCCTCCGCGCAACTCTCGACCCAAATCGTTTAGATACTCACGATCTATTCGAACCCCCGACTCCTCCATCGTCCCCAAAATCTCAACGAGCGGCATTTCCATTTCATAGAACAGGCGGCTTAGATCCTTTTCTTGAATTAATTTTTCGAGGTGCTCGGCCAAGCGAAGTGTCATGTCAGCGTCAGCGGCGGCGTACGGACCCACTTGGGCGACCGGTACGAGTTCCATTGAAATCTGCTTGGCTCCTTTACCAATCAGCTGTTCGATCGAAGTCATTGGCTCATGGACCAATTCGAGTACCAAATCCTTGAGACCGTGACTCGTTCTCGAAGGATTTAGGACATAGGAGGCCACCATCGTATCGCAATGCAATCTTCCGATCGGAAAACCGTGCCGCTTCAAAACAAGCGAATCAAATTTCAAATTATGGCCATAGATCTTAGGTTTTTCTCCTCCAAAAAGAGGCGCAAGGTGCTTCTGAATAAGCGAGAGACTCATTGGCACTGGAGACTGCAAATCTTGATGACGAACCGGAATGTAGCAAGCGGCGCCGGCCTCGTAGGAGAGCGAAATTCCGATCAAGGCGCATCGCAGCGGGTTCAGCCCAGTCGTTTCAACGTCGACGGCGAGCCTCTCTGCACCGGCAGCGCCACTCAGCCAATTGATCAACTCGTTTTCCGTCCAAATCGTGAGGTAATCCCGTTTGGAAGTGTCGACGGCCACGGTGGCCGTGGGAAGCATCTCCTTTAACAGGCCGTAGAATTCCATCCGCTGCAGAAAGGGAGCAATAACTTCTGGGGAAGGAGGATGCACTGCGCATTTCTCCCAATCGATTGTCACCGGCACCTCGTGCCGCAGTTCAACGAGTGCCCGGCTTTGACGAGCGGAATCCGCGTGTTCAAGAAGCAGGGATCCTACTTTCCCCGTAAGAGAAGGCGCGTCGCGCAATAATTGTTCAAGCGTGCCGTGTTCTTGGATCAGCTTAATAGCCGTCTTTTCGCCTATACCAGGCACTCCGGGCACGTTGTCGCTGGCGTCGCCCATCAAGGAAAAAACGTCCGGAATTTGGTCGGGATTCACTCCATAACGTTCAATGACCTGAGGAACATCGATGACCAAATTTTTGGGTTCATTGAGTATTCGCACTCCATTTCCGACCAATTGCATGGCATCCTTGTCACCGGTGACGATGACGACTTCCCACCCGTTTGCTTGTCCTTTGCGAGCAAAATGCGCGATTAAATCGTCCGCCTCAAAACCGTCGACTTCAAAACCGGCGAGATTCAACGCTTGTATTGCCTCCCGAGCGATGGGAAATTGACTGACGAGATCGGCATCGGCCTGCTTTCGAGTGGCTTTATAGTGAGGATAGACCGTATGACGAAAGGTGGGAGCCGCCGTATCAAAACAGACGGCCACATAGTCCGGCTTGTTTTGACGAACGATCTTCATTACCATTCGAAGAAAGCCATAAATAGCATTCACCGGCTGGCCTTGCGAATTGGTCATCGGCGGCAACGCGTGGTAGGCGCGGTGGAGGTATCCGTGGGCATCGATCAGGTAAAGACTAGGCATGGAAGTTACGAGGGTAATCAGCGGGTCTTGGCTAAGAGTTGCTCGAGCTCAACCTCCCAAGAGTCCGGCATGGAAGGACTAAAACCTTCAAAGATCTGCACGGCCTTTCCCGCTCCATCGATCAAGATGAAACTGGGAAATGCCTCAATCCCATACTGCGACGGCATCGGGGAGTCCCCCGCGAACAATATGGGATAGTCGATCTTCATTCGCTTCACATAAGCATATACATGCGACGGGTCCTCGTCGACGTCGATGCCCAGAACCACGACGCCATCCTTGATGTGGCGTTTGTAGAAAGCTTCCATGTAAGGCGCCGCCAGAGCGCAGGGTCCGCACCAAGTCGCCCAAAAATCGAGCATGACGGGATGGCCTTTGAACTGCGCCAAAGTCACTTTATTGCCGGACAAGTCTTTTAATTCAAAAGGAGGAGCCTGAGCGGAAGAGGATGTGTGGCCTTTATTACAACCGGCGATCAGCAAAAGAAAAGCGAGGCCGATCGCCGTCTTGCGCATCTGCGGGCGCCAACGCTATCCCACCAACATGGAATCCAGTCGCTTTTTAATCTCTGGTTTCGGGTGAACTCCCACGAGCTGGTCAATCACCTTCCCCCCTTTAAAGAATAAAAGGGTCGGAATGGCCGAGATTTTGAAACGGGTCGCCACCTGCGTATTGTCATCGGTGTTTAACTTGCCGACCTTGACCTTACCATCGTACTCCTTCGAAAGTTCCTCTACCAATGGAGAAAGCATTCGGCAAGGACCGCACCAAGGGGCCCAAAAATCGACCAATACAGGGCGGTCCGACTTCACCACTTCTCCTTCAAAATTCGCATCAGATAGTTGTAATTCAGCCATGGTAAAAGTCTCCTTTTTCGTCAGTTAACGTCTACGGTAGAACAATGAATACCGCCTGACAGTTCCTCAAAATGATACCAATTTTCCTATTACGTTCCGGTTCCGATTCGTGGTCCGGGGGCTATAGACGCCGTTAAAAAACCCATGCATTGAAAGAAAGGCCCTCTGGGAAGTGGGTTCCCAGAGGGCTCACGGTAGAACGGCTTCGTGACTAAGCGTCGAAGTAGAGCTGAAACTCCGCGGGATGCGGACGCAGCCGGACGTAATCGATTTCCTTCTTCTTTTTGTAAGTAATGTAGGTATCGAGCAGGTCTTTCGTGAAGACGTCCCCGCGAAGGAGGAACTCATGATCCTTCTCGAGAGCCGCAATAGCTCCTTGGAGCGAGTCCGGCACCGTCTTGATCTTTGCCAGCTCTTCAGGGCTTGCTTCAAACAGGTCGAAGTCGGCGGGTTCGCCTGGATCGATCTTGTTGATAATGCCATCGAGCCCGGCCAACAGCATGGCCGAGAAGGCCAAGTACGGATTGCAAGTCGCATCTGGGGCGCGGAATTCGACTCGTTTGGCCTTCGGCTCGTTCGAGTAGGTCGGAATCCGGCAGATCGCAGAGCGATTGCGGGCAGAGTACACGAGGTTCACGGGCGCCTCATATCCAGGGACGAGACGGCGATACGAATTCGTCGTCGGCGAGGTAATCGCGAGTAGGGCCGGAGCATGTTTCAGCAAGCCACCGATATACCAAAGGCCGATTTGCGAGAAATTCGCATACGTCGCCTTCTTATCGAACATCAGCGGAACCCCGTCCTTCCAGATACTTTGGTGGCAATGCATGCCGTTTCCGTTATCTTGGAAAAGGGGCTTCGGCATAAAGGTCACTACCTTGAAGTGTTCTCTGGCTACATTTTTGAGAACGTACTTATAAAGCGTGATTTGGTCAGCCGCCTTCGT
>JBBSDO010000234.1:0-4467 GCA_038241515.1 Elusimicrobiota bacterium | reverse complement strand
CGGAATACCTCTCGCCGCCCCTTGCGCTGGCCGACCCTCACGATGGCCGACTGTCACGTTGGCCGGTGTTCCTCTTGTCCGCTTCCCCGCCGGACGGCGCTCTCGAGCTCTACCTTCCAAAAAAGGAAGTTTGGTAAGTTAAACACCGTGAATCTTTCTGCTTAAAACTTTCAGGATGTCAGCGGTCGGATCCTCTTGAGGTGGGCTTATACGGCAGGGGGTGCAAGGTTAGATAATCTTTCAACGATTCAAATTCAGGATCTTTATGGACTAAAGTCGCCTGGAGGCGTTGCGCGGTCGCTGCTACCCACGCATCTGCGACAGAAAGTTTGTGACTCGCCTTAATACCTGCGGCGGATAACCCTAATTGTTCGTCGGATTCGATGACGTTGACAGGCAGCTGTTTCATTTCAAGGTAACCCTTTTGAGCCGCCCGCTCTCCTTGCTCCTGTTGAAGAATGTAGAAAAATTCCATCAATGATATGAATGAGACTAAAACTCGGCCTTTCGCTCCGCCGTCTCGCAAAATCTTCTCCACCTCAGCGGCTCCGGGCTCATCTTCTTTTAAGCAGAAAAGAGCGGAGGTATCTAAGACAAACGTTTCAGAAGCGGGCATCTTCTGCCCGTGATTTCAAAAGGGCATTTATCAGATGACCTTTTTTGCTGGACCCTCGGAAGGCGGCGATCGGATCGCGGGCTAAGGGCGTTACGAAAATGATGTCGCCGTCATCCACCCAAGCCAATTTTTGGCCCGTCTTTAGGTTAAATCGCTTCCGAATGCGCGCCGGAATAGCAGTTTGTCCCCGGTCAGTCAACGTGGTTTCCATCGAGGTATTCATGCTGAAAAGTATAACAGCTAATTAAATAGTTTACAAGCTAAATGGCTAAAATGCATGTAAAAGTGGTCATTCTGCAACATGCCAAGTCGAAGAAGTGTGTAACTTGCGGTTGAAAAGTTCGGCGAATTCCCTTGTCTAAGCGCACTGGGGGCATAATAAATACCCTCTTCAAACTGCCTTAACCGAGAGATTAGGGGCGGCCAACGGGAACACCGGCCATCGGGTGGGGCGGCCAACGGGAAATGCGGTGAGTGGTAATCAGTTTTAAACGGAATACCTCTCGCCGCCCCTTGCGTTGGCCGACGCTCACGATGGCCGACTTTCCCGATGGCCGGTGTTCCTCCTTTGCGGCTTCCCCGCCGGAAGGCGCTCCCTGGGCCGTCTCCTCAATTTGCCTTAACTCGCGGAACTGTTGCTCACGGCGCCGTCCGAGTTGGTTCTTGCTCCCGATGATTGAGCCGCTCGTCCTGGCCATTCTCGAATGCTAGACGGTGGGACCAGTAACCGTTTTTTATTTATTGGATCTGGAACGATTAGATCAGGCAGCGCCGAGTATGCGATTAAGGTCTTTTGGCACGGCGGCTGGGGAGGTGAGAGGCAATTGCAGATTTTGGGGAAGTGCCCTTAGGCTGCTTTTTAAGCCTGATGCAAAATTTTCAAGTCTTGATCTTTCAACTTCGCTTGCAGACACAATGTAATGCCTCGCAAAGCTTCGCCCGCGATGGTACCACCCCTGCCTATCCGCTTCTGTTACCGCCGAAGCGCCCATAATGCCAACATCGCCAATGATTTCAAGACGTTCAGCCGAAAATGCCTCATCTTTAGGAATTTGTTCAAGAACACCTGCGATTTCACCAGCCGATCTTTGCCCAACAAGACTTATTAAGGTTCTCGCCGCCGAATTAATTTTGTCTGAGTAGGAACCTTTAGATTGATCCAAAACGGATAGGCTTCTTAATATCGAGACCTTCTCCTCAAGTGTCACAGGCGCTGGTAGCATAGATACGATATGGGCTCTACGTATAAGGTTGAGAATGATTCGATATTGCTTTTCTCCGGCTGGATCTGCGTCTGTCTTTCGTAACGGAAAGCGCTGTATTAGCCATGCCAACGCAGCTCCATAATCTGAAATGTCTAATGACAACGTGCCCAGCCTTGCTTGTGTGCTAAGCCACTGCGTTAGAAAATCCGTTTTATCCTCATTGAGTTCGTTTGCAAGATGGATTGAATTCTGAGGGTCAGCCAGGAACTGCTCGAATGTCTCCTTTTCTAGAATGTCTTTCGGTCCAGGATTCGATGAATCCAGCGGGATCCCAAGAGAAAAACCAGCCATCAAGAGCACTGTACGTATTAGAAATACTCGGGGGATTGACCAACGAGCGCGGATGGTGCTAAGAGCGGCTTCTGCCAAAGCCTGTTCGGTAAACGGTATGGTTGCTGATGAGGAGCCCCTAATTGATCGTCCCACAATCGATTGTTGCTGGGACAGTGCAACTGCCAACGTCGGATCAGTGATCAAACAGGGAGCCAAGACTATGCCGATGATGCGTAAAAATAATTTTTGCATTAGAGGTCCGAACGCGTTTCGCTCGCGCGTACGAGGAACCCTCTTATTGTAAAACGGCGGGGCAAAAAGTAACAGGCCAAAAGATTCTTGCCCGATCAGCTCATGCGGCATGGGCCTATCGGACGTCCCAAATACAACAGAAGCTGTTGAAAGACTCGTTTTTCCCTCTCATTTAGCACGTTTTTCCAATAAGGTTTGGGATATAATACAGATGTATGACTAACCTTACTGGAGAATCTCCACTGGCTCTTTACTGCCCTGCTGAGGATTTTTCCGTCGATCCTTTGCGCCACAGGGCAGGCCCATCCGACCGCAATGTGTCGAAATTCCAAGTTTGTTTTTCTTTGCGTCCTTTGAGGCTTTGCGCGAAAAGGCCTTTGTGTTTTGGCTTGAGAGTGAGTGTGCCTTGGTAAATCCCTTAGAACCCTACAAAGGCCGCGGTGCGCCAGTGGATTTGCCGAACCGCTTTGAGAAAGTGCAGCTTGAGCGGGATGAGGATTGGACCGAAGAAGATCCCGCGCCGAGAACCCAGTTCCTCAAAGACAGCTCGCGTAGCATCATCGCCTACAACGACAGCCCCGACGTGGGCTTCGACGCCAGCTTCAATCCCTATCGCGGCTGTGAGCACGGATGTATCTATTGCTACGCGCGGCCCACTCACGAATACGCCGGATTTTCGCCGGGCCTCGACTTCGAAACGAAAATTCTCGTAAAAATGGAAGCGCCCCAATTACTTCGCAAGGAGCTGCTGGCCAAAAGCTGGAAGCCGCAAATGCTCGCCGCTAGCGGGGTCACCGATTGCTATCAGCCGGCGGAGCGGCGCTTTAGGTTGACTCGCGGCTGTCTCGAGGTTCTCGCGGAGTGCCGTAACCCGGTGGGCATCATCACGAAGAGCCAACTTGTCGCACGGGATATCGATGTGCTTCAAGAACTTCACCGCTACCAGTGCGCAAGCGTTACCTTATCCGTGACAACGCTGCGAGGGGAACTTACGCAGATCATGGAACCTCGTGCCTCGCACCCGGATGCGCGCCTCGCAGCGATCCGTACACTGTCAAAGGCCGGAATTCCCACGGGCATCATGATCGGACCCATGATCCCCGGCCTCACGGATCACGAGATCCCGGCGATCCTGCAAGACTGCCGTGACGCCGGCGCGCGTTGGGCGGGGCGCGTGATGCTCCGGCTTCCCGGGTCCGTGGCGCCCCTATTTGAGAAGTGGCTCGACGCCCATTTGCCCGATAGCAAAGAGAAAATCTTGCACCGCATCCGGGAGGTGCGCGGCGGAAAACTCTACGACTCTCGCTTCGGGACGCGAGGGCGAGGCGAAGGAGAGTACGCCGATCACATGGCCGACTTATTCAAAGTCGCCCGCCGAAAAGCCGGCTATCCCGACGAGCGAATGTCTCTTTCCACCGCGCATTTCAGAAGACCTGGCGGTCCGCAACTCGATTTGGCGCTCGAGGAAACGGGTTAGGCGCCTACTTTCAGCTGCTCGTTCGTAGTGAGCGGTCAATCCGTACCGGGGATTGGAAGGGGTCTCGCAGAGGCCAACGTTTTGCTGGTGTTGAGCGGTCTGTCTTCATAATAATGCGGATAACGGTTTGGGAGCCGATTTTAGCAGAGGCGCCCTTTAAAGGAATTGCGGTCGGAACCCACCGCAGGCTAGGAGGACCCAGGCGGCTAGGTACCCTTTCGAAGAGATCCTCATGGCGTTCGTCACCTTCGGGTGGGACTGTCTCCGGATGAAGTCGGTCCGTCATGTAGACGTTCTGCACGGAGAGCGCGAAAGTCGTTTTCAGACCTTGCGAGTTAAGGTAGGTTACTAGAGGTTCCGTCTGCCCGGGATGGGTAGTACACCAAGTCCAAAGCGCCCCTTGTATGCTTCTTTCGCTAAGGTAAAGTCCTGTCAAACTGCCAATAAATTCCGCCGGAACCACAGGTTCGCGAGCCGGGGACAGGTCGACGAGAAAAAGTTTATTCTTCAACCCAGGATATTTTCGTACCCACTTCGTGGCGGCGGTGCCCGCGGCTGCCAGAAAGAGGGCTGCGGCGCCCGCG
>JBBSDO010000233.1:0-4563 GCA_038241515.1 Elusimicrobiota bacterium | reverse complement strand
CGCGGCGAAATCCAAAAGGCTTTATCTACGTTGGAGAACTCTATTCGACTTAATCCACGAGACGGGCGCGCTCTGATGTTTCGGGCAGACATCTCATTCCGCCAGGGACGGACGCGTGAGGCGATTGCCTCCTATCGTGAAATTCTGCGGTTGAACCCTTACGCCAAGCGCGCCTACTTGAGTCTCATCGACGCCTACAACATCGTGGGCGAACCTAAAAATGCACTGGAGATTACCAAGTATGCACGCCAAATAGATCCTACCGATTCTTACCTAGCCGTTTGGGAGGCGCGCTTCACCTACGACCTGGGTGAACCGCACGAGAGCGCCCGGCTTCTCAAAGCCATGATCCATGACACACCCCACGTGGTCGTACCCGTGATTCTATATCACGGACTGACTCCGTTCGACAAGGATCCCCTTCTGGCCTATTCGGTGCATAACACCACGACGACATTTGACAACCATATGCGGGCCATTCGGGACGCCGGATTCACGCCAATTACGACCGTCGAAATGGGGCACTGGATTAATCAAAAAACCGATCTCCCGCATAAGCCTATTCTGATTACTTTCGACGATGCACGCCTGGACAGTTTTGTTTACGGCGATCCCATCCTCAAGCGCTATAACTTGAAAGCCACGATGTTTGTCCCGCTCGTCAACGTCGACAAAAACTTACCCGGCTATGCCTCTTGGACTCAGCTCCAAGACTACTCGAAAAATGGCCGCTGGGAAATGCAAGCTCACGGGGATCTGGCGCACATGCGGGTGGAAGTGGACCCCGACGGAAGAAAGGGCCTTTTTCTCATCAACAAGCTATGGATCGCCGCTGAGAAACGCTACGAAACAAAAGAAGAATGGATTCGACGGATTGATGCTGACCACGAAAGCTCTAAGCGAAAAATGACCGCGCGCCTAGGCTATTTGCCTACGGCCTTTGCTTATCCCGAAGGCGACTTTGGCGGTCTGGGTTTGCCAAGTTCTGAAGACGCCGCCTCCGTCAACATCAATGCATCGCGGAAAGCATTCCCCATCAGTTTCAATCAGTCCTTTTTTGGCCTCAATATGCAAAATAGAGATCCGCAATTGCTGACGCGATACGAGCCGGCCCGCGAATGGAACGGCAAGCAATTGCTTCAGGCGCTCGAAGAACATAATCCGTTTTTGAAAATGTACACGACATTAATACGCCAATCGGCGTGGCAAGAGCGTCTGCATGAGGCCTCGAGCGAGCTTGCGGAGTTAAAAGCGAGTGGCGTGGGAAATGAACGGATTTATCTGGCCGAGGAAGCGCGAATCTATTACGCCGCTCGGGACCTGGCCACGTCAAGAAAGTTAGTTTATCGCTCCTTGGAGATTCAAGAAAATCCTGAAGCTCGCCAGTATTTGGGGATTATCGATTCAGCGGCGCGCCCGGTCTGGAGCCCCGGCTTTCTCTATCAAGAGGACAATCGGGATCGCTCAGATTACGTTTTCCGTCAGACCTTAACCCTGTGGAATGTTGGACGCGCCCGTTTTGGGCTTCAGCAAATGCACGGATCCTTTCGCGAAAAAGGCGTACCGACGGTCACTCAAGATGGCGTGGGCGCGACTCTAGAAGAGCGGATCGGCCTCTACCACACATTTTCTTTGCGCGGGATGGCCCAGTTCCTATCCGCAGGATCCGACCAAAGGACGTACACGGCTAACGGAAATTTTCATTCGCAATGGACGGATAATTTTTACTCCGATATTGAAGGGGGTCGGGCTCTGTATGACACCGCCGCCGCTCTCAACGCCGGGATTGCCGATCGATTTATCCGCGGTGTGGTTACCTGGAATCAGGAAGGGTATTGGCGTATGAGCGCCCGAACCAAGTACGGAAATTTTACGGATGGTAATGAACGATATACCGGGGAGGCGGAAGTAACGCGGCGACTGAATCCGGGATCTCCGCTTCGTTTGGGGTATCACTTCGAAGCGGACACTATGAAGTTCACCAGCCCTAACTATTACAGTCCCCAACAATATATAGCCCATCAAGGGGTCATCCAGTTTTCGACTTGGATACCCCCCGGCCTTCATTTCGAATTTCGTTACCTTCCAGGCGTTGGGAAGGAAAAAAACAGTAATGCCGAATTTATCAATGAATTAGAAATCAGCGTCCCCATTCCAATCGGAGAACGGACCTTGATTACACCCGAAATCTGGCTGAGCCGCACATCGACGTATCACCGGAACTCGTACAGCATTTCGTTGACGCACAAGTTTTAAACAGGGAAATTATGCACCAGTCGGTCCAAAAGCTTTTTAATTCTTGGATACTCTTATGGACTGGGCTCGTGTTGTCCATGGGCCCGGTGAAGGCTTTTGCTCTCCCATCGGCGCCAGGGGCTCTTCCTTACTCGAATACGAGCGCGAACTCGGTCCAAGCGAATTGGACAAGCAACGGGAATTCGGCGAGCACGAATTATTCGGCCGTTATTTCAACTTCTGCGTCCCCTAGTACGAACGGTGCTGCGGGAAATTCTTCGACAGATACCCTTTCGACATCGGCGGTGTTTGGGGGACTGGCCTCAAATACCTTGTATTTCGTCGATGTCAACGCCGGCATCTCAGGCAGCAGTTCTTCCTATACAAGTTTGGGCTCGATTGCCACTTCGGCCAACGATCCCACCCCGGCTCCCGCCTCCAACGTTGGCACAAGTCAAATTACCGCTAACTGGGGCACGAATGGCAATCCTCCCGGAACCTCCTACTTAGTTCAGGCCAGCAGTGATTCAACTTATAGTTCTTTTACTTCCAAAAGTTCGATCAGTACCTCAGCTACGTTGACGGGTCTCGCGGCCAATACCCAATATTTTATGCGTGTTCAGGCCTCGAACCAGACCGGGCTTACCAATAACTTCGTCGGTTTGGCCCCCACCACGACCTCAGGAGTTCCCCCGGCTGTGCCAGGCGTCGGTTCCTTCACTGGGATCAGTGCGAGTCAGATTCAGGCTAACTGGAATGCCAACGGCAACGCTGCAGGCACGCAATACAACGTGATTCTTTCAACCTCTCCAAATCCCAACACGAATGGCCTTCCGGGAAATATCGCCCAAACTGTCTCATCGACTTTATTTGTTTTTACCCCATTAGCTCCAAATCAGCTTTATTATGCAGCCGTCAATGCGAGTAATCCGAACGGCGTTTCGGCCTATGCCGATTTGGGATCGGTCGCTACTTGGGCCAACGACCCCACCCCTTCAGCTCCCTCAAATATCGGAACAAGCCAAATCACTGCTAATTGGAACTCGAATGGCAATCCGCAGGGCACAACTTATTTAGTTCAAGCTAGCACCGAAGCCTCGTATGGTTCTTTTACATCAAAAGGCTCCACGAGCTTTTCAGCCACCTTGACGGGTCTATCAGCCAATACCCAATACTTTATGCGGATTCAGGCCACAAACCAGAGTGGCCGTTCCAACGCTTTTATTGACTTGCCCAGCACATCGACTTTGAGCGTGCCACCAGCGGTTCCCGGTGTCGCTTCCTTTACGGGCCTCAGTGCCAGCCAAATCCAGGCGAACTGGAGCGCCAATGGAAATGCCGCGGGCACCCAATACACTGTCATCCTTTCAACCGCTCCTAATCCCTCCGCTAACGGAGTATCTAGCAATACCGCTCAAACCGTCACCGCGACCTCATTTGTATTTTCGGCGTTGGCTCCCAATCAGCTCTATTACGCCGCTGTCAGAGCTAGCAATCCGAGCGGCGATTCAGCCTATGCGGATCTGGGCTCAGTGGCCACTTGGGCTAACGACCCCACTCCCGCCGCCCCTTCGAATGTCAGCAAGAACAAAATCACCGCGAACTGGGGCCCGAATGGAAATCCTACCGGCACGTCTTATTTGGTTCAGGCCAGCACCGATTCGGGCTACGGAGCCTTCACTTCAAGGACCTCAACAAGTTTTTCCGCCACTTTTACTGGCCTGTCCCCCAACACTCAGTACTTCATGCGGGTACAAGCCTCCAACCAAAGCGGCCGCTTAAACAGCTTCATCGATTTGCCATCGGCCGCGACATTAGGGGTTCCCCCAGCTGTTCCGGGAGTGGCTTCCTTTACAGGGGTCAGTGCCAGCCAGATCCAGGCTAATTGGAGCACGAATGGCAATGCGGCCGGAACCCAGTACAATGTGGTTCTCTCCTCGGCTCCCAACCCGGCAACAAACGGCATCGCAGGCAATATCACCCAGACCGTGACTGTAACTTCTTTCGTCTTTTCAGCCTTAGGACCCAATAAGCTCTATTACGCGGAAGTCAATGCCTCAAACCCCAGTGGAAGTTCTGCCTATGCGGACCTGGGTTCGATCGCTACTTGGGCCAACGACCCCACCCCGGCTGCACCCTCTAATATCGGCACAAGCCAAATTACGGCCAACTGGGGGACAAACGGCAACCCGGCAGGCACCTTATACGTAGTCGAGGCAAGCACCGATTCTAGCTTCGGTTCTCTCACATCCAAGAGTGCAACGGTTTCCTCCGCCACTTTGACTGGCCTGTCCCCAAACACCCAGTACTTCATGCGGGTGCAAGCCT
>JBBSDO010000232.1:0-4576 GCA_038241515.1 Elusimicrobiota bacterium | reverse complement strand
GGTAAGCAGCTGTCCCATCAAGCTCGATGGCAGAAATCGGTGTTCGAGGTGTATCAGGCTGCATCTTTGCCTTGGGAGTGGACAGAAGCGTTAAAGGAGTGTTGTGAGAAAGAAGGGATCGAGTTTTTTTCCGCCCCCTACGATCTGGAAGCGGTCGACATGCTGGATTCCTATATGGACGTATTCAAGATTGGATCCGGAGATATTACCTGGATCGAAATCCTTGAAAAGATTGCAATGAAACAGAAACCCGTCATTCTAGCCACCGGAGCTTCGGACGTATCCGACGTGCAACGAGCGGTGAGCGCCATACTGTCCCACAACCAGAAGCTAGCTTTGATGCAGTGCAATACAAGCTATACCGGCAGTTTGGAAAACTTTGACCACATCCACCTCAACGCGCTTAAATTGTTCCAAACGTTGTTTCCAGGCCTTTTCCTAGGTCTTTCTGATCACACCCCGGGCCACTCCACCGTCTTGGGGGCTGTGACGTTAGGGGCTCGATTGATTGAAAAGCATTTCACAGACGACAATGGTCGGGACGGTCCGGATCATCCTTTTTCGATGAATCCAAAATCCTGGGAAGAAATGGTCAACCGGACTCGCGAGCTAGAAAGGGCATTAGGAAGCGGACTGAAGTTTGTGGCAGGAAATGAACAGGAAACGGTGGTCGTACAGCGCCGTTGTCTACGCGCTTCTAGGGCCCTGCCAGTAGGAACTATTTTGACGCGCGAGGCGATCGATGTCTTGCGGCCCGCACCTCGCGACGCGATTTCCCCCTTTGACATAGGGAAACTTATTGGGCAAGAAGTCGTGCGTCCACTAAAACACGGCGACCACTTTTGTTGGTCGGACCTCACCAGCCCTGTCGAACGGGAAGTAACAACTCCTGCCAATGATCGCCGTCGTTGACTATGGGATGGGTAACCTGAGGTCGGTCCTGAATGCGTTCGCCGCCATTGGCCAGGATGCCGCCGCGGTTTCGCTTCCTAGCGATCTCAAGGAATACGATGGAATCGTTCTACCAGGAGTGGGAGCTTTTGGTGACGGTATGAAAAATCTGCGCGAAAGGGGCTTTATCGATAAGCTCGCGGATGAAGTTCTCGTGAAGGGCAAACCCTTTCTGGGTCTTTGCCTAGGTATGCAGCTTCTAGCCACCGTCAGTTTCGAGTATGGCGAGCACGCAGGCTTGAACTGGATCCCCGGAGAGGTGCGCCGGATCGCTCCGACCGCTGCGATCGGTGAGCTTCGAGTCCCACATATGGGTTGGAATGACGTGCGCCTTATCCACCCAAACGGGCTCTATACCGGCTTTCCCAGCAAGGAGACTTTTTATTTCGTGCATAGCTACGTGTTTTCACCGAATGATCCAACGGTGGTAAGCGGAATTTGCTCGTATGGTCTGGACTTCGCCGCGAGCGTCGAAGTGGGAAACCTCTATGCGACGCAGTTCCATCCGGAAAAAAGCCATAAAGCAGGGATAACGCTGCTCAAAAACTGGAGTGAGAAAGTAACCGCGTGCTCAAAAAGCGTTTAATTCCGGTTCTTCTTCTTCAGAACGGTCTTTTGGTACGGAGCGAGCTTTTTCGAATTCATCAGATTATTGGAAACCCTATTCATGAGGTAAAGCGCTTCAACCACTGGACCGTCGACGAGCTTATCTACCTCGACATTAGCCAAGGGGAGGCCTTCGGCCAGAATCGTGAAGACCATAAGGTGAAAGGCTTTGTCGATTCCTTGGAAATTATTTCGGAAGTCAGCAAAACCTGTTTTATGCCGCTTACCTGGGGAGGCCGCATCCGGACATTGGAAGACATGCGGGTTCGTTTGCAACGGGGCGCCGATAAGATCAGTATCAATTCACAAGCTTTGCGCACCCCGTCGCTTATCAGTGAAGGCGCTCGGACGTTTGGAAGTCAGGCCATCGTCGTAAGCGTTGATTGTTTAAGGCATCCCGACGGTGCGACAGAGGTGTATATTGACGGCGGGAAGACAGCCACCGGCAAGAAACCCGAAGAGTGGGCACACGAAGCCGAGGCCAACGGGGCGGGCGAGATTTTGCTTCAGAGTATTGACCGGGACGGAACAGGATTGGGATTCGATACTGACTTGATTCGAAAAGTTTCCGAAGCCACGACAATTCCGGTGATCGCTTGCAGCGGAGTGGGTCGCTATGAACATTATGCAGACGGCATCCGCGCGGGCGCTTCGGCAGTGGCTGCCGCTAATATCTGGCACTTTAAAGATTTGTCGGATCGGGCCGGAAAAAAGGCATTGCAACGCGCCGGTATCGACGTACGTCTTTGATTCGCTAAGGAGCTTAAGATGCGCTATTGCACGCGTTGTGTTTATCCAGGAGTCGCGGCCACGCCTTTGACTTTTGATGAAAATGGAGTCTGTTCTGGTTGCCGGGTGGCGGATCAAAAGAAACAGGTCAACTGGAAGGATCGTTGGAAGATTCTTCAAGAAACAGTCGCGGAATACCGGTCTACCAGCAATTACGATATCGTTATTCCGGTCAGCGGCGGAAAGGACAGTTATTATCAAACACACGTCGCCGTAAAGGAGCTCGGATTAAAACCCCTTTTGGTCACGTATCACGGAAATAACTACCTTCCTGAGGGCGAATACGATTTAAACCGGATGCGCGAGTTATTTGACTGCGACCATGTCATCGTACGGCCCAGCGTCGATGTGCTGATTAAAATGAATCGAATCGGATTTCGCTTGCAAGGAGATAACAATTGGCACGCCCATTGCGGAATTTACACCACTCCTATTCAAGTAGCCGTTCGGTATAAAGTACCACTGATGCTATGGGGAGAACATGGCTTTCAATTCCTGGGGGGAATGTACTCTCTAAACGACTTTGTTGAATTTACGGCCAAAGATCGCTTGGAACATTGTTTGCGGGGGTATGATTGGGACGATTTCACCGATGAGGGATTAGAAAAGCTGAATCGCTCGGATCTCAAAGAAGGTCTCACTGCAAAAGATTTGCTTTGGGCGCAATATCCTTCGGATGATGAGATTGCCGAGGTCGGGGTGAGAGGACTGCATTTGGCCAACTTTGTCGACTGGGATGGTAACTATAATGCCAAGGTCGTCATGGAAAAGTACGGTTGGAAGCCCGCCCAACAGCCGTTTGAGCGGACTTACCGATTGATTTCAAACTTAGACGACATGCACGAAAACGGGATTCACGACTATCTTAAGTTCATAAAATTCGGGTATGGGCGGGGCAGCGATCATAGCTGTAAAGATATCCGATCGGGTGTCATGACGCGAGAAAAGGGTATTGAGATGGTTCGACAATACGACCACGTAAAGCCTCGTAGAGATCTCGAGCGCTGGTTGAAATACGTCTCAATGACGGAAGCGGAATTCGATACGGTTTGCGATACGTTTAGAGATGCGCGGGTCTGGCGGATTGAGAACCGGAATTGGGTAAAGGATACGATATGGGGAAATCCGGAGGTTTATGGACCGGTTCACTTACCAGAGGCGGCGTGGGGACCGTTTCTAGGACGAGAAATCGGTACCCCATCCCGCGGGTAAACCAAGCGATGGAAATTTTTGAACCCAACAATCTCTCTATTGCAAAATCTTCGTTCGCACCGGTGGGCGATTCAGTCTGGGAGGAGAGAATTTCGGCGCTACTCCGTCGTTTTTATTTAACCTCCACAACTGCGGCAAATTCGATCTGGCGTGTTGCGAGTGCGAGCAATGTATTGAGCCAGAATTTTTGCGTTGATTCAGGGGGCGGGCGTTTTATATTGAAGTGTCGGGAGGGCGACGATTCCCCTGGTCGCCTCGAAAAGGAGGCGCAGCTGGCCTGCGCACTCCGAAACGAAGGAATTCGCGCACCGCGACCCATCTGCTCTGATTCCGGGAGGCTCATGACGACTTTTGCCGGCTTTTCTTGGGTCCTGCATTATTTCCAGGAAGGCGACCATTTCACCGGTCGCGGAATCGAATTGGACGCTGCGGCTCGGTCATTCGCCTCGATGACTAAAGTGCTAGAAAACGCCAAGCTAAAGGACTTGCTATTTCAAGAGGCCTCAGAATCTGAATTTATCCAGGAGCTACCTGGCTTAGTGAGTCGCTCCGAGCAATTGCGCCTGTTTGACGCCTCCGCTGCGACGGCCCTTAAGCGCGAGTCCTCTTTGATCCATCAGGCTCTCAACTTAGTGAAGGAGGAACGTCAGGAGTTGGAGAGGGGTTGGTCGGGTGTCCATACCGATTTTCACCCCCATAATTTACTGATGCAAAATAACGAGGTTGTCTGTATCTTGGACATGGAAGACATCAAGGTTTATCCCGTCTTAGCGGCCAGCGGATTTGCGGCGTTCAAACTCGTTCGCCAGATGCTGGTCGACTCTGCTCTGCGAAGAAGAGAGGAACGTGATCCCCAACTGGCGAATCGTTGGCTTCGTGGGTGGAAAGAGTCGTTTCCGGATGCTCTATGGACGGTCTCCGATCTAGGCCATGGAGCCTTGTATCGAGTCTTGTCGCTGATCCACCTCATTCTTACGTTTTGTCTCGAGAAAGGCAACCCGCAGTTTCTTTACGATCT
>JBBSDO010000231.1:0-4587 GCA_038241515.1 Elusimicrobiota bacterium | reverse complement strand
GGCTCAAACCTTCTAGGCGCCGTCATCGGAGGCGCCTGCGAATATTTCTCCCTACTTTTCGGGTTCCGATTTCTTATTGGGTTGACCGCCATTTTCTATCTTTTCGTGTTATGGCTTCTCGAAAAACACGCGCCTGCGAGGCTTTTAGGAAGGCACCTTTGAAAATTTTATCCCTTTTACTCCAAAAGATGCTGTAATCTTCCCGCGCGAACTATTTTGCCGTAAATGAAAAGTTTGTTGAATCTCAGCATATCGATAAGGAGGAAAAATGCGAAAACTAATGTCGGTTACTTTGGCTGTGTTGATGGTATCGGGTAGCGCCTGGTCGGCGTCGCTCAATGGTTCATCGTGGAACGTAAAGGTCACGCCAGATGCCCAGGCAGTCGCGGCGGGCGAAAAGACGTTTGATGATACGCTCATTTTCAAAGAGGGGAAACTGACAGCCACCGCATGTGTGAAAGAAGGTTTTGCCCCGTCCGATTACAAACCAATGAGCGAATCGAAGGACTCCGCGTTCACCGCTCTGCAGACGAGTGCCAAGCAAGGTTCAACAGATTGGCACGGAGCGGTTCAAAAGACAGGGAGCATTGAGGGGACCATGGTGTGGACACGCCTCGACGGTAAGATCGTTCATTACACGTTCGCGGGAAAAAAACGGGCCGGAGGCTGAACGCAGACAGTCGCTCAATAGACAGGTTAGTTGGGAGGTCTTGTCGTTAGGCCTGAGCACTTGATGACCGATGGTGAAGTGAAACCCGGGTTGAAAGGTGACTTGCGCGCGCCAGGTCATGGCAACGACCGTCCCATCCACCGCTCGCACCGGCCATTGTCCCTCCCATGTACCCGTCTTCTTGAAATCTGTAAAAGTCTTGTCGGCAGAACTTAAGAGTTCGGGGGGAAAGAAGTCGGCCATTGGACGTCCGATCACTTGACTGGGGGTCTTCTTCAAAATGGCGCACAAGGCAGGATTGGCGTCCACCACGAGAAATTCGTCGTCAAAGATGATCACTGCATCTTTTGTCATTCGAAAGAGAGTGTTGTATAAGGATTCGCTTCGACGCAAAGACGCATCGATGCGGTCGCGATCATAAACGGCCTCCAGCTACTTCCTATAATGGTTGCATGTCCCCGCTCCGAGTGAAACAAGCATTGACCTATTTGGAAGCCGGCCTTTGCATTGCGGCCTTTACCGCTTTTCCGAGTTGTACCACAAGGTCTCGGGTTGTCGCCCAGAGTGCGGCGGGCATCGACCTAAGCCGATATAAAACTTTTGCGATTCAAACGGGGCAGATCAAAACGGGTGATGTGGTGAGACCGGGTAATCAGGTTCCGCGGGGGAAGGTCCTCGAGGCGGCTCTTCGAGAAGAATTGCAACGACGCGGTTTGCATGAGGCGACAGAAGATCCGGATCTCACCTTTACCTATCTGGCCGAGCGCCGTGGCGGCGAGGCCGGTGACCACGGGGGGAAATTCCAGGAAGGGGCCTTCGTCTTAGATGCGATCGATACCCATTCGAAGCAGGTCGTCTGGCGAGCGCACGCTCAAGCAGTCATAGATCCCAAAGCCGCTTCGTATGAGCAACTAAAGACCGCTGTCAAAAAAGCCTTCCGAGACTTCCCCGATCTTCCCAAACAATAACTAAAACGAGCGGCTCCATGTATACTTTGCGCCATGCGTTTTGAAATGGGCGCGGCGTTCGTATTTATGACCTTTGCGATCTCGCGGACTATCGGCGCGGTGCTAGGGGGGGCTACGGGTTCCTTCTTTTCCGTTGGCGGGGCCGCTCCCCTGGCGCCCGTGCATGAAGGACATGATTCTTATTGCCTCTTTTATTTTCTTCACGGGAAGACCGTGGTTGGATTGCTTCCTTGAGTTCGAGCGCTTCTGATGAGACTTCCACGGCCAAACCTCTTGTCGCAATTCTGATGTTTCTGGTGTGTTTCTGTCTTGCCTGGACGGAGTTGCTCTGGCGCAATCGGGTCCCAGTCAACGGAGAAGTGCTTCGGTGGGTCTATCCCAATTGGCAGATTTACCAGTGGATCCCCGGAAAACTCGGATTAGCTTTCTGGGACCCTTTCCACAATATGGGGCAGCCCTTTCTTGCCGATCCGGCAAAGATGGTTCTCTATCCTCTACGGTGGCTTTTTCTGCTGGTTCATGACTTTCACTCCTTTCTCGTCTGGTGGATTCTCATCCATACGGCGCTGGCCGGCGGATTTACCTACGCCCTACTGCGACGACAAAACCTCGGCAACTTGGCCGGGCTCTTCGGCGCTGAGGTCGCCGCCTTTAACGGATTTTTTATGGCCCACGCTCCCTATCCCAATCACTTCGCGGCCGCCGCCTTTCTCCCTGCCCTTCTGTACTTTCAATGGACGAAGCGTCCCGGGGCCCTGGGCATCGCGATTGCGCTCCAATGGTTCGCGGGCTACCCGCCTTTTTTTTTCCTTTCTTTGATGGCCTTAGTGGCCGCAGGCCTCTTTCAGGGGAGAAAATCCAGCCGGATCACCGCCCAAGCTATAGTCCTCGGCGTGGGACTTTGTGCGGCTCAATGGATTCCTTTCTTGCAGATGCTCCACGAATCGGGTCGCCCCTTATTTTTGGCGGCTGTGCAGGCTGCGCAAAATTCCATCCCAAGGATCCAACTTTGCAAAATGCTTTTTCTACCGCAGTGGATCTGGATGCGGCCAGAAACGGCGGGCGACATGGCGGTGCAATGTTTCTACGCAGGCTGCGTGCCTCTTATGTTTTCGCTTGCCGGGTTCTTCATCTGGCGAGCGGATCGAGCACTGATCGCCGCAACGCTGTCTTGTTTGCTGCTCAGCTTGGGCGCCTTTCTCCCCGGGTTTCAATTCCTACGTCCCCTGCACTTTTTCCGGTTCCCGGGGAGCTGGTTGCTTCTGGCGGCAGCGGGCTTGACGGTTTCTGCCGCGCGAACGCTGAATCGCCTACCCCGTCCTTGGCAGGCGGCGGTTCTCGCTTTGTCGACTATCGATCTTCTGGCATTTTCCTATGCGCCGAAGGTGGCGTGGTTTGATAAACCGTATTTGACACGTGTCCCTTCGGTGGCGCGACTGATTGCTTCCTCTCCGGTTCCTGGGCGGCTCTTGTGCACGTCGTCAGTAATTGATGCTTGGGATAAGACAAAAATCAACGCAGTGGAAGACTTTCTGATTTTCAAAAATTCGCTTGTGCCATCGATCGGGGTTGCTTTTGGCGTACAGGAAGTCGTCAGCCACGAGACCATTCTGCTAAAGCGCGCCACAGATTTTCAGGACCGTCTTATGCGTAGGGGACCTAATCCCGAGTTCCTTCGCTGGGCTGGCGTGCAAGAAATCATCACGCTTGACCACCCAGCGAGGACCATCGAACCGGAGAATTTACGCACTGTCGAGTTTGCATCGCTGCAATTTCCACTTCTCCCTGCCAGTAAAGAGGACGGGCCCGAAATCCAAATGGACCGCTGGGCGCCCGGTCAGACAGAAGCCCGAGTGAAAGCTAAAAAACCCGTCGTGATGGTCTTCTCTCAGGTCGCATTCCCGGGATGGCACGCCACTCTCGATGGAAAAGAAGCGTCTTGTGAAGTTTTTGAGAAAACTTTTCTTTCCGTTCGCGTGCCGACGGGCGAACACCGTGTCGGTTTTCACTATCATCCCGTCATAGTTCTATGGGGAGTTGCCCTTTCGATATTGACCGTGCTCGCAGGCTGCCTGTGAGGGCCGCGGGACGCCGCCTGGTAATTCGGAGGTTCCACAGGAACCGCAAAAAGATATCGATTATTTTTTATTAGTCGCACGGTTTGCGAATCTACTGGACGCGAAAACGTTGGACATTTGTTTTAGTCCTTTGGGACATTGCGATCAGGTCTTGGTGTCGTGGATCAATTCCTCCGAATCGACTCTCGACGGCGCCATCTATGGACTCACCGACGACCTTATTGCCAGCGCGCTGATTCGGGCCCATCAGCGCGGAGTAGCCGTGCGCTTGGTGCACGATAAGACGCAGGCGGCAGGGCGTAAAGATGTATCCCAGATGCTCGTAGGGGCTGGGATTCCCGTCCGGATCCAGCGCGGGAGCGAAGGGGGAATCCTTCACGACAAGTTCTTGATCGTGGATCGAAAATACGTTTTGACCGGTAGTTTTAATTGGACGACAAATGCCACTCAGAAAAATGATGAGAATTTTGTTGTGTTGGATGACGAGGCCTCAAAGTTTGACTTGGAGTTCGAACGTTTGTGGGGCCAAAAAGATTCTTCCGGGCTTCAAAGTCGCCGAGTTCGCCGGCCCCTGCGTCATAGTAGCCGGAGAATGTATGACTGAGTTCCTAAATGCGAGCGAAATCAATAGGAGAACGTTTTGGAAAATGAAAAGCCCTTAAGCCGAGAGTTTCATGTGGAGATTCCGTTAGCGATCATCTTATCGCTCGTCACCTGCGGAATTTACAACATTTATTGGAACCGCAAGCAGTTTCAGGCGATGAATACTCTATTGGGCCGGGAAGAGTACCAGTTTGGTCTTTGGCTCATTCTGTCGCTTGTCAGTTGCGGAATCTTCCATGTTTACTATGAATATAAAATGGGTTCCGAT
>JBBSDO010000230.1:0-4588 GCA_038241515.1 Elusimicrobiota bacterium | reverse complement strand
TGAGCGACCACGCGTGAAACGACACCCTTGTTTCCATGCCGCCCGGCCAATTTATCGCCTACCTGGACTTTCCGTTTAATCGCGATGTACACCTTCACGATCTTATTGACAGTCACCGGAAGTTCGTCACCCAATTTGAGCGCTTCTTTTTCGCGTGCCATCTCGACGCGCAGTTGTTGTTCTTTACGCTGGGAATAGGCTTTAATCTTGTCTTTTTCGTCATCGGCTTCGCGCGACGTGAATGTCTTACTTTCTTTTTGACCATCGACGAAGTCCATTCGCGCCTTGCGGTCGCCATGGATTTCCTCAACGAGAGCCTCGTAACGAGATTCGATTTCCTTTGCTCGACGGTTTTCTTCCTTGAGAGCCATCTTTTCGCGGCGAACAAACACACGAACGCCGATTACTTTTCCGGCAACGCCCGGGGGAACGCGAAGCGAAGCGTCCATAGTGTCTTCGGCCTTTTTACCAAAGATGACTTTCAAGAGCCGCTCTTCGGGCGTGACTTGCTGTTCCCCCTTGGGCGCGACTTTTCCTACGAGGATGTCACCCGGGATCACTTCGGCGCCCGGGCGCACCATGCCCGTCTCGTCTAAATTGATCAGCGCGTCCGCCCCCACGTTCGGAATGTCTCGAGTAATTTCTTCGGCTCCCATTTTTGTATCACGCGCTTCCATTTGAAACTCGTGAATATGGACGGAGGTCAGCAGGTCATCGCTCACGATTCGCTCCGACAATAGAATCGCGTCTTCAAAATTACAGCCTTCCCAAGGCATGAACGCTACAAGGAGATTTCTGCCCAGAGCGAGCTCGCCGCCGCTCGTCGCAGGACCATCGGAAAGAATTTGGCCGCGCTTGATCTTGTCATTCTTGCGCGCCAACGGTGTCTGATTGACGGTCGTATCTTGGTTTGACCGCATATATTTATGCAACTTGTAAATATCAATATGCGCGTCCGACTTGGAAGTTGACTCGCCCTCCAGAAGCGGTTCATCAGAGTAAACCGAGATTTCATCGGCGGAAACAGCAACCACCTGACCTCCGCGCTTTGCAGCAATGGCTGCACCTGAGTCGCGTGCGACCCGCTCCTCAATTCCCGTCCCCACCAAAGGAGGATCGGCGATCAAAAGCGGAACGGCTTGCCGTTGCATGTTCGATCCCATGAGAGCGCGGTTTGCATCATCATGTTCTAGGAATGGAATGAGCGCGGTGGATACCGAAACGACTTGCATCGGAGATATATCCATGTAGTCAATATCTTCTGGCGCAAACTCCTTAAAATCTCCGCGATAGCGACACAGGACGCGATTGGTTTGAAACTTACCGTTTTTGTCCAAAAGAGAATTCGCCTGCGCAACTACAAGATCGTTTTCGCGATCGGCCGTAAGGTATTCCACGTCATCCCCAGCTCGACCGTTAGTGACCTTTCTATAGGGAGATTCGATGAGTCCATACTCATTCACGCGTGCGTAGCACGCCAAGGATGAAATCAACCCGATATTCGGTCCTTCCGGCGTTTCGATCGGGCACACTCGGCCATAGTGTGTATGGTGAACGTCGCGCACCTCAAAACCAGCCCGCTTCCTATGCAACCCCCCCGGTCCTAGGGCGGACAAGCGTCGCTTATGGGTAAGTTCAGCGAGAGGATTCGTTTGATCCATGAATTGGGAAAGCTGGGACGACCCGAAAAATTTACGAACAATCGCTACAACGGGTGCGGCGTTCATAATACTGCGCGGCGCCAGAGTCGCCTTATCCTGAACATTCATGCGCTCGCGAACGATACGGGCCATCTGCGATAGACCGATTCGAACCTGATTTTCGAGCAGTTCGCCGACCGCGCGGACGCGGCGATTGCCAAGATGGTCGATATCATCCATTTCGATCGGATGAATTTCCCCATCGACGTCGATTTCGCTCATGTCATTATTGAGCAACACAAGGTACTTGATCGTGCAAATCACATCTTCGACCGTCAGGGTTCGTTTTCGGTCATTTGGAACTTCGAACTTAAATCCAGGGCGAGCGGCGACCCATTCGGCGAGGGGAGCGAGCTTTTTGTTGAGCTTGTATCGCCCGACGCGGGTTAGATCGTATTTTCGTATCGATTTGAACAACAAATTGTCGAGATAGGTTTCGGCCTGATCGGCCGCGATAAATTCTTGTGCGCGCAGAACGCGGTAAATCATATTTATTGCGTCTTTTCGAGTCTTTAAATTGTCCTTCGCCAGCGTGTTGCGCATGGTGACGTCATTAATCGCGGGGTCCAAAAGAAGAACTTTGACTTCGGACACTTTTTTCGCATTGAGCTGGGCGAGATTTTCCCGCGTCAATTCGCGATTCGCTTCAAACAGCACTTCACCGCTCGATTTGAGGACGACGTCGGCAGCCAATATTCGGCCTACCAGAGCATCCCCTTTCGCTCCTTCAACGGGTACCGTCTCTGAATCATAAAAAACGCGAAGGATATCTTCATCCGCTTCTAGGCCCATCGCTCGAAGCAAGACTGTCGCTGGCAACTTTTTATGTTTATCGAGCCTTACATACAACGCATTATTCAAATCATATTCGAACTCGACCCAGGCGCCGCGGTAGGGGATGATTCGTGCGAAGTACAACCGTTTCCCGTAGGAAGAAATCTTTTTTTCTTCGTCTTCTTCGAAAATAACACCCGGAGAACGATGCAGCTGACTCACCACGACGCGCTCGGCACCATTGATCACAAACGTGGCATTGTCTGTCATCAGCGGCACGTCGCATATATACACGTCCTGTTCAGCAATCTGCTTTACCTTGCCATTTTCCTCGCGCTGAAGAATTCGGAAAGTTGCTTTGAGGGGGGCTGAATAGATGGTGTCTTTATTGAGTGCTTCGTCGACAGTATAGCGTGGCTCGCCTAATTCATAGGAGACGAATTCTAAGGTCAAGCTTTCGTCATTGTTGCTAATTGGAAAAACATCCATAAAAGCCGCTTGCAAACCTTGAATCTTCCGTTTTTCAGGCGGAACACTCCATTGCAAGAATTCTGCCATGGACGTCTTCTGCATCGCCAGCAACTCTGGCAAAGCAATGATGGAAGGTATTCGCGAAAAAGAGACCTTTTCCAAGCTATCCTCCTGTGACGGGTCGTGGATCAGCCGCGAACGCGCGGCCGTCCGTTGAACTTAGACGGTTTATTTTATTTCGACAGTAGCGCCAACTTCGGTGAGCTTCTTCTTGATTTCTTCGGCCTGATCTTTATTCAGCCCCTCTTTAACTGGCTTAGGCGCGCCTTCCACCAAATCCTTCGCCTCTTTTAAGCCTAGCCCCGTAATTTCGCGTACGACTTTGATCACCGGGATCTTATTGGGACCTGCGCTAACAAGGACCGCCGCGAATTCCGTTTTCTCCTCAGCTGCAGCGGCACCACCCGCAGCAGGCGCTCCACCCGCTCCGGGAGCAAAAGCCATCGGAGAGGCGGCCTTTACACCAAATTTGTCTTCGAGCGCTTTAACGAGTTCCGAAACTTCCAGAACTGAGAGCTTCGAAATTTCATCTACAAGTGCTGTCTGGTCTGCCATGGTAATGTCCTCCTAGGACGGTGAGTTTTGGAGCAGTCCCTTTTTTGTCAAGTGACTGCCTTGGTTCTAGTTCTTCTCCGGGGTCTTCTTTGCGACTTGATCGAGCACGCCTACCAAGTCGCGTATCGGAGCTTGCAGCACGCTGACCAAATTAACCATGGGCGCCTGCAATGTCCCTAAAAGCTGCGACAAAAGAACCTCGCGCGATGGCAAACTCGCAATCGCTTTAAGTTCCTTACTTGAAAGCACCTTTCCGTCAAAATACCCACCGTTAACTTTAATATTCTCGTGCGTTTTGGCGAAATCAAATACGGCTTTGATCGTGGCAAGCGCATCGCCTCGTTCGATAACCACAGCGCTAGGACCTTCAAGGGCATTGGCCAGCGCTTCCATGCCTGCATTCTTAAGGGCGATGCGGGTTAAACTGTTCTTGACGACGCGATATTCACTTTTAAACGAACGAATTTTCTGGCGCATCTCGTTAAATTCAGTGGTTTTCAGGCCCTTGAAGGACGTGATGATGAGACCCTTACATTCTCGGGCCTCTTTTTCGAAGTCCTTAACGGTTTGCGATTTTTGTTCTGTAGGCATAATGGTTAAAAGGTAGCGACGGTAAAACCGGTTGTCACTGCAGTCTCACCCACAAATCGACCCTCGGCCTGAAAACGTAGACTCGAAGTTATCTGGATTGGCAGCCCTACCACAATAGAAACATTCCCGCGCGCGTGACCTGATATGTGATCAGCATCGGCACCCGGGGCAGGTTGATTATTTCTCCAGCTTACAGAGCTTCCAAATCCGCGAATTCCGGCATAGGGCTGAGCCACTCCTACTTTCAATGCGGCAACAACGGCACCATGAAATTCAATCTCAGACTGCTTTTCGTCGATAAAGGTAACTGTATTGCCTGATATTTTTCGACCCAGCGGAACCTGAGAACCAGAAATGCCGCCGCTTAACTGAAATCCTGGGCGAAATTCTGTCACTGGAAACACTTCATTATACATATCAATTCCGTAAATATATCC
>JBBSDO010000229.1:0-4606 GCA_038241515.1 Elusimicrobiota bacterium | reverse complement strand
CGATCGGCAATGACTGTCTGTTGGGTTTGCAGCCACTCCGCCAACGCCCCTTGCAATTGCCCAGATTCTTCCTGCAGGCGGACCTGCGCGCCTTCGAGCTCACCGATGCGTTCTTGAGCGGCCTGTCTCTCCGCTTCGGTCTTGGCCCAGTCGCTTTCGCAGCGCGCCACCTGCTTCTGAAGTTCAATAATTTCAAGTTCAAAATTTTCGGCTTCGGCGCGCGACGCACCCAAGTCTTTTTCCTGTTGGGTAAGCCGATCTCGCAGTTCAGTCACTCGCTGAGTCTCTTGTTCCTGCTGAGCATGGAGCGCTTCCCAGTCGACATGAGCTTTCTCATATCCAGCGAGGAGAGAAGCGATTTCTAGGTTTTTCAATTCCTCTCTGAGTTTTTGATGGCTCTTCGCCTTACGCACCGCGGCCTCAAGACTGTCCATCTGCTGTTTATAAATGGAGAGCGAATCGTTCAGCCGCAGCATATCTTGGTCCACTTTATTAAGCTTCCGGATGGCTTCTTCCCGCCGCGCTTTATATTTGGAAACCCCCGCCGCTTCTTCAAAAAGCTCTCGACGCTCCTCGGGCTTCGCCGAGAGAATGAACTCGATTTTTCCTTGGGCCATCACGTAGTAGCCGTCATTGCCGACCCCGGTATCCAGAAAAAGATCACGCACATCCTTGAGGCGGCATTGCGTCTTATTGATAAAGTATTCGGATTCGCCCGAGCGAAAAAGTCGGCGAGCGACCGTGACTTCGGAGTAATCAATGGGGAGCTGATGCGAGGTGTTATCAAAGGTCAGCGAGACTTCGGACATGCCTTGCGAAGGTCGATTGGCGGTACCGTTGAAAATGACATCGAGCATCTGTTGGCTGCGCAACGATTTTGCCGACATCTCACCGAGCGCCCAGCGAATCCCATCGGAGATGTTGGATTTGCCGCAGCCATTGGGGCCGACGACACCGGTGATCCCTACCTCAAAATCCACTCGCGTTCGATCGGCAAAGGACTTGAAACCAACCATTTCGAGGCGCTTCAAACGCATAAATTCGCCTGCTCTTTTGCAGAACTTCGCATGGGTTGTAGCGTATCAATTACGTCTGGAATATGCAAATTTGACCACAACGGATGGTACTTGTGGATAACTTTTGACTACCGGTTGGGCTGCTGTGGATAAGACGGACGGAGGCTTAGGAGTTGTGAAGGGCTCGAATTTCCTTGGTGATCAAGGGCAGCAGTTCATTAAGATCGCCTTCGATGGAAAGATTCGCCATCTGCATCATTGGTGCTTGCGGGTCTTTGTTGACAGCCACAATAAACTCAGAGGAACTCATGCCTGCCAAGTGCTGAATCGCGCCCGAGATGCCTGCGGCGATGTAGAGTTTAGGGCGAACCGTTCGCCCCGTCAGGCCTACCTGGTGCCGGTAGGGAATCCAGCCTTTATCCACGACCGCTCGGCTCGCGCCCACGGCAGCGCCTAAGACTTGGGCCAACTCTTCAATCAACTTAAAGTTCTCGGCTTTGCCGAGCCCTTGACCACCGGAAACAATCGTTTCGGCACTTGTAATATCCTGTACTTGATTTACTTCCGGCACGAATTGTTTGAACTTCGCGCGAATGTTCCATTTGGACGTGTCGAATTTGACTGTGAGTACTTTGCCTTGACGTCCCGAAATCTTCGGCGCGCGCGCAAAGGACATAGGCCGGACGGTCGCCATTTCAGGCCGGTGCTTTTCACAGAGAATGGTGGCCATGAGGTTTCCCCCAAAAGAGGGCCGGGTCGCATTGAGCATCCGTGTCTTGGGGTCGATCGCGAGCTCGGTCGCATCCGCCGTAATTCCGGTATTGGCCGCGATCGCCACCCGGGAACCAAAGGAACGACCGATCGTCGAGGCCGGCATGAGGAGTTTATTGGGCTTTTCTTGTTTTATAAGTTCGGTTAGTGCAGCCGTGTAGGCTTCGTCAAGAAAATTCTCAAAAAGAGGATCGTCGAAAACGTAGACCTTATCGGCACCGTGTTCAATCAAGTCCTGAGCGCAATCGGCAACTTTGTATCCGATGAGAACGGCTGAAAGCTCCTCCGTAAGCGTGTCCGACAGCTGTCGCCCCACGTTGAGAAGTTCATAGATTGTTGGCTGGAGTTTCCCGTGCCTCTGTTCCGCGTAGCACCACACACCCTTATACGCCGTGGGATCCAGCGCCGGACCCGTAGAGACCACGGTCTCCTTCTCCATGACAATGGCATGAAAAACATCAGGTTTCTTGGCTTTGTCCCCTAAGGTATTGCAGGTATCCACGCAAGCGCCGCAGAAAATGCATTTTTCTTCGTCGATGATGGCAAGCTTTGGCCACTTTACACCTTTGGCTTTGTCCTCCGCGGGGCGTCCCACCATGTCAATACAGGTCACGGGACAAACCTTCGAGCAGGCGGTGCAGCCGGTGCAGCGCTCTTGAATGACAAAAATTCGATTGGGCATAAAATAAAATCCTTTACCGAAATACTAAATAAGCTTCAGCTCTCTCAACTTCGCCACTAAATTTTTGGCCTTTTCTTCCGGCGTGGCGCCTTCGATGCGAACGCCGCCTTTGCGCGGCGGCGGGTTATAGCTTCGGGCGACGATCGTGGGAGAACCGCCCAAACCAATCTTCGATTTGTCGGCCCCAATGGCTTCCGCATTCCATTTCGGGATCTCGGCCTTTTTTGCCGCCAATTTTCCTTTTAAAGAGGCAAGCCGAGGCTCATTGATTTCTTTAACCACGGAAATCAAAGCTGGAGTGTTCAATTCAAGAATATCGTAGCCATCTTCCATCATTCGGCGAACCGTCAGAGACCCCTCTTTCACGTCTTCGACTTTTCCGACATAGGCCACGTTGGGCACATCAAGCCACGAGGCGATGCCGGGCCCCACATGACCCGTGTCGCCATCATTGGTTTGCTTCCCGCAAATAATAAGGTCAAAAGGTTTTTTGACTTGCGCAATCTTCCGGATCGCCATCTGGAGAGTGTAAGAAGTCGCCCAAGTGTCAGCGCCAGCGAAGGCCCGGTCGGTTACATGATAGGCGTCATCACACCCACGAGCAATCGCATCACGCAGGGCGTCTTCGGCTTGGGGCGGCCCCATGGTGACAACCGACACGGTCGATCCAGGAAGCTTCTCTTTAATGCGCACGGCTTCTTCGATGGCGTATTCGTCGAAGGGATTAATCGCCGCCGCCATCCCTTCGCGTTTCAACGTTCCGGTTTTGGGGTCAATCTGAATGTTAGCCGTTGCGGGCGTTTGTTTGATGCAGACGACGATATGCATAACACTCCTGGTGCCTCGGCCCGAGCCTAGGGACCCGAGCCAACTCCTAGGACCTCGCGGCCCTAGTTCCTCTATTTTTTAGATCCTGCTTGAGCGGCTTCTTTGATCATCATCATGGCGATTTCATTGCGTTGAATCTCGTTCGTTCCTTCGTAGATCTGCGTAATTTTGGCATCGCGCATGAATTTTTCAATCGGGAAGTCCCGCATATAGCCTATTCCCCCACACATTTGCACGGCTTCGGTGGTCACTCGCATGGCCACGTCGGAGCAAAAGCATTTCACCATCGCGGATTCTTTCGTCCAGCGATGTTTCCCGCCCCGAGAAATGACCTTGGAGGTCTGGTACAACAATGCACGAGCCGCCTCGATTTCGATGGCCATATTCGCAAGTTTATGCTGCATGGATTGAAAACTGATCACCGGTTGTCCGAATTGTCGTCTCGTTCGCGCATAGGCAAATGCTTCGTCCATGGCGCCTTGCGCAATGCCGAGAGCCTGTGCCGCAACGCCGGGCCGAGAAACATCAAAGGTAGCCTGAGCCACCAGCAGACCGCCCCCTTCGCGTCCCAGAAGATTGGCTTTGGGGACTTTGCACTCGTTAAAATTCAGCTGATAGGTGGGCGAGGCGCGAATCCCCATCTTTTCTTCCTTCCGCCCGAATTCGAAACCAGGCGTTCCCTTTTCAACGATGAAGGCGGAAATGCCCCGAGCCCCTCGGGCGGGATTCGTCGAGAAGAAGAGCGAGTAAATTTCCGCTGCATTTCCGTTCGTGCAATAGACCTTCGTCCCGTTTAAAACGTAAAAGTCCCCCTCGAGACGCGCCGTTGCTTTGGTCGCGGTGGCGTCGCTGCCGGCGTCGGGTTCCGTTATCGTGAAGGCGCCAAGGCGTTTACCGCTTGCCAAATCAGGCAAATACTTCTTTTTCTGCTCTTCATTTCCGTAAAGCATGATGGGATAGGCGCCAAGGGCCGTGCCTGCCAATATAAGCGCGATTCCGCCGCACGCTTTCGAAAGCTCTTCAACGACCAAAACGAGTTCAAATGCGCCGCCTCCCAGACCCCCGTATTCTTGGGGAATGTAAACCCCGAAGAGGTCGGCCTTTCGCAGCTCGTCGGCAATCTCCCAAGGATATTCCTCGGTCTTGTCATAGTGTTCGCGTACTTTTTTAATTTTTTTCTGTGCAATCTCACGCGCCGTTTCGACGATGGCTTGCTGATCTTCGGTTAAATCGTAATCCATGGTGTCCCTCGCCTAGACTGACTTCATCCGCTTAATCGCGTCGTGCGCGGCGGCCTGTTCGGCTTCTT
>JBBSDO010000228.1:0-4611 GCA_038241515.1 Elusimicrobiota bacterium | reverse complement strand
AGTCATTAGGATGAACCCGCTCAACGCCGTACATCCAAAGAAAAATGAAAAGTCCTGCCAGCCAACATTCCCGATGCCGGGAGCCTGGGAAAACCGCCAAAATCTCATTGATTTGTGTAGCGCTCAATGGCTTTTCATCGGCGCTGCGGTAGCGTGTTGCCATTCGTCTATACACATTGATGATCGGGTTGTAAGGAAGAGGTTCGATGAAGACGGCTTTGCCCCCCGGTTTTAGGACTCGCCGGATTTCCAAAAGCGCAGGTGTCAGTGTTACATGGTGCAGCACTCCATTTCCAAATACGTAATCAAACTGCGCGTCCACAAAAGGTAACGCCTCGGCGCTTACTTTTCGAAAGCGGGGAGCCACGCCTTGCTCGTGGGCTAATTCCTGCGCAAGCTCGAGCATTCCCAGAGATACATCCACCGCTTCGACGCGTGCACCCATTTTTGAAAAATAAACGGCCGCTTCCCCATAGCCACACCCGAGATCAAGAACGCATTTGTCTTTGAAATCATTTTGAAAGTGCGCAAGTGCCAACTGGTTTTCAAGGGCCGTATAGGCCGAAAAAAACCGGTCCACATCCATGCCTTTGATCGTTGTTTGAGCCGCGATTTGATCGTGGAACGCGGCTTCGTGCTGTGATCGCTTTTCTGAATTTTCCATGCGAGACATTTTACTGCATTCGTCGGGACCAATCCCGGAGGCTTATCCCGCCCCTTTTCCCACCGCTGGTCTTATGCAGGTATTTGTAGCTGAGCTGGCGGCTTACCGTTCCGCTTTGCACTGTTGTCGAATTACAGAAGAACGGGCCTACGTCAGACCGCTAACCGACAGGCACAAACCAACCAATCCCGTAAATATTGATCACGATCGAGACAATACCTAAACCAATCCACCAACCCGTTCGAATCTGCTTTAGTCGTAGGAGGGGAATTAGGAACGGAACCGCATCATAAAAATATCGGGACCCAAATTGACGCCAACCCGTTCCCAGTATTAGGAGACTGGACACCACCGCCAAAAACGCACCCATGCCTAAAACGGCAGCAAGACACACGTCCCGTTTTCTACGCAAAGGCGCGAAAAGACCTAAGAAGATGGGGCATTGAGCGAAAATACTGAATCCTAGCCAAGCGTCTCTTCGGTCGATAAGCTGCATCCCTGGTAAGCGAATGAGCTCAAAGTAGATGTTGCGGGGCAAATAACACAAGCTGGTATAACCGTGCCTTGCAAAATCGGTTTTAAACATCTCCGCCATGCGGTTATATGAAATTCCAAATTCAAAGAAACTCCCGAATCGCGTGTAGTTGTACCAGCATAGGCCGATTGCACCACCTACCGCTGTTGCAACAGCGACAAAAAAAGCTGCTGGAGGCCGTCGCAATCGAAGGGGCGGACGCGTTAGAGTGCTGGCCCATCCGAGCAGCAACCACGACGGAAACGTGAGCAAAAGGTTGGCCCGTCCCAATACGGCGAAAGAGAAACATAGGCCTGCAAAAAGCGTCTTCGTGGGAGAATTTTGAGCCGCATCCAGCATTAAAAGTATCGCCGCGAGCAGGGCCAATGATGCCGTGAGTTGACCTATAAACCAATGCAAGGCTACTACACCAAAAATAAGATTGGACGTTCCAAAAGCGAAAAAAACAGTCGTCATCACTCGTTCCGCGCGGGTGCTGCAACGTTCCGTCAGTCCATCGAAGCGTAAAATAAGCAGATAAATCAGGGGAACTGCCCCCGCTGCCACTAAAATTCCAAAGACGCGCTGGGGGAACAAGAGGGGCCCGCCTCGGAGCCAAACAAAGGGCATCATGCAAATGGCAGATAATGGGGGCCAATAAGCATAAACCCGCCCGTTGAAAAAGGACAGATCGATACTTTTGGGCGAGAACCCGACCAGATCTAACCGATAATGTAAAAAACTCCAAGCCAAGTGAGAAAAATAGCATGGGTCGGAAATATTGGATAAATGATAGAACGCTTTTAACCAAAACATCGTGACCGCAGAGAAAAGAAACAGAAGTACCAGCGTGAGGCTCAGTTCCACAACTGAGGTGTTTCCAAGTGAAGCCGATTGAACCTCAATTTCTTGCGAGTGGGTCATTTCCAGCTCACTTAAAAGCCGCTGAGGAGCCCACAAAAAGCGCCATTAGGCAAACAAAACGGGCAATCAACGGTACCTCCATGGACTAAGGTCATCGCTCGGTCACGCGCTCGATGGCTTGTAATATAAGCCTCATAAAATATGTGGCCACTTCAGCTCCAAGCTAGGGTGAGCACTATTTGTCGACTCAAACCCGTCTCGATCATCGCCTGATGGGATTCGTCTGAACGAGTGCGGCGCGACGTATCAAGGCGTTTACCTTTTCGCGGAGTTCCGCAATCGTTCCAGAGTTATCGATTACAAAGTCTGACAGTAAGCACTTTTTATAGAGAGGCCACTGCGCCGCTATGCGCGAATGGGCCTGCTGATGGTTTAATAAATTACGTTTCTTGAGCCGCTCTCTTTGATTCTTTTCAGAAGAAAAGACTACAACGATGCGATCGACAAGGGATTGTAGCCGAGCTTCAAAGAGCAGTGGAATATCAAGTGCGATAAGGCCTTGACGAGTACGGATAAAGTGCTTAAGTTTCTTAATGACGCAAGGATGAATTTGACGTTCTAAAAAGTGCCGTTCCGCTGAACGCACAAATACGATTTCCCCCAGTTTCTTCCGATCGATTTCCCCCTCCTTCGAGAGCACTTCTTTTCCGAAGTGACGCACAATAGCTCTGAAGCAAAACGTACCTTTGCTGATGCAATGATGCGCAAGTGTGTCGGCGGATGCCACGGCAAAACCGTGACGTGCAAATTCCTGCAGAACCGTACTCTTACCGGTTGCAATGCCTCCTGTGATTCCGACGATCAACCGATGGGCCATAGGATGAGGTCTCATTTCTGACACTTGGAACAAAAAACCGTTCCTCTCCCGCCAACGCGGGCGGATCGCAGGACCGATTGGCACCGCGGGCAGGGTCGCCCACCTTTACGATAAACCGAATGCAAAAATTGAGCGGAGCCCGCTCGCCCATAGGCATCCCGGTAATTTCTCGCTGTCGAACCCCGATGTTCTATCGCCTGCAGAAGCGTTTGTTGAAGAGACAGATACAGTCTCGCAGCTTCTCCGCGAGTTAATCTCCCGCTACGCCGAGAAGGACGGATGCAGGCTTTGAAAAGAGCCTCTTGCGCGTAGATGTTGCCCACTCCCGAGATAGCGCTTTGATCCATTAAAAGAGATTGAATTCGAGTCGATCGACCCTTCATAAGGTTTTGAAAAGTGGACTCGTCAAGCTCGGTCAGCGCATCGGGACCTAACTGAGTCTTGGAAGGCCATGCTTGGTCTGAACCTAAAAGCCACACTTCACCAAAACGCCGTTGATCGATAAAGGTCAAGTCGTGGTCGCGGTCGAATTGTAAGCGCATTCGATATTTTGGGGGCCTTTCGGTGTTAACGACAAGTTGCCCAGTCATCCGTAAATGAAATACCACTCGGTACCCGTTCGAAAGCTGGACGACGAGGTATTTGCCGCGACGCTGAAAAATATCCCAAGTGCATCCAATCGCGTGTTTGTTCCATCGCTCGATCTCGGCCGTTGGCATCAGACGGGTGTCCAACACATCGAGACCCGAGAGGGATCGGCCTTTTAACGTTCTCTCAAGATCACGACGGATGGTTTCAACTTCAGGCAGCTCAGGCACAGTCCCTTATTTCTTCATCCGCGCATAGCGATCCATTATCTTCTTTTCCTCAGTAGTAAGGCTTTCTACCCCTTTCTTAAGAATTTTATCGAGAATCGTATCGACCTGGGTGACGAGTTCATCAGTGACCTCGTGAAACTCAACCGGCGCTCGGGGCTTCGTTTTAAAGCACCCTTTCACCCAAATCAGTGCGTCAGAAAAGGGATGGCCGGCGATGGCTGACCACTGCCAGCCGTACCGTAGGTAAATAAAGCCTGTCAGCATCCCGCTCAAATGAGCAAAGCGCGCGACTCCAGCCCCTCCGCCATCAAGGGCCAAAAAGAATTCTATAAAGGCAAAAAGCGCGGCCGCCTGCCAGGCTTTGACAGGAAAAATGAAAACGATCATCATCGCATCTGGTAATACCATGGCAAAAGCGACGAGGACTCCAAATACGGCGCCAGAGGATCCGAACGTCGGAGTTGTCGAGTGTGGGGTTAAAAAGAGCACGCATAAAGCCGATCCTATTCCGCAGATAAAGAAATATTTTAAAAAATCGACAGATCCCCAACGCGATTCCAATTCACGCCCGCAAGTCCACAAAATCAACATATTAAATAGGCAATGAAAAAGACTTCCGTGCAAGAAAAGGTAGGTGAAGGGTTGCCACAGCCAGTGGCGTTGCCACACTGCTGCAGGAACAAGACCAAACACCGGCCCTAGGATGTGGCCGATGATCTGTTGCAGGATGAGTACTGCTGCAGAAGTGACCACGATCCAAGGAACCGCTCCCCTTAAACCGGCGGCTCTAAGTCGATTCCGAAACTCTTCAAACGGCACTGACGCTACCCTCCGTAACGGAAATTGTCTCCATCTCTGCCCAGTTTGCACCCTT
>JBBSDO010000227.1:0-4626 GCA_038241515.1 Elusimicrobiota bacterium | reverse complement strand
TCAATCTGGAAGCGATGAAAGTGGATTTTATCGTAGTTCGCCATTCGGTTTCAGGCGCTCCTGATTTATTGTCGAGAAATATCCGAGCCCATGTCTTGAATGCGGGCGACGGTAATCATGAGCATCCCACCCAGGGCCTATTGGATCTCTACACCATCAGGGAAAAGAAGAAGAAAATCCAGGGACTCACCGTAGCGATCATCGGCGATATACTTCATTCGCGCGTTGCTCGCTCAAATATTTGGGGCCTAACCAAGTTGGGGGCCACCATTCGTCTTTGCGGACCGGCAACGCTCGTGCCTAGCGAGATGCGGACCGCCTTTGGGAGCCATGTCGAAGTCACCTACAACATGAAGGAGGCGCTAGAAGGCGCTGATGTGGCATATGTGCTTCGCTTACAGATTGAGCGCCAGCAGGAAAACCTCTTTCCCAGCCTGCGCGAATACCACGAATTTTATGGGCTTGATGCGAAAAAGCTTTCGTGGGCGAAAAAAGATTGTCTCGTGATGCACCCTGGACCGATGAACCGGGGGGTGGAAATTTCTTCAGCAGTGGCGGACGGTCCGCAGTCAGTGATTTTGGACCAGGTGACGAACGGCATCGCCGTACGCATGGCGGTCATGTATTTGCTTGCGGGAAGCGAAAATGCCCCTGGACGTGTAGCCAATCGTTCGGCGGTCGCACCCACGACGGAGTTTTTGAGGTGAGAGATATTAAAAGTACGGGACCGTCCTCTAACCCTATCAAACATCCGGCGCAGACCCCACGATTGCGCACTCCACGGGTGGATGGGACGGTGACTTGGGCGCGACCTCAACGGCCGAGTGACCCAGCGACAGGACGCAAGCCCCTTCTTATTCGTGGTGGGCACGTCGTGGATCCTCGTAACGGGCGTGATGGAGTCATGGATGTTCTGGTGGAGGGCCAACATATTCAGCAGGTAGGTAAGGACATTAAGGCATCTAAGGAGATGGATGTTTTAGACGCCTCCAACTTAGTGGTCGCACCCGGTTTGATCGATATTCACGTTCATTTACGCGAGCCGGGACAAGAAGAGAAGGAGACTATCGCCACGGGTACAGCGGCGGCGGCGGTGGGTGGCTTTGCCGCCGTAGCGTGTATGCCGAACACGGTTCCTCCGTTGGATAACGTTTCACAAATTCAGTTTGTCATGATGAAGGCCCAAAGCGAAGGTTACGTGCGAGTGTATCCCATTGGTGCGATTACAAAAGGCCAAGAAGGCGTGGAACTGACCGAAATCGGTGCCATGGTTCGGGCGGGTTGTGTCGCGATTTCCGATGATGGCAAGCCCGTCGCAAACGCGAAGTTGTTTCGGCGCGCCCTTGAATATGCAAAAACATTCGGATTGCCCGTTATTGATCATTGTGAAGATCCTGACCTAGCTAAGGGTGGCGTCATGAACGAAGGGAACTTAGCCGCTGTGTTGGGACTGAAAGGTATTCCTCGTCAAGCCGAATACATTATGGTGGCGCGAAACATCGCGCTTTGCGAGTTGACAGGCGGAAATCTCCATTTGGCGCATCTTTCAACCAAGGAATCCGTCGCACTGGTTCGCGAAGCGAAGAAGCGGGGACTCCCCATTACCGCTGAAACCGCGGCGCACTACTTCACATTGACAGAAGACGCCGTAGCCAGCTACAACGCGAACGCGAAAATGAATCCACCACTGCGCACCGAAGCCGATCGCCTTGCGATTATCGAGGGTCTCTCCGATGGGACCATTGATGTCATTGCAAGCGACCACGCCCCACATACCGCAGCTCAGAAAGCGCGGGAATTCGACTTCGCTCCTTTTGGAATTATTGGACTGGAAACCACGTTGGGATTAGTGATCACGGAACTCGTCCAAACAAAGGCAATGACTCTTTTTGCGGCGATCGGTGCTCTCTCCGATGCTCCGGCGCGCGCGTTCAATCTTCCAGGCGGGCATCTTTCACCGGGCGCTCCCGCTGACATCACTCTTATCGATTTAAAAGCCAAGCAGGTCGTCAAGGACTTTGCTTCGAAAAGCCAGAACTCCCCATTCATTGGCCGAACCCTGCAGGGCAGGGCTTATGCGACGATTGTCGGAGGAGAAGTGGTCATGCGGGAAGGCCGCCTGGTTAAGAAACCTAGCTTAGCATGACAGCTTTAAGAGCCCGGATTCAGCGGGTTCCGGCGCATGGTTGATCTCTCCGTAAAACTGGGTTCTCTACAACTAAAGAATCCGATCCTTGTTGCGGCGGGTACTTTCGGATATGGGCTCGAATTCAAGGAGTTCTTTGATATTTCAGTCCTCGGTGGGGTGATCACAAAGACTCTTACTTTGCTTCCCCGGGAGGGGAATCCGGGGCCGCGCGTCCTCGAAACGCCAAGTGGCATGCTCAATGCAATTGGCCTTCAGAATGTAGGCATTGACGGCTTTTTTGAATCGAAATGGCCGGAGCTATCCCGGCTGGGTTTGCCTGTGATTGTCAGCGTGGCCGGCTTTACACTGGATGACTTTGTTACCCTTGCCAAACGCGCCGAGGGTCGCGGGATCGCCGCCCTCGAACTTAATTTATCCTGTCCTAATGTTTCGCACGGTGATGGGAGTCGCTGTTTTGCCCAGAGTAGTGAGGAAACCTTTGCCGTGATTCAAGCTGTAAAGAAAGTTTTTCAAGGCCCCGTATTCGCCAAGCTCTCACCCGAAGTGACGGACCTTCCTTCTATTGCGAAGGCAGCTTCGGAAGCCGGTGCCGACGTGCTGACACTTATTAATACGTTGCCAGGCATGGCGATTGATATTGAGAAAGGAAAACCGGTCTTGCCTAATGGCACGGGCGGGATGTCCGGTCCTGCGATTAGACCTTTAGCAGTTCGCTGTATCTGGGAAGTCGCGCGGGTCCTTCGAACGCCGATCTTGGGTTTGGGCGGTGTGGTTTCAGGTCGGGACGCGATTGAGTTGATGATGGCCGGGGCAAGCGCGGTGGCTGTCGGCACGGCGAATTTTTGGAACCCCCGGGCAGCGGAGATGATCCTCGCAGAATTTGAGGAGCTTATCAGCAAAAAAGGTATGGCGGCTAAGACACTTATTGGAATAGCGCAAGAGCGATGAAACCTCTCATAGTGGCCCTCGATGTGGAAACCGATCGACAAGCTGTTTCTTTAGTTCGCCGTTTAAAACCCTATGTGGACTTATTTAAGATCGGGCCCGTGCTATTCTTAAAGTACGGCCGACCGCTTATCGAAGAGCTGCGGGATCTGGGGGCTGAGATATTCTTAGATATGAAATTTCACGACATCCCTTCTGTGGTTCGAAAGGCGATCGAAAGAGCTGCCGAATGGGGTGTGTACAGTGCAACCATTCATATCTCTGGAGGCAAGGCCATGCTCAGGGAAGCGGCGTCCGCGTCTCCTAGACCCAAACTTTGGGGCGTGACAGTCCTCACGAGCTTAGATTCGCAGGATTTGCGCAGACTCGGTATTCAGCGATCTATGCCGGCTCAAGTCCAACGATTGGCTCAATTCGCTAAGGCCTCTGGCCTCGAGGGCGTCATTGCAGCGGTACGAGAAGCCGGCGCGATTAAGAAACTCTGCGGCCCTGGGTTTCAGGTGGTGACACCAGGGATTCGAATGGGAAAGGCCGCTGACGACCAGAAGCGGACCGAGACGCCCTCGAAAGCAGTGGCCAGCGGGGCTGACTTCTTCGTGATGGGGCGTCCTATCGTCGAAGCCGCTCATTCAATTCAGTTTGTAAAAGGAATTTATAGCTCTTTACCTTCACCGGTCGAGCCCTAAGGAGGACGAAGTGACCCAAGAAGAAGTGTTGAAAATGTTTAAAGATAGGGGGGCGCTCTTACAAGGGCATTTTAAGCTCACAAGCGGATTACACAGCGATTCCTACTTGCAATGTGCTTTGTTGTGCCAATATTCTTGCGATGCCGATCGCCTGGGAGCGGAACTAGCCCGCAAGTTCAAAGGCGCTTCTTTGGAGAGACCGGTGACAGCGGTCGTCTCGCCAGCCATTGGCGGCATCGTTTTGGGTTATGTCATTGCGAGACCGTTTGGGGCGCGAGCCATCTTCGCGGAACGGGTAGACGGCCAATTCGTTCTGAGGAGGGGCTTCACATTGGCTCCTGGCGAACAAGTGTTGATTGCTGAAGACGTTTTGACCACAGGGGGCTCGGTCCGTGAAATTGCGACGATGGCACAGAATCTGGGAGCCACGGTTGTCGGTTTTGCTGCTCTTGCCGATCGAAGTGAAGGAAAACTGAATTTTCCAGCCCCAAAAGAAGCACTCCTGCGCTTGCCACTTGTGACATACCCGCCCGATCGTTGTCCTCTATGTGAACAGGGAATCGCTTTGACGAAACCGGGCAGCCGGCCCGAGGCGGTGCGGAAGTGATTACCTACAAGAAGTCAGGGGTTAACGTGGACGCGGGCAATGCTCTCGTTGAACGGATCAAAAAGATGTCTCCTGCGATCGGGGGATTTGCTGGTCTATTTCCCTTTCCGCAGGCAGGTTATAAAGAGCCGATGCTCGTCGGTTGCACGGATGGGGTGGGGACGAAGCTGAAAATTGCTTTTTTATCGGGTCAGCACGAAACCGTCGGTATCGATCTCGTCGCCATGAATGTGAACGAT
>JBBSDO010000226.1:0-4651 GCA_038241515.1 Elusimicrobiota bacterium | reverse complement strand
GGGCGATAAGTGTTTCAACGCTTGCACCCTAGACAAAGGTAAACGCAAATCGGCTCCAGGAATGCACGTGGGTCGGCGCTCCAAGATCTCGGAATATGCAAGACGTTTACGCGAAAAGCAAAAGACGAAGCGGATTGCGGGACTTACGGAACAGCAATTCCGACATTATTTTCGTCAGGCAGAACGGATGCCCGGCTTGACGGGCGAGAACCTGCTGAAATTGCTTGAAACCCGTTTGGACAATGTCGTGAAGCGCATGGGTCTGGCTTCTTCTGAAGCCCAAGCCCGCCAACTGGTTTTGCATGGTCATGTGAAGGTGAATGACCGGCGCGTTGACATTCCCTCGTACGCGGTGCAGCCCGGCGATCGCATTGCGCTCGGCGAAAAAGTGAAACAGAACATTTTTGTCCAGCAAGCGCAGGAGGCGATCGGGAAAAAAGGCGGATTACCGAGCTGGCTAGAGGTAAATTCAGGGGCTCATGCGGGTAAGATGCGCAGCTGGCCCACGCGAGAAGAGATTTCCTATCCCATCGACGAACAACTTATCGTCGAGCTTTACTCGAAATGACGCGGCACTTTGCCGCATCACCCCGGCAATCTGTAAGCCGGCCATTCCCGGCAGGACGACACTACAAAGGAGAACGTTAGAATGAAATTAAAGGATTTAGTTTTACCACAACGATTAGAGACAGATCAAGACACGTTAACCGATATTTATGGGCGGTTTTACGCCGAGCCGTTCGAGAAAGGCTACGGTCACACAATTGGAAACTCGCTCCGCCGGATTCTATTGTCGAGTCTTGAAGGATGCGCCATCAGCGCCGTCAAGATTGATAAGGTGGTCCACGAGTATTCGACCATTAAAGGGGTTCGGGAAGATGTCGTGACCATTCTGTTGAATCTGAAGCAACTGCGATTCAAACTCCACACCCCGGAGCCGGAAGTGTTGCGTCTTTCCGTCAAAGGAGAAAAGGTCGTTCGGGCCAAGGATATCGAGGCGAATGCCAACGTAGAAATACTAACCCCCGAACTTCCTATTGCCACTCTCGATACCGCCGGCGACCTCAATCTGCAAATGTGGGTATCACGGGGCCGCGGATATGTATCGGCAGATCGTCAAAGCCGCGAAAATTATCCGGCGGACAGCCTCATGCTGGATGCCTTGTTTTCCCCCGTCATTAAAGTCCATTACGATGTCGAAAATTCACGAGTGGGCCAAGTCACCGACTACGATCGTTTGATTTTAGACGTTTGGACTGACGGTTCTGTGGCTCCGGGGGATGCGATTGCTTACTCGGCGAAGATATTGAAGGATAGCTTGTCTATCTTTATTACGTTCGAAGAAGAAGAAGTGGCACCCGTGGATGATACCGTGGCAGCGCTTCCCGGTCTTTCCGCTGGAAACGCGACTCCGGACAGCGAGCGGTTGCGCGAATTACTCAACCAGCCCGTCGATATTATTGAGCTTTCCGTGCGGGCCTCAAACTGTCTCAAGGCCGCCAAAATACGAACGATAGGAGACCTGGTAAGTCGTAAAGACGACGAATTGATTTCCTATAAGAACTTTGGCAAAAAATCGCTGGACGAAATCAAGGAACGGTTGCAAGAGTTGAATCTCAGCCTTGGGATGGATCTCCCTGCGGGAGCCGTTCCTGCTAAGACGGCCTGATCCGGCACTTTTGATGAGGGACCTATGAAGACATTTGCCGGAAGAAAACTAGGACGGCCGACGGGTCACCGTTTCGCGATGTTGCGAAATATGACGTCGAGCCTCCTGCATCATGAGAAAATCGAAACCACGCGCCCGAAAGCGAAAGAAGTGGCTCGATTTGCCGAGAAATTAATTACCGCCGCCAAGGGCGAAGGCATTATGGCTAGGCGGAAAGTCGCACGTGATCTTGCCAGTCGAACGGTTCAAACGAAGCTTTTCGACGTCTTGGTTCCCCGCTATCAGACCCGAGCAGGAGGCTACACGCAATTCATCAAGAAAGGCCCGCGGTTGTCAGATGGTGCGGAAATGGGTATCCTTAAGCTAGTCTCTTGAGGTTACTACTCCTCGGGAGACCGTAAATGTTTAATTATCTCTTTAGTCTCTTTAGTAACGACATGGGTATTGACCTGGGAACGGCCAATACCCTTGTTTACGTAAAGGGACAGGGGATCGTCCTCCGGGAGCCCTCGGTCGTGGCCATCGAAAAGGACACCCGCAATGTCTTGGCCATTGGTGCGGAAGCCAAACGTATGTTGGGAAAAACGCCTGCCAATATCATTGCCGTTCGACCGCTCCGAAATGGAGTTATTGCAGACTTCGACGTCACCGAACGAATGATTCGCTACTTTATCAAGAAAGTGCACAACAGGCGCAGTCTTTTACATCCGCGAATCGTGATCGGCGTGCCCTCGGGTATAACCGAAGTTGAAAAGCGAGCCGTGCGCGAGTCCGCCCAACAGGCGGGAGCGCGAGAGGTTTATTTGATCGAGGAACCCATGGCGGCGGCCATTGGGGCGGATATCCCCATCAATGAGCCCCGGGGCCATATGATCGTCGATATGGGTGGGGGAACAACGGAAGTGGCCGTCGTGTCCTTGGGCGACATGGTGGTTTCCAAATCCTTGGATGTCGCGGGAGATGAACTTGACGAATCGATCATCCAGTATTTCCGACGTAAGTACAATCTATTAATCGGTGAAACGTCTGCCGAAGACGTCAAAATAAAGATTGGGTCTGTTTTTCCTTTACCTGAGGAGCAAGTGCTCGAGGTCAAGGGCCGCGATCAAGTAACTGGCCTGCCAAAGACCGTAACGATCACTTCTGAGGAAGTGAGGCAGGCCCTCGCGGATCCGATCAAGTTGATCATTGAAGTCATTAAACAAACTCTGGAAGAAACACCGGCCGAATTGGCCGCCGATTTAGTTGACACCGGCATTGTTCTGGCAGGAGGCGGGGCTCTGTTGCGAGGCCTGCCGGATCTCCTGTCGCAGGAGACGGAGCTCCCGGTTGTCATGGCAGCAGATCCCCTTACTTGCGTGGTAATGGGCACAGGGCGCTATTTAGAAGAGTTGGACCAGATGCGTCGCGAGCGGCGCGCCCTTCCGCTGCATTAATTCGTCCCTCGGACGTTGCGGGGGAAGCCCAACCATAAGGCGGGGCGATTTCTTTCAGAGTTCCCTAGAAGGGGTTGGACCCTATGGATTGGGAGCTCTACGACCGTTACCGTGCCACCGTGGTCCTCGCGGCAGTGGCTTTCATTTCCTGCCTCTTACTCCTATTCCAAGGCTCCACACCCGTCCGTCGTTTGCGCAGTATCTTGGTTTCTGTGACGGTTCCCGTCGAACGTTTTCTTTCACAGACCCGTGCCCCCGTAGACGTAGAGGGTCCCCCCACTCCCGCCGGGACTCCTTCGGCACAGGGGAATCTCCCAGATAGCGAGCCACCTTGGAGCGTAGTTCCCGAAGAGCGCCGCTTGAATCACGTACTCATTTCTGAAAATAAGCGATTGCATGAACTTTTGGATTTGCGCCAAAATCGTTGGCCTCGCGCACTCGCTGCGAGCGTGGTAGGACGTGATCCTCAGCGCTGGTTCCAAGAAATTGTTCTCGATAAAGGAAAAGACGAAGGTCTTCGTATCGATGATCCCGTAGTCGCGATCGTGGGCGGTCAAGAGGGCCTGGTCGGACGCATTACGGACGTCTCCTCGCGAGTCGCGAAGGTGATGCTCATCCAAGACTCCCTTAGTTCGGTTGCTGTCACCGTGCAGGGTTCTAATGCCGAAGACGGTGTGATCGATGGGAGCAATAGCCACGACCTTTTGCTGAAGTATTTGAACCGGAGCAGTCGCATCAAAATTGGAGATAACGTAGTCACTTCAGGGTTAGGACACGTGTTTCCACCCGGTATCACGGTCGGATGGATTGAAGATTTGAGCTTGGATCAACGGCAGTTGTTTCTGCAAGCGCGTCTACGCCCCGCGATACAAGCGAACCAACTGCACGTCGTTCTCGTACTGGTCGGACCGGAGGACGCGCGATGAAACGTGTCCTTTATTACCTTATCACTCTCATTGGAATTATTTGGGTTCAAGTGCTGGCCAATCATTGGCTCGGAGGCTCGTGGGTATCGTTAAACGTTGTGTTTTTGGCGGTCCTGTACTTTGGCTTGGCGCGCGGTTCGCTCGTAGGACAGCTTATGGGGTGCGGTTGGGGTTTGCTGACCGACGCCTCTTCGCTCGGCGTTATGGGATTGCACACTCTCATCTATGCCGCCTCTGGGTATACAGGCGGTCTCCTGAGGCGACAACTGGACGCAACAAAAGTCTGGACTCAGGCCCTGTTTAGCGTTGGAGGAACGGTTGCCTATTTGACCCTTTATTTAGGGCTTTACCATTTCTTTTCGCCTTCGGGCTCGGTCTCATGGCACATAGCGGTTCAACCGGTGGCCAACGCCGTTTTTGCCCCCGCCGAGTTTTGGCTGCTCGAGCGCTGGGCCGAAGCGTGGGGCATTTTTCCTTTGGAGCACTAATGCCTTTGTCCTCCGGATATTCGTCCCAAGCGGTACGTTCTGGCAGGGCCCACTGGCTCATGACTTTTGCTTTCGCCGCTCTCGGAGCCTGTTTCATGCGATTGGTCTTTCTCCAACTGATTCGAGGACGGG
>JBBSDO010000225.1:0-4694 GCA_038241515.1 Elusimicrobiota bacterium | reverse complement strand
GAACAGACCCGTTTCCGGGGTCCGGGTTATAAAGCCATCGCGATCAGTGGCGAGGACCGTGCGATTTTGACTGATATATAGGGTGTCTGGTCGTGGACACAGGCGAACTAAGCGCGGGTGATGAGTCCAAATTTTACCCTGTGTAGTCATGATTAAGAATCATGTCAGTGCGCAGTCTCGGGACGCGCATGCATCGTAATTTAAAAAGCACTTTCCGGCGCACTATTATGTGATCGCGGAGCAATTTACTCACTGAAATTAATGCTCAGGCGTGCGAGCGCTAACGCCCCCAAAGACAATCCAAAATCACGCAATGCGACATCGTAATAGCCAGACAACAGCAAAAGGTTGATGATGATTCCCCACAGCCAGCCGGCAACAACATAAGCTCCAATGCGAGGCTTAATCGCCACGACAACGCCGGCGATGATTTCGGTTACGCCAACGATAAGCATCAGAGTATGAGGAGGAACTGGGGAGAGCTTGGCGAGCGATGGCGCAAGGTACGTGTCCCAGTTCACAAGGATTTAAAAAAATTTATCTAGCCCCGCGATAATCGGGAGCGCCGCAAAGCCCAGGTGAAGAATTTGGTACGCTTGGTAGGTGGGATTGGTAGTAAGTCGTGCTTGTTGCACCGCTACTGTAGTCATTTGCCGTCTCCAATTTGGAATTCTTTCTGCTAACTAGTCGTGGTGTTTGTCTCCTTGCATGTGCTCGTGTTTTTTCTTTTCTTCCTTATAGACATCTGAAACTCCCAAGCTGCCCTTCGGTGGCAGGTGGTGAATAAAGTTCACGATCTTCCACATCTCTTCGTCATCGAGAATTCCTTTCCAGGCAGGCATTCCTGACGGATTGATACCGTTTTCTATAATCCACTTCAGTTGACCGTCCTTATAGTCCTGCACATCTTTAGAGGAAAACGAAGGAACTGGGGGCGACATTTTATCTGCAAAGGGAACGCCACTAGCCTCACCATCAAATCCGTGACAAATGCTACAGTGATGGCCAAAATGTTCTTGGCCATCAGCAATGTTTTCTTCTGTGGCGGGAATTGGATTCGGAACGTCTTTCCCGCCTACAGTAATCTTGTGTTTTACCGCTTTCGCCATTTCGCTTTCCACCGACCCGGGTTTGCTCACGCGGCAGCCGGATACGAGCAGGAAAACAAAAGCTGGTAAGAGTTTCCATGCGGATCGCATTGATTCCTCGCTTTGCTCTTTGGACTGCGGGAGGAGGCATTCGTTCGCGCCCTCCCGCTGGTCCATTAGGATATTTGAAACTACTGTCCCGCCATCGTAAAGTTCACGACCTGCTTGGTGGGTGGATTTAGCGGCTTGTGTCCTGCTCCGACCAGTTCCAAGGTTACTTTGTGTGGTCCCGCGCTCAGACCAGCTATGACAACCGGATCGGAATTCGAGTGAACCCAATACCAGGGATTGTCATCCACTGTGACGTGGACGTGCCCTGCATTTTCACCCATTCCGGTCATTGCCCCTTCATGATGCATGACGTCGTGCCCTGCCAAACTTTCAATTTTGAAGTTTTCGGCGTGGAACTTAATGATGGCTACAGGCCCTAGACCGGGCGTGAGCTGGACCGTGTCACCGTCCTTCGGGGAGTCGATGACGAGCTTGGCTGGACCCGCAGCCGATGCGATGCAAAGGGCTCCTGCTAAGCCCAATGTCAAAGCAAACATTCGGAGCCGACTTGTCGTGTTCATTTGAGTATTCTCCTTGAGAAGAATCGAGACTGAACAAAAAAGGGCAGCTCGGAGCTGGAGAAATTGAGCTAACCTCTACACTTACGGAGTTACTTAGAGGCGTTTGGTAACACATAAAAATGCGTAACTTTTGGTAGGGGTAGAACTCTATTTGTTTAGGAGGGGCGATGGCCTCTGCCGCACAAATCACGCGATTTCGAGATATAGGCGACGAATCCCTGGTCAAGCGAGTGTTGGAAGGGGATACGGCCCTCTTTGAAATCCTAATGCGTCGCCACAACCAGCGGCTATACCGCATTGCACGCGCCGTCTTACGTGACGATGCGGAAGCCGAAGACGTAATGCAAGACGCCTATGTAAGAGCTTATGAACACCTGAGTCAATTCGAGGGGCGATCGAGATTTTCGACGTGGTTGAGTCGCATTGCGTTTCATGAAGCGCTGGCCCGGGTGCGGCGACGGAAACGCGTTCAGCAGTTGGAGGCAATTCCGGAGAATGAGAGGGACACAATGCCAAGCCTGAGATCCACCGCAATGAGTCCCGAACAAGAAGCGTCGAACTCGGAAGTGCAACGCCTGCTCGAAGAGGAGGTCAATGCCCTGCCCGACAATTATAGGACTGTATTTGTTCTGCGAGACGTAGAAGAGATCGATGCGGCGGAGGTTGCGGAGATTCTGAATATCACTCCAGATAACGTCAAAATGCGGCTTTTCCGTGCGCGTGCTTTCCTGCGCAAGAGATTGTACCTTCGTGCGGGAGCCCAGTCTCAGGAGGCTTTCCTGTTTCACGCCAGTCGATGTGACCGGGTCGTGAACACGGTCTTCGAGAAATTAGGATTCGGCACCAAAATGATTTGAAAACTTTAGGCTGAGAACCAACTAAGTTTAAGTACGGAATTTGCGGACGAACTGAAAACTCAAGCGGTCTATTTTCCGTATAGGTTAGTGGGAAGCAAGGATTCGAGTCATCATCCGTGCGTGAGATGAATGAAGGAGATGAATGAACATGTCGGTACGGAGATCGAAAACAAGAATTTTGATTGATGGCGGTGATCCTGAAGAGACCGTGCGCGTTAAGGGTCTGCTCGGATACGTTGATGGGCAAACTACTAATCCGACGCTAATTGCAAAAAACCCTGAAGTTCAGCAGCTGGTCGGATCCGGTCACAAATTGAGCTCCCAAGAAGAGTTGAATGAATACAAGAAGATCGTGCAAGCCATTTCGCCGCTGGTTGGGAACGCGGGAGTGTCCATTGAAGTTTTCGCTGATTTTGAGACCACTGCAGAGCAGATGCTAGCCCAAGGCCAAGAAATGTTTTCTTGGATCACAAATGCCTACGTGAAATATCCATGCACGCGTGAGGGCTTGCGAGCTGCGCAGATGTCGGTCCAAAAGAACATTAGAGTCAACATTACATTGTGCTTTTCGCAGGAGCAGGCGGCAGCCGTATATGCGGCGACCATGGGCTCAAAAGACCCGGTGTATGTGTCGCCGTTCATCGGCAGACTTGACGATTGCGGGGAGAACGGCTTGGACCTGATCAGGAACATAAAAAAAATGTATGAAGCCGGGGACGGGCATGTACACGTCCTCGCGGCAAGCATACGCAACCTCAATCATTTACTTGGTTCGTTTGCGCTGGATGTCGAACTTGCGACTGCTCCGGCAAGAGTTTGGGAGAAATGGGCTGCGGCGGGCTTTCCTACTCAATTGAGAGACCCTGAACGCGAGCATGCCGATGCAGGTGAAATCGCGCTAAAAGCGATTCCATACAAGGAACTCGATTTGAACAGTTCCTGGGATGCTTTCGATATCAAGCATGAACTTACGGACAAAGGTATCCGACAGTTTGTGGCTGACTACAAAAGTACGCTACGGTAATCCCGTAGCTGCAGATCGAGCAGCGTCGGTCGTGTCGATGTCCTGATTATTCCCGGCAAAACGCGTGAGAATCAAAAATCGCACTGGTCCTCTCACAAAAACGCGGACGTACAGTAAAACAGCGGTTCAATGAGGATTGTATTGACCAGGATCTGAAACGCCTGGAGCCGACTCGCGGCCTTCATTTTGCCGCTTCGATTGCTTTCTCTGCGATCGGCTTAGGATTGTGCCAGACGCCACCACCAGCAATGATACGGTCCGCCTCGATAGGGCCCCAGGTATTCGGCTCGTACTCGTGGACCGGCGTTGCGTTCCCCAAAACTGGATCGACAACCCTCCATGCGGCTTCCACACTATCTTCACGAACGAATAACATCGAGTCACCTCGAATGGCATCGCCGAGAAGGCGTTCGTACGGCGTCATCTCATCGGCGGCCGCTTGGTGCACGACCAGCTCGACTCGCTCGCCAGCCATCGCTTCGCCGGGCAACTTAGCTCGTGCGCCCAGCGAGATTGAGACGTCCGGACTGAGACGAAACCGAAAATAATCCGCCTGGCTTTGAGAGATTACATCGAAGACTGCCTGCGGTGGACACTTGAGTTCAACTAATACTTCGGTTGCAGTAACAGGAAGTTGTTTGCCGGTTCGGATGTAGAACGGAACCCCCGCCCATCGCCATGTGTCTATGTGCAACTTGACTGCGGCGAAGGTCTCTACCTGAGAGCCTGGAACGACGCCTTTCTCGTTGCGGTAGCCTCGAAACTGGCCGCGGACGACGTCCGTTGGAGAAAGCGGCCGCATTCCCTGAAAAGCTCGGTGCTTGTCATCTCGCAAGGTGCCGGGATTCCCGCCGATCGATGCTTCCATCGTGAGAAGCGCGACGATCTGCAACATGTGGTTTTGCACGACATCACGGATTGCACCCAGCTCTTCGTATAGGACTCCCCGCCCTTGCACGCCGAAGTTTTCAGCCATCGTAATCTGCACACTACGGACATAGTTGCTGTTCCAAATCGGCTCGAGAAACGAATTGGCGAAGCGGAAGTACAACAGATTTTGAACCGGTTCCTTGCCAAGATAATGGTCGATCCG
>JBBSDO010000224.1:0-4722 GCA_038241515.1 Elusimicrobiota bacterium | reverse complement strand
AACTTCCTCCTTGAACTCAGGTCAGATCGATGGTTAGGGGCGAGGTAGACGAGTGGATTGATGGGCTGCTCGTCGCGACGTAATTCGAAATAGAAAGTGCCCGTGTCCCCTGTAGTTCCGAGAGTATCGAGCGCAGAGACGTTCTCATTTTCTTTCACACGGATTTCTCCCAGTCCCCCGTAAACAGAAGTCAATCCGGATTTATGTCGCACGATGACTAGCTGACCGTAATAGCGAAAAGCTTTAGCAAAAAGAATTCTGCCCCCTTGCACAGACCGGACCATATGCGCGGGCCCCGTCTCAATGCGTATTCCATTGGAAACCAAGAGCTGATTCAAATCGCTGGAGTACTGGCGTCCAAATGTTTGTGTCACCCGGCCTAAAGCGGGCCACGGCAGCGATCCGCGTAAAGCGACGAGGGCTCGGTCGTCCGTGGTGCGTTCCTGTCTTGCCGCCAACGTATGGTCCCGATGCTCTCGGAGCTCCTGGACCATCACGCGCAAAGCCTCTGCAGACTCTTCCATCTGGTGTTTCTCTTCCTCAAGAGCCGCGCGTCGTTGGTTGGCTTCCTGCCATTTCAACCATTGAGTTTGCTGCTTCTGGCGCAGTTTTTCCAATTGGGTCTCATGCTGCTGCTCTTGTGTTTGCCAGTGCATCTCCTCGGTCCTTAAGGCGGTCTCTTGAATTTGCGCATCTTCTGCGGCCTTGTGGGAATCCCCTGAGAGCGAAACCAGATCCTGCAGGAAAAATTCATGAAGCCGATCAGCGACCGTCACCGTCGTAACAGGTCGAAGCAATCGACTTGTTTCGTAGCGTTCTCGGACCAAGAAAGCGAGCTGACCATCAGCGGCGCGCGCCAAGAGGCTGCGTTCCGTGGCCGACCATTCCGCAGCCTCGGCCAAAGTGCGGGCTTTGGACCACTGCATGTGCACTTCCTTCACCTTTTCCTTCGCATGCTCTGACGAGGCAGCCGATTGAGACCATTCGCCCTTCGCCTCATCAGCCTTTTGCTTCCAGCGACTGGCATCCCGCTCTTTCGCAGCCAATTGACTCTGCAAGGTGTTAAGCTGCCGCTCTTGTTGATTAATCTGGCGTTCATACCGGTGGACCAGTGTTTCGTAGGCGTCCCCTGCAACGATCGAGGGAAGAAGCCCCATGACGATGAGGACGCTATTCCATTTCATTGGAATCCCAACCAAAACATCCGATGGCTACCGTTATCCCCGCGACGATCGGTAAGAGTGAAAACCAGGCGGGGCGGTAGACCCCGGCGTCTGGACCGAGCCCCCGTAAAGCGTAAGCCCAAATCCCTACCGACAGAGCACCTCCGCAAAGACCTAAAAGTAGTTGCCCAAGAAGAAGATCCGGTCGCGCTCTCATTGCTAGGAACCGATACATTCCGACAAGCGCCCAGACAAGGAGCATCACGCCAGCAAAACCACTAAATCGAATCAGCCACGCTCGCCATTGCTGCAACGAACGGAAGACGGATCTGGCTTGAGGATCCCAACGCACCTCTTGGACCTCGGGCGACCCTTTGACCCCGTCTACCGGCTCGGAGCGTTCGAGCCAAGCGCGATCAGAGTAGTGGATAAGAAAAGAAGCGGGAAGTGGGTTGTCTTTTAGAATCATCAGCGATTTAGCAAGAGCCGGATCCTTTTGAGCCTCTTGGAGCGCTTGGTCTTTCGAAATAAACGCGAGGCTCTGAATTTCGGCATCTTTTCGACGGAGCGTTTCGCCCCAAGCTTTGGCTTGGTCTTCGCTGACGCCGGCTTGGAGAAAGGTCGAGACGACCAATAAAGGTCGAATAGAATCCTCAGCGGAATGGAGCGTCTGCTCGAGCCCGATCACTAAAGCCGCTAGAGTACCCATAAAAAACGTGACCAGTAAGACTTGGGCACTTGTCGGCCTAAAAAGAAAGTTTCGTAATGTCATATTGGTGCGCAAAATCAAGCAGTTCGTTGCGAGTATACAAAATTAAACATGCGACGGTTGGATGTGGGCAAGTCCAGAGCCGGAGGGGCCGGCAGACTTGAACGCCGGCAGCATACTTTTGAAGCGATGGGGTAAAATTTCGCGCTGTCTCCACGCTTCACTAATTTGCCGAAAAACGGCCTCGGAGTCCCAACCTCTTTCGAAAGTCCACGCGGGCTGCCCTAGTTCTCGACAAAGCGATCGGACCTTTCGCTGAAACCCCCAACCGATAAAAGGCCTTTGTGCCAATGCCGCAAGGACCAAAGCGTGATAACGCATCCCCACGACAAGCTCATAGGTAGCTACCCATCCAAGCAAATCTTCGGGTTCTTTCCAACGCCGTACACGTATCGGAAAATTTACCCGCCTCACAATGGAGTTTGCGAGATCGCCGTCTTCTTCCGGATAAAAAAGGAGCAGGTCGATGGATACTTTGAGATGCTCGCTTATCCGGTCTAAGAGGTAGGCTAAATCCTGGTCCCACCCCACACGCTGGCTCCAAGGACTGAGCGCAAATGCGATTCGACCGCTGGGTTCGCCGAAAGCCTCCACGGCATCGAGCTGAAACACCAAATCCGGCGCGCGCAAAATGTTTCGATAGACCCCCGCCATCTCAAGGGACCGCTGAGAATCCGCATCGCGGACGGATAAAAAGTCCACCAAATGATTTAAGACCCCGCGCGTCCACCACCGGTTTAATGGCGTCTCAATCGGATCGACTCCGGTGGCGCGAAGCTCCGTTTCGCAGCTGAAGAATCTTGCCAGGAGGATCAACATCAGATAGTAGGAATGGTTCCAAGGGCCCGTCGTCTCCTGAAGAAGACCACCGCCTCCGAGAATAAATCGTCTCGCATAAAAAAGAGGGGCAATCCAAGTCAACGGATTCCAGCGATTAACAGCCTGGACACCGAAGTGTTGCCGCGTTTGGCGGGGGTTTTTCGAAAGCACCGTCAAGTGGCACTGGGGATCCTCTTTGCGAATTTGGTTTATCAGGGAGCGCAGCAGGAGTTCGTCCCCCGCATTTCCAAATCCATAATAGCCGGCCAGTACCATGCCGTTTCGCTTCATAATTTCTTCTTACTTACGTACAGGCTAGCGGCCTGAATGGCTGCAAAGCCAATGAGCGAACCCAATACAAGCCCATTGGCGGTCCTTAAGAAAATAAGCTTTAAAGGCGAATGCAAATGGCAAAAGCTATTCACCATGGAGACCTGTCCCACCATTCCGATAGCTATCAGCGGCCGCGCGTCCCAGCCCCCCCGCCCGCTTCGGAATTTGTTTTGAAGAAATAGACCTAAAAGTAGAAGCGGATGTCCAAGGGCAAACTCCTTGAAGCGGGGCCGCCCGCCAAAAAAGGCTTCGAGGCGATCGCGCAAACCTTGCTCGAAGGGAGGCTTCCAGCCGGCTGACGCATTCCCGGAACGGAGGAGTGCGTAGCCGACGAGAGCGATCACGGACAGGCCGATAATAATATCCCACCGGCGAACACTTTTCGCTAAGGCATGGCGCAGCTCGGGCCACCGGTAAAGAATAGCGATGCAGCCTGCCCACCCTAGAAAGAAAGCCACCTTGATCCCATGGAAAGGAATGACCTCGATTCGCGACTGAGGATTTTCCGCCAGCACCGCCATGGCGCAGGCGCACCCGACCGTAAGGGCAGACATCAGAAAGAAGAGTTCGAAGCAACCGCCTTTCGAATTCTGCGGCATGCGTTCCAAATTGTTGCAGCCCATCCGCAAAGTGCTCCACGGTATGCAGATCGCTGCAAAGAATGCCAGGAAAGAGGTGAACACGAATTCTCCTGTCAAATGATCAACCCAAAATGGCCTAAATTTGGGAAGCGCCAGTGTCCAGCCTTTTGCCACCAGATCCGTCCTTATGCGGTCGACCCGACCTAAATATGAAGGCCAAGAATCATTCATCGCGGTGTGAACCAAGAGCAAACGACACGACCGTTCATCAACGGCTCGCCGCCAACGATTGAGCTCTTGCGTCGAGTTTAAATCCTTAAGCTCGATAGCGGGTATGGTGTGGGCGCGATAACTCAACGACGGGTAAAATCGCGCCATCTGGAGAGACGCGCGCGAAAAATGAAATTCAAATAAGGCCGAAATAGCATGGCGATGGCGAAGATAAGAACCCCAGAAAGGTAACTCGTCTAATCCTCCAGGAGGATCGTCCGAATTGAATAAAACTCCCGCGTTGGGTGGGAAGGTATTGTCCTCCAGCATTTCTTGTCCTTGTCCCAGACTCGTCCAGGGGTCTTGATTGATCCGCAAAAAGGGCCAGAGGTGGAACTTTTCCAAGTTTTGTATTAAAAGAGGATCAAAACCGAGCTCCACATCTTTTAATAGCTGGAATGAGCCTTTTTGCCGCTGCAGAACGAGATTCGATCCAATTCGGACGATGGTCAGATCACTAACGCCTCGTCTCGAAAGGCCTTTCTGGACCGTCTCAGCGAGCGCAATATCTGTAAATCGAGCCTCCTGCGTATCCCAAGGATCGATGGCTGTGGGCCGTTGAATAGGAAGAACGCGGTGCTGAAGATACAGATCGAGAAGAGTGGAAGCAGGGATCACGGCCGCTTGAAATTGATGTTCACTGGCTTGTGATCCGAGGTCCTGCTCTGAAAGACCTTGACGGGCGGCCAGATCTCGGCACTCGGACCAATCAAAGAGGAGCGCCACTCGCTTATCGGCTCGCTCCTCTACCCAGCGACGTGAGAGCTGAACGCCAACGAAAACGGTT
>JBBSDO010000223.1:0-4742 GCA_038241515.1 Elusimicrobiota bacterium | reverse complement strand
TCCGTCTAGCGCTCATCGGGTCTTTAACGATAGGGCCGACCCCACGAGGCCCTGGGAAGACTCCACAAGAGCCCGGTGGTTTACATAGCAGCCGGGCGTGCTGGACCCAAATAGCTCTGGGTCTATCGATTCAATAAAAGCGTACTTTTGATGTATTGATTCAAGGCTTTGAGTCTAGCAAACTGGAGAGGCTAACAAAGCATTCAATGATGAAAGTGATAATGCGCAAAACCAAAACGACAGTTGCTTTGATTTCGGTCGCCACCCTAGTTGTACAGGCGATGAGCTTAGAATTAAATGCGGCCCCCACCTCCCCCGCTCGATTTCCAAAGTTACGCCCCTACGCCGAGATTGCCTCGCTCGTTGCCACACACGGCACGATCGGATCTGGGGAATTGCCCCAAGTCATACTTGTCGAAGATCTTCACTTCAACTATTCCGTCCAAAAAAATATTGCCCGACTCCTCGATTATCTCAAAAGCGCGCATGCCTTGGGCGATGTCATCGCCACCGAGGGTGCGGTCGGTCCCGTCGACATCCACCTCCTGACCGATATTAAGAATGTAAGGGTTCGCCGCGAGCTAGCTGATTTGTTAATGCATAATGGCGAACTCAGTGGGTCCCAATTCTATGCCACGACGGCTCAGTCTCGCCCAACTGTCGTAGGAGTGGAAAATACCACTGCATTCGAAAAAAACATCGCCATTTATCGGGAGTCCTTTGCGGCTCGTTCGCAAGCTCGACGTCAGGTGTCCGAAGTCCGCCGCCGTCTCGATACGCTTTATCGTCGGCTCTGCTCCCGCAGGGTGAGGCGTCTTCGGATGGCTACCAAACGTTTCGACGATGGACAGCTCGCTTTAGCAAGCTACATCCGGATTCTCGAGCGCGAAGGTCTCCATGCGTCTCTGTCTCTACCGCTCCTCCTAGATCGATACATCGCCAGCTCGGACGCGGAGCGCGAGGATCTCTGGCTCGGGTCCGATCTCTTGGGTTTAGTACAGGATTTCGGAACGTCAGTTCAAATTGCCTGCTCAAAGACTCCGAATGAAGCAAATTGGGTTCGGCTATCGTCGGAACTTTCGCTCGCAGAAAAAGCGCTCGCGCAACATGCAACGATTGATGAAGTTCGTCAAATCGCCGGGCGGATCGAGAAAACATGTGCTTTGTTCGGCGCTTTGACGGATCAAAACCGGGATTCCGCTGACGTGAAAGAGATTCGGGAGGCTTTGCGAGCCAGTGTTGACTTTTACGTTGCTGCGCTGATTCGCAATGAATCGTTGTTGGCCAATACTTTAAACGTTATTCCGCGAAACGGCGGCCTTCCTACAGTCCTGGTAGCCGGCGGTTTTCATGCCGACTTCCTTACACACGAATTGGCTCGTCGCGGCCTATCGTATGCCGTATTCATTCCGCAGGTCGAAGGACAAGTTTCATCTGAAGAGGGCCTGTACGAAGCAAGGCTCATGGGGGATCGCCTTTCCGCACTCCAGGCTCTCGACTGGGTACAGTCACAAAGAGCGCATAGCGGATCACCAAAAAAAGAAAATACCCTTGCTTACATCACGCATCTAGCCGACCTTAAATGGTTGCCAGGTTGGATCAAAGCCGCCCAAGTCGCCCATTCGTTTTACGATAGCAATGTTTTAGCGGAGCTTGTCCGTACGCACAAAGGGATTTCGTTTTCCCAGTCAGAGACGGTGCGACTGGCCGATTTACAGGTTCCCGCCTGGGAATCGGACGATTTGATTCCGGGTGGACGCGAAGCACGGGCCGTCATCGCCTTGCTTCAAGACGCCCAAATTAAGCTGCCATTCGAGCGGATTACAGTTATAGATGAAGGGCCTATCACGCCTTGGGAAAACAGCGAGGCTGAGATGAACATTAGTCTCCCCCATCATGAATCGAGTCGCCTTATAGAGGCGATCTCAGTGACAGGACACCGAGGACCCTTTGAAATTTATGCTCACCGGCATGCTATCACTGAGCATCCCGGATTTAAACGTGACCCCTTTTTGTTTTGGCTAATGGTTCTTCTTCATGAATATGCCCAGATCGAAAATCCAAATTTGAGTCATTCCGAACTCTCGGCAAATCGCTTGGCGGACAATTACGATCTCAATGAGTCCCCCGAGCACGCCGTCAGAAGATGGCTAACTTACCTACCCAAGCTTGCGCGACTCCTTGACGGGGGATCATTGGAGGCAATTCTTCAGCTCAATTCTCCCGCTTTTCGCCTCATGCGAATGAAACGATATCACAACGTCGGAGATCTAAAGGCGAGTGATATTGAGGAGTTGTCAGACGTCGCATGGCGGAGCAGAAAAGTGCTCGGAAGGGACTTAATTCCTGCAACCGAGAATGATTTTACCACCTTTGACCGCAGCCGCATTGCTGAAAGCGAGGTCCATGACGCTCAAGATATGGAGTTGAATGGCTGGGTGATCGAAGAAATCTTCGCAGGCGGAGCGGCTAGTCGCATCCGGCCTTTGCTTCAGAAGATGGAGACCAAAAAATTACTGACCGAAAGACAAGCGAGACTCCTGTGGAATGCGCCGGTCGCGTACTTTCCTAGGATGCTTATGGAGCAACTTAAGGAATGGAACGTGCCGGAGAACGAATTGCGGGAAATCTGGTCGATTGACGATGAGGATGTGAACCGCGAAGATTGGGGACACTGGGGTGCGCGCGCAATGTTGGCTTTAAACGCTTCTATTCGGATGAAGGCGCGTAAGCGAGTTGTCGACGAAAATGTGGCCCTTCGCAACAAACGTATTATCTTCCATATTGCTGAAGAAGATCTTGCGGATATGATCTCAGACTTTGCAGTGCACGATTTGTACGGATTTGGCGAGATTATTTTCGTGGAGAATCAACCAGGAGCATATCTTTCGGCCGACGCCGAAACAGGGACTTTTCGAAAGGTGCGAATGGATCAAAGGGTTAAAGTAAATGGGGTAGAGAAAGAGTTGGGAAACCTTGTATACGGCCATGGTCCGGCCACCATTGCGCTTACCAAACCCGGACGCGCTACAGTTCTAAAACGCTCGCAAGGGCAGCCCATCGTGGTAAAACTTACTGATAAGTCTGCGGCAGCTTACCTCCAATCTGTTTACCTCAATGTCCCGGCCGTAATTCGTGAACATCGGCTCAATGACCTTCGCCTTTTGGACCCTCAACAAGGGGACATGGAGGAACTTGCCCTTTTTAATCGGCTTCGCGCTTCAGATCCAAACTCCGATCGTAAACCAACGTATGCACTTTTTAGAATGGTTAGAAATCCTGAGCAGGTAGTCATTAATAATGTGGACGGCAAGATTAAGGTCGTTCGGAAAATCCAATCGGGGGGTCTATTCTTCAAACAATTTGTGCGCGGTACGGAATCTTTAGCTTTCCTCGAAGGGGGAGCTACAGGGGGAGAAACCAAGCGTTACTTAGAAAATCCCGCCACCAAAAGTCCCGACTGGGCTACTGCATATCTAAATCAAATGCAAACGCTCAAGGACCTGCATAACTGGGTAAAGGCGGTCGGCACGGAGGGTTTGGACTACTTTTACACTGTGCATAAGGACCCGCAAACAGAAAAACCCGTGCTTATTGACGGACAAGTCGTCCTTAAACCTCAAATGGCGACTGGACATATGAGTCTCGTCCCGTGGCTTGGCGCGCGGGCGATACGAGGAACGCCTCAAAACGATAAAGAGCTGTACCCCGGTCTTTTGACCGATTTGAAAACGCCTGACCCCGCGCAGTCGGCTCGAGGTTTGAAATTTGTGGATCATCAAGATGAAGATCCGCTGATAATCGCTCTTGCTCTAAAGTACGGGTTCCCGGTTAATATGGCCCAGACGCCCGTATCGGTGCATGAGATTCGAATTGAGCAGCAGCGAATCTCCAAGGATCCCGATACGGCTCCCCTCAATGCGCGACAGACGCATGGGTTTTCGGCAGCCGTGGCCGCACTTGTTTTAATTGGTTTGTTTATAAACCCTTTGATATCCATCGCGGCCGCACCCTGGGCCCTTTCGGCCGCAGCTCAGGAGTCTGTTGTATTTCAGAAAGCCATATTCAGCGGGCAGAAATCTGTAATTCTTTCGTCAGACCCAATAGCCCGCTATAATTTCGATGAGCAGAAATCGTACGGCGTAGAATCCGTGGCCGCTCATGCACACGAGTTGGCTCGCGCCGTTACGCAGTCCCGCTCTGCGTGGGTTCCGAGGCTCATCGCGCCCCTGATGATCGCGATTGCCTTGTTGGATCGCACGGTTGCTGCGCTATTCGATATAGTTGATTGGGTTTCGGGACGTCTCACCCGTGGTCCACCGGCGGACGAGAAAATCTTGACGGAACTGGTGAAAAACCAAAAAGCGATTTCGAACATCTTCGCAGAGCCCGATTCGACCGCCCTCGCTCAAGCCAGCGGTATCTGGCTACGAATTCTTGCTTTGTATAAGAATTCAGAAGCCCGCCAAGCTGCCGAAGAATTGACGGCGCGCGAGTACATCCGCCGGGCTGCCTAGCCGTTTATTCTTTCTTAGCGCCCCGTAATCCCCATTACCATTCGAGCTCAGTTCGTTAGGATTCTCTAAAGACCCAACCTTCATTGTGATTAGGCCCTTAGCTCATTAAGTGTCTTTTTGCTTCCTCGAATGCAAGCTAGTAGTAGGCGGTCAAAGGCTTGGTGGGGCCAATAACGGCGGTTGAAGCGGTAGGCAAACTCAGCGAGGTAGGCTTTTCGGTACTTT
>JBBSDO010000222.1:0-4743 GCA_038241515.1 Elusimicrobiota bacterium | reverse complement strand
AGATTCGCGAGCAGTGTCTGCCCCCACGCTTTTGTTAGGTCTCCGAGTTCCGCGTCCAGTTCGTCGAGGACGGGCTCGGCTTCTGCGGCCTTCGGATCTAATCCAGGTTTAAAGTTACAATGGGAACAAACTGGCGACGCGTCGAGCTCATTAGGGAGCAATGTAAGACAGCTCTTAAGCTCGGCCAAACGATTTTGGAAATCGGTTAGGTGCTGCCTTGGCATCAGTTCTATAGTCGACAGTTTCTGAAGCGCGCCAAGCCTCCCGTCCCGTAAGAGAGCGGCTTTTCTCTGATCCGCCGCTACTCCAAGACGGGCCTTCGTATGCAACCCCAAGTACGTTTCGATATACGAGCGTTTCAGCGTGGTAAGTTTTTCCACCACCTCGTGCCGGAAAACGGGATCGGTACGCTTTGTCTTATTGGAAATATCAGCTAAGAGAGTGTCCCGGATTAGTTTCACTTTACCTATCCACCCGTGCTCAGCGGGCAGCACCGCCTCCGCGAGTGATAGATAGGAGGCTAACGATCCCAAATCCCGGGTAAGTGCTTGAACTGTTCCAACGTTCTTGAGGGCAGCTAATCCTGCGGCATGTGCGGTAATCTGTGGAGTATCGAGCTTAAAATTCTTAAGCTTTCCTGGAGACGTAAAGGCTTGTAGCGAGTCCAAAAAAGCCTTGGTTTGGTCCAGACTTGTTCCCAAGGCTATCGCTTCTTGCTCGTCGAGGAGATTTCTACCCCACAAGCTCATACCCGCTTGCAGTTGCTGCTGGGCCACGATGAGAGAATCGACTGCCCGGGCAACTGCGCCCTGTAATACCTGAACCGGCTCTTCTTTCCCTTGGGTAACCAATTGCGCCATACCGGGAGTTAGGCCCAACAACTCGAATAGCGCTTTCAGCGCCGGTATATTCCAATCTTTAGGACGCTCAACGTGCTTGAAGTTTAAAAGCTCGTCGAACGACGTAGCGGCAATCATGGAAACGCCAGTCGCATCGAATTTGTTTCCTGGAATAGAAAGAACTACGTCTCCAGAATGGACGAGAGCAGCGAGAAGGATAACGACCAACTCCGGCTCTAGCCGAAACGATTGTGGAGCCATGTACTCCAGTCCCTGCTCATCTTGAATCAACTCGGAACGGTTTAAGACATGTCCTTGCCCCTTGCGACCGAGGGCATCAATGACATACTTCGCGTACTTCGAATGTTGAGGATCTAGTCTGTCCCCGTCGAGTAATGCCAATGCATCGAGAATCGCCGTGGCCAAAACTGTCTTGTTCTGACCGGCTATCGCGCGCAGTGCATCCTGCGCCGCCTGTTGTCTATTTTGACCCGTGATTAACTTGGAAAAACTCGGATACTCAGGGGCTTGGTCCTGGAAGTGTGCGCCTAAGCAAATCGACCCGACACCATTAACTATGTCTCGGACGTTAGCTCGCGGGCCCCCCGTTGCGATACCTTTACCTTTGATCCATTCAAGTAGCTTCTTGGTCTTGCCTTGGTAGGTTACCTCGAAGGCTCCCGTAATATGCTCCTGAAGCCATTTAACTAGGTCCCGGAGGTAATTTGATGCCTTCGACTCGTAAGTTGTTTTCGCGTGGCCCGATGCACTGGCGGCCAGTTCGAGCGCAGCCGCGTAATTACGAAGGGATACACGGAAGCGTTCATCCGAACCCGTCAGAGAGAAAAAGAGTTCGTCCGTCTTTTTCTCGTCCTTGTAGTGCGGAGCATCGTAAGGCTGGATCAAATAAAGATAAAAGTCTCTCGAAGGGACAGCCGTGGAACGTTCATTTGGTGATCCAAAAAAAAGGTAACCGGTCCGGGCGGCTTTTCGCTCCAGCCACTCCAACTCATGTTGCCAAATGCGATACCCGGTCACGTAGGTCTGGTCGGTACACTCCATCGCGCGTTTCAGCGCCTCGTAATAATATCGATCTAGATGAGAGTCATCGATCGTTTCTGCGCGCTTCTCGATAAGGGCGTCGTAATCGTCGGTCTTTTTGAGATCCAGAAAATGTTGCCGATTCTCCGCATTCGCGGACATAAATTGGCCGCTGACCGTCTTGTGAACTTCCTTCAACACTGTTTCGACTTGGGACAGGAGATCCTCTGCGGGCACTCCTCCCAGCTCTTCGATTCCAGCTTGAAAGAGGCAGAGTCCGTCGCGCAGTTCGTCTGGAGTGGCTCCGAGCGGTGCATATATGTCCCGGGTAGTAAGTCGATGAATCGACAGACCATGCACTAACCTGAGAGCCATCGGTTTGTACGCCGGTCTCGTGAAAGCCTGCTGAACGCGAGCCTCCAGTACCTGGCTGCAGTCGATAACGGCTTTAATATCGGGAATTGCTCTAAACGATGCATTTTCGCGCAGGATCTTCCAGTAGCTATCGTAAGCGATTAAACCTGGATGTTCCTTTGGGACATCCAGAGAGATTAGCTCCTTCATCGCGCCTGAGAGTGTTTTCAACACCTCTCGCTTCTCTATCGCCGTAACACGTTCGAACGTGTCGATGTAGTCCGGATGAACGGGAAAGAGGCGGACAAATTCGTCCATCCGCTCATTCATATTTCCGTAGAACTTCGCGAAAGGGGTCAGGTATTCCCGAATGCGGGCATGCTGCTCCCCAGTCTTGCGAAGTAGACGCTCGGCCACAACAAACTTAACGTCGTTGCGTGCAATGAGAACTTGTTCAAATCGGTCCTTTACGCGCCGAACACTGTCCGCCACGAAAGAGAACCGGGGACTATCGAAGATGGCCTCCTGCACGCCCGCGATAAACCGAAATCGCAAGTCTTTGCAGACCTCACCGACCTCGCGAAGAAAATTGAGATCCAGAATCAAATCCTGATCTTTGCGCGTCCGGAGATAATCCAGAAGCTCGTCAACAACGAGGAGAAGTCCCTTGTCCGGAAATTTCTCGTGGAATGCCTTCATCATGTCTTCGAAAGCACGTTTGCTATTGGCGACTTTACTTGCTTCCGGAAACTTAAAGGTAATACCTAGAGACTCTAGGTGCTCTTCGATTTCAGCCACAAGTATGTCGCGCAGGGTCATCGTCGTCGCGCCTATTTCGGTACGGACGACGTGAAACTTGCCCGCAATTTTTTGCGCGGCGGCACTTACTTTAGAGTCCTTAACTAATGTGGCTAACTCGGGTCTCTGCGCGAGAGCCGATATCACCGACATCAAATGGGACTTACCAGTACCGTAGTTGCCGACGATAAGGAGCCCCTTATTATCAACCGGCTGCTCGAACTGAAGCTGAGGAAAGACGAGGTTCGTCAGCTTTTCCGACATCTCACTTGAGATGACATAAGTCGATACAAGATGCTTAGCGCCCGTCTCGTCGTCAGCGGATCGAAGCTGAACGACACTCTCGATGGGCTCAAACTGGATTAGCTCGCCGTATTTCATTGCTGCGCCTTCCCTCTGTTCGTATTTATGCCGTACCCATGAGGCCCACGACCAAGAAATCTTGGACACGATACTTTCGAAATTCTGGGTGGCCCGGTTGGGCGTAGATCAAATTCCCCTTATCGAGCGATCCACTCCACGCGGCGATTACCGTTTTATTTCTGGAAATCGTTTGCAGAAGACGTAATGGATCAAGCTTAAGAGAGGCGTCGAATAGCAGTTCGATGTTATCGAATAGAACGACATCCTTTCCGCTAAGTCCTACAATCTCATCCAAGAGCCGTGGAACTTTGACGGCTCGTTGCCGTTCGGTCCAATCAATCAGCTTTGTCGATAGCTCAGCGCCAATGTTGATCAGCGAGGCGCCCATACGCTCTGTTACCTCGCGTAGGACCCGACTTTTGCCTGAACCTGGAGGAGCAACGACAAGAGTAAGGTGATAATAGAGTCCGTTTGACTCGTTTGCCTTGCGGACGATCTCGCTGCTAAGTGGCTCAGACATTATCTGTTCTTCAACCTTCTTGGTTGCGTCCTATGTTTAGTTAGGACATCTCCTTCGACTTCTGCTGCGCCCGCACGGACCCATTCATCGACGTCTGAAATTTTGAACTTCCAAAGGCGGCCAATTTTGTGCGCCGGTAATCGCTTGGACTCAATCCAACGATAGATTGAGTCCCTAGCTACACCGAGGTGCTTAGCTACCTCATCAACAGACACCCATGACTCGGACATCATCAGTATTCCTTTAAAGAGGAACCCTCCAAATCGAATAGGGAATATCCTACCAGAATAAGCATCAGGGGCATAGGATAGGAGAAAGTCGTTTAAAGTCGTCTAGAATCGGTCGGGAAACCAAAACCAAACACGCGCTTCCAATGAGAATCTGATTAGCCGACTAGCTCTGCTAAGTTGGCAGGAATCTGCTTTCCAAAAACTCCATCAAATACCTGGGACTCTTGAGCGGATTCGCGGTCGCCAGTGATCGCATAAACGTACTTCACTCCGAGCCGGCGGAGCGACTTGGCGATGTCGATCCCGTTATGGCGGGAGTTTAGAAAATGAATATCGACAAAGGCCACGGCGCCATGAGCCAGTGAAAAGGCATTCTGCTCGACAAAGTCTTCCCAGCGAGTGAAGTGGCAGAACGTAATAAACTGATGGTCGGCGGCATACTGCCGCCAGTTTGAATGAACCCATTTCTCGTCATCGAAGACGAGAACCGTTCGATCTTTGAGTTTTTCCATCGAATCCCCCTTGGCAAATTCGTCGCCTTTCGCGGCAAGCGCGGGACCTATTACCGAAGGAAGGGTGAAAGAGAATTTTGTCTGGT
>JBBSDO010000221.1:0-4799 GCA_038241515.1 Elusimicrobiota bacterium | reverse complement strand
CTCCCGTATCCTTTCTTGCCCTGCGCGGCGGCTATCGAACCGATACGGTCAAACAATTAAGCGCTACGGCGGGGGCCACCGCGGGCGTGGGTCTGAAGGTGTACGGTCAAGAGTTTTCCTACGCTTGGTCGCCTTACGGGGATTTAGGAGACGCCCATTACTTCTCGTTGGTTCTGCGATTTGGAAGCGATTCACCAGAGCGCAATTTAATTCCGCGCAATGCCCGCGCCGTCCGCGCCCATTCCAGCAACGCCTATTCGACGGAACCCGATCTTTTTAATGAAGAAAAACCTCTGGCGGCTCACTCAAAGCCAACTAATAAACCTTACAATGACAGCCCATTACCTCAGTAAGAAATTCAAGGGCGTCCTTTCTGCGACCACGATACTTGCGGGCATGGCCCTTGTCTTTCCCAGGCAGGCGGACGCCATTCAGATCGGAAGTTTCATCACGTATTACCGCCTCAATGAAGACTCGATCGATCGCTATGGGCGAGGCCTCGAATCCATCTCTGTTTTTGCCTATGACTTTGATGGACAAAATAACTTGGTACCGGCCTCCCCCCTATGGGTAGACCCCTTGGCGGCTTCCCTCAAGAGCAGCGCACCTGCCGGACGACAAACATTCATTACCCTCGTCAACGATGAGGAAGAAGATTTTCCACACCGAAAGCGCGGCGATTTGGTGTATCAGATTATCTCGGATCCCGTTAAGCGGGCCGTCCACGTAAACCAAATTGTAGCCATCGCGCAGAATGTAGATGGAGTCGACATCGATTATGAAGCGATGCCCCCCCAGGCGCGGCCCTTTTTCACCCAATTTATCAAAGATTTACGCGCCGCCTTCCCGGCGGGGAAGAAGATCACCGTAGATGCGGAACCGAAAGCCGACGACGTCGTCGGTTCAAACGGCCGTGCCATCGATTGGAAAGGCATCGCGCCCTCGGTGGATGCGATTAAAATCATGGCTTACTATTTCTTCGGTTCCACTTCTCCAGGGGCTGCCGTGGCCCAGTCCAACCTGAACGATATGGTTCAATTCGCCTTTACAAACCAAGGCCTATCCGCGGACAAGTTGCACGTGGTTCTTAGCTTGTTCGGGGAAGACTGGCCCACGGGCGGCAATGGAGCACTTTTAGATTTTGGCGACGCGATGTCTCTAGCTCAGCTCCACGGCGCTACGCCCTTTCGTGACGCAGGGAGCGGCGTCATGCGGGTGAATTACAACGATCGCTACGGCACAGCTCACCAAATTTGGATCGATGACGCGCAGAGTGTGGAATCCAATGTGGCGTTCCTCGGACAGCTAGGTGTAAAGCATGTTGACTTCTGGCACTTGGGCGCCGGTGACCCTTCGCTTTGGACCTGGGTGGCGAGCCAGAGTGCGGATCAGAGCGTATCGCCGTCGGTGCTGAATCTTTCTCCGGCAGCCAAAGCGGCCGGCAGCCCGGCGTTTTTGCTCACAATCAAGGGCCAAAATTTCACCGCCGGGTCGACGGTTCGCTGGAATGGGTCAAATCGGTCAACGACCTTTGTCAGTCCAAGCCAGCTCGAATCAACGCTGTCTGCAGGCGATGTGGCAAGCGCTCAAAACGCGTTTGTGACCGTCATGAATCCCAATGGAAATTTCTCCGTCGGGAAAGGCTTTTCTGTTTATTCCGCTGACGCGTCGCCGACGCTCACCCAAGTCATCCCTGGGACGACCCCGGCTCCACGCCAAACGTTCTTTTTACGACTGGAGGGAAACCAATTTCTCCCGGGATGCGTCGCTCAATGGAACGGTCAAAACCGCTCAACCCTATTCATCAACAACCAACGTCTGGCGATCTTTATTTCTTTTCAAGACGCTGCCAAGGCGGGAACCGCGAGTCTTACGGTGACTAATCCCGGCGGCCAACGTTCCAATGCTGTTTCTTTCGTCATCACCGGCGGCGACCTACCGCCTTCCATTACGACCGTCGGTCCCTCCTCAGCAACCGCTGGGGGATCGCCATTCACTTTAACGGTGCGAGGCTCCAACTTTGGCAACACGGCGACGATTCTGTGGAACGGCTCACCGCGCGCGACAACCTTTATTGATGACACAAAGCTTTCCGCCTCCATATCAGCGAGCGATATCGCGACGAGTGCTTCCATTCCGATAAGCGTTCTTGATCTGGGAGAGACTTCTAACACGACTTTATTTAACGTCACCCCGCCGTCGTCCCCCTTAACCCTCACGAGTGTTTCCCCTTCCACTGTAACGGCCGGGAGTTCCGCACTTACTTTGACACTGATCGGTACCGGGTTTACCAACCAGTCGGTAGCCCGCTTGGATGGGACGGCGCTTGTGACAAAGTATCTGAACGCTTCGAGTCTCACGGCTGGTATTACGGCGCCGATGCTCGCCACCCCTCAAATACATCAGGTAACGGTGTTGGACGGCGGGAACACCTCTGCTGTCGTCCCGTTCACGGTGGAAGCAGATTCGCCTTCGATCACATCTCTTTCACCTTCGTCTACCACTGCCGGTGGAGCGGCATTTACTTTAAAAGTGACTGGCTCAAACTTCCTCCCCGGTTCCACCGTGTTTTGGAACGGCACCCCCCGAGCCACGATTGTTATAGACGCAAATCTGGTTTCCGCGAACATATCCTCTTCTGACATTGCCGGCGCTGGAACGACATTCATTTCCGTCTCGAATCCGGCCCCCAGCGGAGGATTTTCTGAATCGCTCGCCTTCGGTATCGCGACGGAGGGAAAAAACCCCGTTCCTTCACTTTTGAGCGTTTCCCCGAGCTCGGCCACGGCGGGCGATCCGGGATTTGTGCTGACGATCACGGGGTTCAACTTCATTCCGAGCTCAGTCGCTTCTTGGAATGGCTTGGCGCGATCAACCACATTTCTTTCCGATAAAATAGTCGCCGCCGTCATTTCGAATCAGGACCTGGCTTCCTCGGGGACAGTCTCAATTACGGTGACGAATCCCGGACCTGGAGGGGGCACGTCTGCGGCGGAGACCTTCTCGATCGGTGCGCGACCTACTGGCGGAGGTACAAACCCATTACCTCCGGCCCTTTCAGCACTAAATCCCGGACTAGTCACGGCCGGAGACCCTGCGTTCGTTTTAGTCGTGACGGGCGGAAACTATGTGTCCGGTTCTCAAATCCGTTGGGGAAGCTCACGACGCTCTACCAATTTTCTCAGCCCGACGCAGTTGAGCGCTTCTATTGCGGCTAGCGATGTCGCAGCCGACGGCGTCGTTCCAGTGTCAGTCATAAATCCCGACAACATTTTCTCTGGAGGAATAAACTTCGTTATCGCCCCATTTCCACAGCCCCCGCATTTTTTGAATCTTCAAGCGGTCGAGCGACTCGATGCGACTTTCCAGGTCGCCGCTGAGCCTTCCGCCGACAACTACGTTTGGACAATCATCCGCAAAGGGGCTTCCGGAAATGGGACTTCGTTTGCTGCCGGAGCGCCGGATTTATTCAGCGCTTCATCCCGTGTCAACACGTTAAGTCTCGGTACGTTGGCTGGCCTCACTGCAGGCAACTATACGGTTGAAGTGCGGTCTCAAAACAAGGCAGGTAAGCTATCCACGCCCGCACGGGCCGATATCAATCTTGTCGCCTCGACGCTCGATAGCCTGCGCGTCTTTCCCAATCCATGGCGCGCCGATAGACCCGTAGACGCCATTACCTTTGACGGTCTGACACCGAATTCGACGGTTAAACTATTTACGCTGGCGGGACACTGGGTCAAAACACTTACAACCGCAGGTGGGACGGCCCCCTGGGACCTCAAGGACGACGCAGGCGATAAAATCCCCTCGGGACCTTACCTCTATCTGATCACCGATGCCCAGGGCCAAAAGCGGACTGGGCAAGTCGTTATTGTTCGATAAAAACAATGGGATCTTATGCGCCTATACGCAAAAATGATGCGCGTGATGTATCCGCTTCGCAAAGCGGTCGTAATCAGAAGTTTAAGGGTGGTTCAAACGATGAGGTAGAGGCGGTTTTTTGGAGGCGAACGGGCTTTTCTTCGGAACCCTCACCCGAGGGACCAAATTTGATGTGTAACGAGTAACGGTAAGAGTTCCCTAAATCTCCGAAGGGCACCCAGGCAAAATCGAAACTGGCGCGTCCAAAAGTGAGTCCCCCTCCGGCGGAGACACCTTTAAGTCCATCCACATCGCTATCGCTCCGGTAGCCTGAGCGGATCGCGGCCTGCAGGCTTCGAGTGATGCGTCTCGTATATTCACCGCCCAGCGCAACCCCCATCTTATGATCACGCGGGATCATCAAATCGGACGACAGCAACAAGTCCTTTCGTAAAACAGGCAGACTGGCTCCCAGGCGATACGTGAGGGGAAGCGGATCCGATTCATTGACGAATTTTACTTTCGTGCCAATATTTTGCACGGAGGTTCCTAGCTTCAGGTCATGCCATCCCGTTGCGTAGAGAAGTCCCCCATCGGTCGCGTAGGCATTGGAATCCGTGGAATCGATAGTTTGACGAATCAACTTGGCGTTTGCTCCGATCGAAAGAGCGGAGGTCAACGGATAGGCATAGCTGAGCCAATAGGCGGAACTCGCGGCGCTAAACTGCCCGATATTCGTATCCGTGTCCTCTGTTCGCCGGTCGATGTGATCGGTGTGCAAATTGCTGACGGCAAATCCCCAGGTACCATGCTTTTCCGTGGGATAGGCGAAGGCTGCAAATTCATATTTCACATCCTGAAACCATTGCATGTGCATTCCAGTCAACTCGGCATGCTTTAAGGTCGCCAATCCCGCGGGATTCCAATAAATGGAG
>JBBSDO010000220.1:0-4799 GCA_038241515.1 Elusimicrobiota bacterium | reverse complement strand
CGCAGAGAACTTTGGAGCTCTTCCCTTCATCTTTGGGACCCTAGTCTCCTCGCTCATTGCGCTCGTGATCGCCGTCCCGTTGGGGATCGGAGTCGCCATTTTCTTGGCCGAATTGGCGCCTCGCAAGGTCTCGAATGTCTGCTCTTTTCTGATCGAACTCTTGGCCGCCATCCCCAGCGTAGTCTACGGTTTGATCGGAATTTTCGTCCTCGTTCCGTTGATGCGGGTCTACGTTCAGCCGTTTCTGATTAAAACATTGGGGTGGACGCTCCTATTCAAAGGTCCTGCATACGGTGTCGGCATGCTGACGGCTGGCATCGTGTTAGCCATCATGATCGTCCCCTTTATTGCGACTCTCTCGCGGGAAGTACTGCTCTCGGTGCCTCTGGCTTTAAAGGAATCGGCCATGGCCCTTGGAGCAACCCATTGGGAAGTGGTGCGCATGGCGATTCTTCCTTACGCGCGCTCCGGGATAATTGGTTCAATCTTTTTAGCCTTGGGCCGGGCTTTGGGTGAAACCATGGCGGTGACAATGGTTATCGGCAACAGACCCCAAATAGCGGCGTCGCTTCTAGCGCCCGGATACACGATGGCCGCCGTGCTCGCTAATGAGTTTACAGAAGCCACCTCCGACCTTTACGTGCATACACTGATCGAGATTGGCTTGGTTCTTTTTGTGATGACGGTCATTATTAATGGCTTCGCGCGGCTGATTTTGCTGCGCATGAACGTGGATCCGGCACGCACTTAAATACGGATGACCAACGACCGCTATCGAAAGATTTATAACCGCGCCGCATTTACGGTGACGGCTTTGTGTGCGGCCCTCACGCTCAGCGTGTTGTTCTTCGTCCTGGGCTATGTCACGGTCCATGGGATTTCGGCCTTAAATTGGAACTTTTTTACAAAACTGCCAACCCCGGTGGGCGAATCGGGGGGCGGCATGGCTAACGCGATCGTGGGAACGATTAAACTCGTTTCATTGGCCGCGGTTATGGGCCTACCGATTGGCATTCTAGGTGGAATTTATTTGGCGGAGTTCGGGGCCAATACCCTAGGATTCTTTGTGCGTTACGCCGCCGATATTATAAACGGCGTTCCCTCCATCGTCATGGGGATTTTCGCCTATACAATCGTGGTTCTTCCTTTGAAACACTTTTCGGCTTTTGCCGGAGGAACAGCTTTGGCGATTATGCTGATTCCCATTGCCGTGCGGAGCACCGAGGAGTTTCTCAAACTCGTACCTCAGGCGGTCAGAGAGTCGGCTCTAGCCCTGGGGCTGCCTGAATGGAAAGTAATCACTCTCGTCGTAATTCCAACGGCTTTCCGCGGACTCCTCACGGGTGTATTGCTCAATTTATCGCGGGTTTCGGGGGAAACGGCGCCCCTCTTGTTCACCGCCTTTGGAAACCGTTATTGGAGTGCAGGGTGGATGAATCCCATCTCGTCTCTACCGGTGATGGTCTATACCTACGCTGTCTCGCCCTATGACGATTGGCACCGCCAGGCCTGGGCGGCTGCTTTGGTTTTGTTGATACTCGTGCTCATCACTAACATCGGAGCTCGTTTGATCATGCGCCGGGGAGTCACGGCCTCGTGAATGAGGAGAAGAACATGGAAACTTTACTAAAATCCCCTATGATGAGACCCCAGTCGTTTCAGCCTAAAGCGGAAGTCGACTCGCCTGAACGGCTCCCCACGAAATCCGCTGATGCTGCACCTGATTCTGTTCACAGGCCTGGGCTCCAAACCGAAAAACTGTCCGCTTACTTTGGGGCCAAACAGGCGATCCGCCAAATCACCTTAGAAATGCCTATACAACAGGTCACGGCGATCATCGGCCCTTCGGGGTGCGGTAAATCGACTTTTATTCGCTGCCTGAATCGCATGCATGAGGTCGTCCCGGGAGCGCGCATGGAAGGCCGGGTACTCCTCCACGGACAGGACACGATGGATATGGATCCAGTGGCGATGCGGAGACAAGTCGGAATGGTCTTCCAGAAGCCCCAGCCTTTTCCCAACATGAGCATTTTCGACAATGTTTCGGCGGGGCTTCGCTTAAATGGGATGAGGACCCGCCAAAAATTGGAAGAGGTGGTCGAACAGAGCCTGCAGCGGGCCGCACTTTGGGATGAAGTGAAGGATTCGCTATCGAAGCCCGGGACAAGTCTTTCGGGGGGCCAGCAACAACGCCTCTGCATCGCGCGCGCTCTGGCGGTCAGTCCCGAGGTTCTTTTGATGGACGAACCCTGTTCCGCGCTCGATCCGATAGCGACCGCCAAAATCGAGGAATTGATTCTCCAGTTGAAAAAACATTACACGATCGTGATCGTAACGCATAATATGCAACAGGCGGCGCGCGTGTCGGACGATACCGCCTTTTTCCTCATGGGCGAGCTGGTTGAAGTCGATCGAACACAGAAAATTTTCACGACACCCAAAGATAAGCGTACCGAGGATTACATTACAGGACGATTCGGATAAAACCTTAAGTGCGTCATACCCCGCGGTCACTGGCGGGAGTTTCTCTCACATTTTGATATTTATGAATCCCCTGCCACCGACCGCAGGGAATGACGAAGGAAAACTATGGAACGACAGTTTGACCAGGATCTCCAACAACTTAAAGAACGGATTCTCTATATGGGGAGCTTGGCCGAAACCATGATCCATACGGCCATCAAGGCTTTAGTCGATCGCCGCAGCGGTTTGAGCAAGGAGGTCTATCACCAAGAAGAAGAGGTGAATACGCTTCAAATCGAAATCGACGACCGCTGTTTGAAAATGATCGCTCTACACGCGCCGACGGCGTCGGACTTGCGATTTATCACCGCCGCCATGAAGATCAATTCCGACCTGGAACGCATCGCCGATCAAGCGGTTAACATTTCTCAAACCACTGATTACCTTCTCGAAGAGCCTCCCCTCAAACCTTTAATTGATGTCCCCCGCATGGCGCAAATCGCCAGCAAGATGTTGAAGGACTCTTTAGACTCTTTTGTCAATCGCGACGAGAATCTGGCTCGATCGGTCTTGGTGCGGGACGATTCCGTCGACGACCTGAAGGAACAGGTCTTTCGCGAACTGCTCACCTACATGATCTCGGATCCGGCGACGATAAAACGTGCCATTGATCTGATTCTGATCTCACGAAACCTTGAACGTATTGCCGATCACGCCACGAACATTGCCGAAGATGTTGTTTTTGTCGTCGCCGGCAAAGACATTCGACACCACTCGGAAACCAGAATCTAACACGGTCTTAGAATTTAACCCTTCCTGATGAAGGAGCCGACTTCCAGCCCTATTGGGGTCCTAGGCGTTCCTAGGACTTTCGGTGTACATTCTTACCCCTTCGCTCCATATCCTCCCGGCCTGAAACTCCGTAAGATGGATGCTATCGTGCCACGCTTTATGCCACGTTTTTTGTCTATTCTGCTTTGCTTGTCCCTGATTTGGGATCCTGGTATCGCTCGGGCCGTTAACAATCGGCTTGTGTCATCGACTCGTGAACCCAATGTGGCGACCCCGCAAGCTGTTTATCTCCACCAAGCAATCATCGCGCGTCTCACGTCGGAAAGGTTACCTCAAAATACCGAACCCACGGCCCAGATATACCGCATCGAAGCAAACGCAGTCCGAGAGGTCTCAGGGGCAAATCATCTGCTGCAGTGTGGGAAAACACACTTTCGGGCCGTTCTTTGGATTCTGATAGGCTCTCTGTTCGCGACCACGATCACTCTTCGGGCCCAAGGTTTCCAAGCGGAGGGCGGCTATCCCCTCCTCATGATTGTCCCGCTCGCTCTTACGCTGGCAATCGATTGGTTTGCCGGGATTCGCCGAAATCGTTTACGGAATTCATGGGATCTTCTCCTCCTCCAAGTCAAAACCCTTCAGGTGGACGCGAATGCCGAGGCCCTCGCGCGAGTGTGGTTGGATCGCCATTTTGGTGGAGCGAGTCCGCTGGATTGGCAACTCTTAGAAAACATCTCGAAGGATTACCTCGCTCTGCCCGCGGACCCAGCGCAGTCACTCGAAAGGATCGCTGTCGCCTGGGTCGAACAGGCCGCACGGAACAGACTGGTAGACCTAGCGGGGGAAAAAAAGAATTATTCAAGCGGTTTTCTTTTTCTGCGCGACTTGGTGGAACCTTTTGTAAGTTTGGTTTTGGGGCTCCCGACGCGTCGCAGAAAAGCGGCCCTGTCTCCGCCGCAAGTTTCGCTGGTGCCGCTTCAGTCGAACGAGTGGTATTTCGAAACGCTCGTGAAAGAGGTGCCTCCCGAGCTTTTCACGAATATCACGGATCGACAGGTGGCCATTCTGAAAAACCTCGAAGCCCGCCTGATGGTAAACGGAAAGGGCTGGCTCGAGGGGATGGTCTGGTATTTCGAAAGTGTGGTTCCTGAGAAAAACTTTCCCTTGGAAAACACTGAGCTCCGTGAATGGATTGGCACCGCCTTGCACTTATTGTATGACGAAACGATTAAACCCTTGCCCGATCAGATATTCGTGTCGGCTCAATTGCGCGCGAGGGCGCCTGAGCTTATACGGGGGGTCGCCTTCCAAAAACTGATGATCGATGAAAGCACAGGACGCATGACGCTTCCCTTGTATTACATCTTGAATTTACCCTACGGTAAGTTACTCATGCCGCCTCTCTATTCGCGTGACGGTCGCCCGTGGAACGCCCTAGAGTACTCCCAGCGTTTCGGACAACCTCCTCTTCTCGTGTACGGCCTCACTTTAACGGATAAAGTATGGCTTCGACATCTCGGAGGTATCCTCAAAAGGATCTTTTG
>JBBSDO010000219.1:0-4819 GCA_038241515.1 Elusimicrobiota bacterium | reverse complement strand
TCCCTTTGGCCACGTCAAACGAAATCTGGGGGTTCAGGCATTTCTGTTGCGTGGACTTGCCGGCGTTCGCGCAGAAACCGCGCTGTTGGCCACTTGTTTCAATATGTCGAGGCTGATAACGCTGATGGGGGGTGTGGGAGCACTAATACCAAAACTTCGAGCGGCGTAGGCGACTGATCTGTTTCTTCAGAAAATGGCGAACAACGATACCGTAAAACTTTGTTCACGTCAGGCTGAGATCGTTATGACACAGTCTCCAGACGTTAGTCCGTGAGAGTTGAATAAATCAGCGACTTTTCCATCTAACTAATGGAGACCATTCCATGGCAAGACCCCCCCGGATTCAATACGAAGGCGCGCTCTACCACCTCTTTCCGCGCGGCAATCGACGGGACACGATTGTTGAAAATGAGCAGGATTACCGCATGATCGAAAAATACATGATCGAAGCCGCTCAAGCCTCCGCTGTTTTGCCTCGCTCCTGGTATCCGATGCCTAACCATTTCCATCTGATGGTTGAAACTCCCCTGGCGAACCTTTCAGAATTCATGCATCGATGGCTGAGCCGATATGCGCGTTACTATAACCGCGTGCATGGCAAAATCGGGCATCTTTTTCAGGGGCGCTTCGGAAGCCGCCTGGTGCAGAGCGACGCCTACCAAAAAGAACTCATCCGTTACATCGATTTGAATGCGCACTGCGCGAAAAATTACGAGCTGATCCGGAAATGGGGAGATCTCTACTGCAGCCGCCGCTTTTTCATGGGCGAAACCTGCTCCGAGGAGGTGCGGCGGTGGATTGACCCCATGCTCCAACTCTTCGGAGAAAATCCGCAGGCGGCCCGCGAGAATTATGCCCGGTTCCTCGCAGACGGGCTCAAAACAGGCGACTGGGAAAACTTCTATAAACCCAGAGACGGTGTCGTAGGCGATGATCGCTTCCTGGAATCGCTACGGGCCCGTCAAAGAGCATCCGAGATCGAGAAAAAGCCTTCGGCTGGGTACGCGGGCTTAAGGTTGAACGAACTACTGAACGCAACCCTGCGCACCTTTCCGATTTCTCGTGAAGAACTGTGCTCGGCCAGTCAAGGGAGGTCTCTAGGCAACATTCGGAAGGCCGTCGCCTACGTCGGACGAAACAAAATGAAGCTGGGTGCGACCAGTCTGGCGCGGCTACTCGGGCGGGATCATTCCGCCATTAGCCAGATGCTACAGCGGGTGGAAAGGGAAAGACCGGCAGAGGTCGACAAATTGCTAGCCGCAACTCTCACGGACTAACGTCTGGCACTGAAGACGTGCCACCGGATAAGCGCCGAAATGCACCTTGGACGGACGATAGTCGACGCGTCGATCCCACTCCGCTGTAGGTTTCATACCTAACAGACAAGCGAGCGCTTCAAAAGTTACGAGGCGGGTTTGAGCGAGGTTTATTAAGCGGACTTGGTGACTGCCACCTGCGAATTCGGGAACGGGCAATTTTCAGAAACCGGGAAGAACTGCAGCTTGAAGACCCTTAGAAAACGCATAAAAATTGGAGACAGAAATACCACTGAATAGGTCGTTGGCCCTGGTACCAGCGCCAGCGCTTTAACCAAAATCGCTAAAAACCCGGCGAACAGGATATTTGAGAGCAACAATCCGGTTATCGAATCATCTTCAACCCCGGCATTAGAGCGTCTGTGCGATCGAGTAGGTGTTGCATCAAGGGACGCGTCGGCATACCAGAATCCGAAATCAAAAAGACTCGCACCTGCCAAATGGCTCTGAAACTCGTATCTACCGTCTCCCTTAGAATTTGCAACCGCCCCAGGGATGATTTCCCCTTGGTCCGTCAGCGGCACAATCAAATCAGGCCAGGAGTTGAGCGTGCCTTGACGATGGATGATTTGGGCCCCCAGAGATCTCGTTTCGCCCTGGCGAATTTCACCCACAGAGCTCTCGACGGCCTCCGGTAGAAAAAAGGATTCCATCTGAATACGGGCGGTGTCAGCGGGCGTAATGCGTTTCATGGAAAACGGGACGATACTCCTAATCAATCCAAAATTTAACACGCCGTAAATCCGATCATGGATTTTTTGAATCGCAGTTGGGTTGTCTTCGGCGAGCGCGCTTTGGAGCCCGATATAAGCCTGCGTCAGCAAAAGCCGGATGGCGAAATCGGCGTCTGATTCATCGTTCATCTTAGCCGAACCTGGAAGGAGCTTGGCAATGGGCTCGTGCCCTGGCGAGGTAATCGCTTCGGTTGGGGCGAGCTCCTTCGTCAGGAGGTCCCAGAGCCCAGCAAGAGCTTGGGCGAGTTGGGTGGAAGACTCGCTACCGGCTTTAAGACCTTCGTAGATTTCGCTATTAAGCTGTCGCACCTTCTCGGCGACCTCCTTACCCAAGGCCCCTGAATATCGCCTGGCATTGATGCTTCTCAAGCGGCTCGAGAAGTTTGCGATCTCAGTAATAGTAGCGAGCGTCGCGTTCGGTTTGCCGCGAAAATCGTCTACCGTTAGCTCAATAAAATCGTTGACTGTGCGTTTTCGATACTTTTCGAGAAAATGAATGGCGCCGGGCGACAGCGGTAGATTCTCAACCAGAAGGGCGCGGACCGCTTTGGGACCCGAGCCCATGGCATCCATAAGGTGGTGGGCGGCTACGACCTTCTTGAGGATGTGAGGCAACCGCAGGTAAAGGGTTCTTTGAGTAATCGAAAAGGCGTCTAGGATTTCTTGGGTTGCTCTGCCCTGGACGGAGCTATCAAAAATGGACCGTTCATGCTTTTGCCAAGTGATCCAAGAGGGATCGATCTGATACGCCAAGTTCCGAATCTTTTCTCGAGTCGTCAGGGGCCGACTTAAGGAGGTGGAATTCTGATCGCTAAAACACCCACGCTCCCCAGGCTTACCGAAAATGGGTAGGTTTCGGAGACCTAAGTTGTACAGGGCCAATTGCAGATGCAGCAAAACATCGGGACTGGAATAACTCATGCCCAATACTTCCTTGGGCGCCGCATTGGTGACATCTTTAATCTTTTGCCAATGTGTTTTCACAACCCTTTGAGCGCGAGAATCGAGCGCGAGCCAACTCGCGTCGGCTTCCAGCACCGATTCGGGCCCCCTAGCCAAAGCGGAGAGCAACTGTACATGGGCGCTAAGCTTTCTAATCACGTTTTCCTCGGCTCTTACAAGAGTGTCCGAATTAACGATCCGTTCCTGGGAAATCTCACTACGGGATCTTCCTCGTTGATAAAGGTCAAGGACTTCCTTTTGAATCTTGGTTAACGCTAAGAGAGAAAAGTCGGAAATCTGAGACGAAAGTTCTGTGATCTTTGCAACACGTTCCCGCGGCGATAAAGGTCGCATCGCAATGACTCCCCCGCTGCGCAACGCGCCTTGATCGTATTCGCCATGTTTGCGTTGCTCACGTAGGACACCGGCTTTGACAGCCCTGGCAGGGTTGGTCAGCTGGGTACCTCCCAAGCCCGAAATGTAATCTTGAATACCGGCGAGAAGCCCTTCCTTAAACCAAAAGTCAAAGGCCCCTCCTTTTAAAATGCTTTCCTCAGTATGTGAAGCCTTTCGATAGAGTTCCTTGGGAAGTGGACCATCACCGTTCAGAAATAATGCGACTTCATCCCGTTTCAGAATTCTCCCTGTATGTTCTCTCACCGACTCTGCGCGATAGGCGGCCATTACAGCTTCGCCTAACGCCTGACTCACGAAGTAACCCATCTCACCCAGAGACAAATTCACGATCGCCGCGCTCGCACCAGCCAAGGCGAGAGTCGTCGGATCGATCAGGGCAACCACCTTTTCTGCGAGGCTAGTCATCCAACGATGCTCAGAGGGACCTACCTCTTCGCCGAGTATGGCGAAGAGCTTTTCTTTCAATATAATTTCGTTCCATTTGAGACCGTCTATTTCGCGCTGGTGGGAGATCTGCTCACTCCGGATGATAGGTCTTCTCCGCAGTTCTTCAATCTGCTGCCGAACCTGTGCGATGGCGAAAAGCGTCGACTTAAAGTTCTCCGCCGGAAGCGTCCCTTCGACCATCGCGACCGGAGCACAGTGCGGGAGATGACGGAAGGCCAGTGAAACGCTGCTTTGCCGACGACCGGATAACACGTGGTTACCCCATTGGTCCGGTACAGACAGCGCGTTTTCTGCCATTGTGGCTACTACTAGGGGCTGCATTTGGTGCGAGAAAATGGGCGAAAATGGACCGAAAATAGGAGTGGGAACCCGAACCAGAGCAAAGCTTAGGAAAGCAGCAACGATGCGGACTGAACTGAAGCGCATAACGAGGACACTTTATCAGTTCGTATTCGATGAAATAATAGGGCAATTGGCGATAAACGCAGGGCCAAAGGTCCCAGATCGAAAGGAGGTCCGGAATAAAGGAGTTCGGATACTGGCGTGCTAAATGCTTCGACTCTTAATGCCCCACAGAATCTTTGACTCGATCAACCAAGGACTGGCCATAAAACCAAGCCAACGTTCCGACTGCACTAAAAAAGAAAATGTGCGAGATCCAAAGGGCGAGACACTAGGCCGCCGACGGAATGCCGTCGCTTACGTCGGACGAAACAAAATGAAGCTGGGTGCGACCCGCCTGGCGCGGCTACTCGGGCGGGATCATTCCGCCATTAGCCAGATGCTACAGCGGGTGGAAAGGGTGAGACTGGCAGAGGTCGACAAAGAGTCAATCTTTTTCTCAGTGGCACTTCAGTCATGGCCGTCACGCCGCTGCATTCAGTTCGACTCCCGATTTTCGTTTGACGACACACTGCGCCATAGCGGACCGGAGCTGTCTCAGGTGTTGGTAACCGCACACTT
>JBBSDO010000218.1:0-4825 GCA_038241515.1 Elusimicrobiota bacterium | reverse complement strand
GCCTGAAGGGTGTTGACCTGGAAAAAAGAACCAGGGGAGAGACGAAAACGAAGCCGACCCAAGCGCTCTTCAATGTAATCGGCTCCCGCTAGCTTCCGCCACTGGCGCCCAAGTATCACGTTGGTGCGAGCCGGATTGACATTCTGGTAAAAACCCTGAAGCTGTGGGAATTTGCTCAGTAATTCCGCCACAATTTCCTCTTCTTGTGGGAAATCGGGCGACCGCGTCACAAATACGATAAGGGCGGCTTCCCCTGCCGTGCGGACCCACAGGTGGCGAATCCAACCCTGATGACGCCCCGAATCGTAAGCGCGAGTGTGGAACCGTTCGAGCAAGCGGCGGGCGGCGTTTACGATGGCCACCGAAAGCTGGGGCTGCACGAGGCAATCCTGGATCGGCACAATGTCATGGGAGCCGGGCGTATAGAACCCGGAAATCAGTTCATGGCCGTTCCAACCGACGGGCACCTGGACTTTATTTCGGTATCGCCAGGGGTCTTGCATACCTAAGGTTGGTTTCACAGTGACGTCCCGAATACCGCCGAGCCGTTCGAGGGTTTCCTGAACGAGCTGGCGCTTGGAAAGCAACTGAGCCTCGTAGCGGAGTTGTTGCCAAGAACAACCGCCGCAAAAATAGTCAGTTTGCGGTTTACTCTCTTGCGGTGCGGGGACGTGATAGTGGTAGGGACAAGGGGGTTCTGTGCGGTCCGAGGAAGCTTCTATTACCCGAATAATTTGCGCGCGAGCGTAACGATCGCGATTATCCGTTATGCGCGCGTCGAGAACATCCCCAGGAACAGCGTAAGGCACAAAGACGACACGGCCGTCCGCATGGGCGATCCCTTCGCCGCCCAGGGATAGCCGCTCGATGGTTAGCCGCAGAGGGATGGAAGGGTAAGGGGGCTTAGCCGAGAGGTGGACCATAGGGTATTGTAGCGTACGGCGGGGAATGGAGGCGTTCGGGGAGTGAGGCGTTCAGCGACAACGGCGTTCGGCGAAGGGGCGTTCGGCCAGCACGGCGTTCGACCGAACGACGTTCCGCCGAACGCCGTCTTGTGAACGCCTTATTGAAGGGTATTTACCGCGTCGCGGCAGGAAGATTGTTCGGGCCAACCGCAAGAATATCGATGGTTTTTTGAGCATCAACTCGGAGGGGACTTTTTGGGTATTTTTCTTCAAAACTTTTTAGGGTGCTGATCGCTTCGTTCTTGCGCCCGGCGCGCGCCTGTTCGACGCCGGCTCGAAAAACACGAATCTCTTCCGCGCTGACCGTTTCCTTTCCCGGTTTGCCTTTCCAATAGAGTTGTCTGGACAGGGGTTCTTGTTTCGTACCACGGACGCCGATCACGCTGGATCCGGCTGAATTCGGCTGGTTATTGCGCTGTGCCGTATGCTCAAGCTTGGCCTGCAGCTGGTCCAAGTATTTCGTTACTTCTTGCGGCTGCGCGGCCTCTTCAGCCACCAGGGGAGCGGTCAGACTTCCACAAAGAGCCAGAATTAATAAACGTTTCATCGAGAGTGCCTCTTGGGAGGTGAGTCTAGCAATTACGTGAGCGGATGATAAGACAGTTACTTATAGAGAAAAGTCCAAAACAAATATCCGCTGCAGCCGGCGGCAACGAGGGCCCCGATGAAGATCGTGCTAGGAAAGGCGAAGCGGCCGACGGGGAGAGTTTCAATGGCACAGGAGCGACACCCGCGTGAACGCTGTTGTTGTTCGTTCCAAGACTGCCAGCCGCGAAAGATTTGCACACCGCCCCAGAGGATTCCACCGATGGCAAACATCAAGTCTTTTCCGGCTATGTTTCGCATCGTTGGCGTGAGTCTAGCAGGCCTTCATGGTGCATTCAAGAGTAAACACCGTCGGAGTCTAAATGTTTTACGAGCTTGTGAGGAGGAAGCCTGGAGAGACAATGGAAGGGCCTAGTCCCCCGCCCGAGTTTAGCGAAGGACTAGGCCGAATTGGGCTAGAACTTCAAGATTTTCCCTTTCGAATTTGGCCTAATCGACTTGGCGACCGCGGCTTTCGTCGGAGAGTCCAGCAAAAGTTCTGTAATTTCCTCCTGGCTGGCTTCCTGGTCCTGAGGGAAGATGTACTTCACGGCAGCCGTGCGATGCCCAGGGTGCAGATGATTGGAGGGTGTTGCCATAGCGCTATTCATTTTGGCGGGCGTAGGGTTGAGCCGCGAGCGGCCGTCCGTCTCATCGCCCTGCGCCACGCGCTCCTTCATCTCGTGCTCAATGGAAGTCATCAAATCATTCTGAGAATCTTCGGGTGTTCCTAGCGCCTCATGCTTCTCGATGCGATTGAACTGAATGAGATTGCCTTTTCGCTCCGCTCCCTGGCCGAAACGAAAGGTTAATGAGAAGTATTGGGTATTTCCAAGCTCGCCATAGGGCAGCCAAGCGTATGAAAACTCTTGTCCAAAGACCTTGAGTCCGATCCCCAGAGTAAGGCCGGCTAAAGCGGATAGCTCCTTTAAGGTGTCCGTTCGGTACCCAATTCGTAGAGCGACAGGGGCCATCGGACTCCATTCGGCTCCCATATGCCAACTCGCGAGTCCCGAATTTTGGTATTCAAACTCCCCATTGACGGTCATTCGAGGGAAGAGAGCATATGCTCCCCCGAGGTGAAAGGCCAAAGGCAACGAATCGCCTTGGGTCAAGAAGGTCAGCTTATTGCCAATATTTGCGATGGTGGCGGCCAGATTGAGTTTATGCGTTACCTTATAGAGCGAACCGAAATCGACTGCAAAAGCGTTAGCGCTTACATCGGCGATTTTCGCATTAATCCACTTGCCGGTAACACCTAAAGAGACTTGGTCTGTGAGGGTTTGGCCGTAAGCGAGCGTATAGGCGGCAAAATGGCTCGAGAACGCACCTATCGAAGACCCACCGGCGTCCGTTCCGGCGATATCTCCGGAGCCTAAATATTGAAGAGAAGATCCGAAAGCCTTTCCAGGACTGAAGGGATGGACAAAGCTTAAATATTCATAGTGAATCGATTCCAAGTACGAGAGATGCTGCCCGGCGAGCTGAGTCTCATCCACGAACCCGAGTCCGGCGGAATTCCAAGTCGGAGCGTAAGCATCGGTCGCTAATGCGGAGTAGCCAGACCCCAAGGCCGCAGGACGCGCGCCTACCGGAATATTGAGAAAGCTCGCGCCTTCCCTACCGGAGGACCCCCAGCCCGTGGTCGGAACGCACAAAGCGAAAGTCAAGGCAACCGATGTGAAGTTCGAAAGCCAGCGCATCTTCATAGTGCGAGTATAGGGGCTAAAATTCCACTACATGAGGAGCAAATGATTTCGTCTTTGTGCTCGACGCCTTTCGTTCGCTCACTCATCGAATCACCGCCAATTTTCCATGCACGGGATCGCCATTGGCATTGCTGACGATATAGATATAAAGCCCGGATGCTACATCGTCTCCGGAATCCGTTTTTAGGTCCCAGGTTTGTTGGTTGTCGACCCCGTGGAAAGCACGTACGGCTTGACCCGCCACGCTAAAAATCTTAATGGTGGCGTTTATGCCGATATTGTCAAAGGTAATGCGTTTGCCTTGATGCAGATTGCTTCGCCAAGGGTTAGGGAAGATCTTAAACCCCTCCAATCCAGACTGGACGAGAGTCACGTCCGCCGAGACCGTGTCCGATGTGAGGGAACCATTGACCGCTTGAGCCTGAATGGTGTAAAGCCCGGGAGCGAGATTCAGCGAGGATAACGAGAGCTCAAGTCCATCATAGGAAACGGACGGATCAACGATACGGGTGGCATAGGCAGCCCCTGACGGGTTGGTGCGCGCAGTCAGCTGGCGCGCTATGACATGCCAATGAAGGGTTGTGGCACCGATTTCAGTCGGTCGAATGGTGGCTGTTACGGAAAGAGTCGAAGGTACGTTTAAGTTGGTGATTTGAGGAGGGACCGGAGCAGGAGACGTCGGGTTCGTCGAATCGGGTGTCAATAGTGGCTGAGGTCCAGGATCTTTCGGGGGAAGGGTCGACGTCGACGGGGGGGCGGTCGGCGTCGACGGGGGAGCGGCGGAACCCAAAGGAATCGTATTGCGCAGGGTATGGCCGCTTAATCCTACCGTCTTATAATAGTCATCGGTGTTGGCCTTAATGCTTGTTGCACTGCTCCCCGCCTGAGCCCCCTGAAGGATGATCGTGTTAAGAAGTTGAGCTCGGCTAGAATAACGGCCGAGCAATGCCCAACCGGAGAAAATAAAACCGTTGCTTCCTCGGTCGAGGCGAGTTCGATATCCCGCGTTGTTTCCGTCGATGTAGTTGGCGATAATGGGATTACTTTGGGAGCCATTCCATAGGACCTCGGTGAGGGTATTCGCTAACCGGTGAACATCGTCCAAGGTAAAAACAAAACCCGCCTCATAGAGCGACACCACCATCATGGGCGCCCGATTTGTATGCGACGTGTCGGGACCCCCGTCTTGGTTTCCGACCGAGCCGGACTCTCCGTTTGTGTCAGAGCCGATACGGATATTCGCTTGATCCCAGAGGTAGGCATTCCCGTAAGTCCTAAGCTTAGATTTGAAAGCCTGGCCAATTTGCGTGGCGATGGACCGGTAAGTCGAGTTCGGCCGGGCTCGGTACAAGGAGCAAGCGATATCCCCCAGCAGCCAAGCTTTGTCGTTAAAATCAGGAAAGGTGGTCTGGTCTAACCAGGGAATCGTTCTTCCGTAGTACTCCACGTACCAGGGTTGAATAACAGCGTCGTCCACAAAATCTACGTAGGACTGCGCTTTCGAGGCGTATTTGCTTTTAAACTCGGGTATGGTCATCATGAGCATCGCTGCCCGCGCTATGGGCT
>JBBSDO010000217.1:0-4826 GCA_038241515.1 Elusimicrobiota bacterium | reverse complement strand
TCGCCTTTAAGAGAGATGTAGAAACTTGTGACATTATTCCCACCTCCGCCAGTGAACACCGCGATTGCCACGCAACACGAACAGCTCTAATGGCTTGATGGGATCACCCTCTTTGCCATAGGCCAGGGGTCCTGCCATTCCGTGGTAGTGCGTTCGATGGATAGCCTTAATAATTTTGTCGCCGCGTAGTCCAGGATTTTGCTTCAAGGCCCGCACCAGCACGGAAGCTGCATCGTAGGCAGCGATGGTTGTCATTGAATGGGAATACTTGCCGCAAAATTTCTTGTGCAGATGAAGGTAGTTCACAGACTCAGGGCCTTCTACCTTGTCGTTCCAGTGCTTTGGATAGATGAATTGAATTCTTCCAGAGCGAGCGCCAAGGAGGTCAATGAACTTTGGTTGTCCCTCAATGGTATCGCTCGATAGAAGCGTCAGCTTTGCCTTTCTCGCTTCCAGCGCAACATACACGTTGGCGATGCTCGCTTGCATGACAGGGACAAAAATCAGATCGGTTGGTTCTGCGAGTACCTTGTCGATAAGGGCGGGGAACGCGGAGAACCCTTCAAAGATGGGAAATTCACGAACCTTAATCTTGGGGTTTATCTTTTTGAGCTCGACGACGAACTGCTTTCCCAGAAAGTCAGAGTAGGGCTGGGAGGTGTTTCGGATGACCGCAATCGAGGTGGCCTTGAGTTCCTGATTCGCGAGTTTGGCCAGTAAGTGCGACTGTTGGTAATCATTAAACGGAATACGTGTTACGAACTTTTTCCCCTCAGTGACTCTCGGATTTGTGGCCGTTGGAGCAATGAAAGGGATCCCCGCTTCTTCAAACACCGTTCCTGCGACGATGGCATCTGTCGATACGAGGGTTCCGACAACCGCATCGTATTTTGCCTCGGCGATCTGCTTGGCTGCTTCCAGAGTGCTAAAGAGGTTGTGGTCGCGGGTGACTAGCGTAAAGGAGACATCGAGTCCCTCTTTCTTAGCCTGCTCAACCACTGCACGAGTCATGCAAGCTGCTTCCTGGTTGCGGGTGCAGTTGAAATGACCCGTCATCGTATCCGCATACAATGCCGCAACGCGAAATGTTTTCGCGTGGGCACTGCTCAAACTCGATAGTGCCATCAAAAAGGCTGCGGCTATCTTGCTGGTCTTCTTCATAGTCCTGACGCCGCCTTTCTTTTGTTCTTAGACTCGATTCCAAGGCGCTTCATGGTGTCGTAGAGCGTGCTGTGGGCTATGCCGAGACGCCGGGAGGCTTCCCGTATGGAAGGGCTCTCCTGCAAGGCGAACAAGACCATCTACCGTGTGAGTTCTGGCGTCGCGGGTTCCTGGGTTTCTTGTTGCGATGAGCCATCATCAAAAAACCTGGCGTCCAAATCCTCGGGTGTAATCTTTCGGTTCGGGCAAACTGTGCAAAGCTTTTCAACTTCGTTTTCAAGCTCGCGGACGTTTCCAGGCCAGCCGTACTTTTCCAAGTACCGGACGGTTCTCACTAGAAACTGCTTTGGAGCCTCACCATCGGCCGCGAACTTCTTCACCGCGTTCAAAATAAGGGAGGGAACATCTTCAGGCCTTTGTCGTAACGCCGGCACTGGAATGCGAAGGACGTTCAGTCGGTAGTAAAGATCTGGGATGAACTCTCGCCTCTTTATCATCGCCTCGATCTCGGGCTTTGCGGCAGCAACTAGGCGAAAATGCACTTTGTACTCGCGGGTGCTTCCAACCGGGCGAACCATCTTTTCTTGCAAAGCACGAAGTAACTTCTGTTGGGCCACAAGACTGAGCGTGTGAACCTCATCGAGAAGAATGGTTCCGTCTCCAACTTCCTCGAAGATCCCTTTCTTAGTGGTGTTAGCTCCGGTGAAGGCACCTTTCTCCACACCAAAAAGCTCGGACTCCAACAGCTCCGTTCTTTCCGCATAGACAGCGCAGTTCACCGCAATAAAGCGTGAGCGGCTGTTTCCGTGAAGAGCACGAGCAATGCACTCTTTACCGGTTCCTGATTCTCCCGTGATGAGAACCGTGGATCTGCTGGATCGAAACTTCAAAACGAGATCGGCGACCTTCGCCATCTTCTCGGAAATACCCGCAAGACCAATAGACTCAATCTTCTTTGAGTTTTCGTTCACCTCTGGAACCGGAAGGGTCAGGTAGGTCTCTTTATATTTCTGGCACCATCTTCGAATCGTTGCCACGAACTCTTTTAGGTCCACGCCCTTGTCCACAAACTCGACCGCTCCTGAGCGCCAGCTATGTTTGAGAGCTTCACGAGAGGCATCGTTCGAGTAGATGATGACGAACGCCTCGGGGCGAACAGAAAGAATCTCCTTCGCCATCTCGGCACCGTTCTCCGTGCCCATCACATAGTCCAAGATGAAGAGTGCGTACTGATCCCCTCGCTCTTTCACAAGCCGAAGTCCCATCTCGCGGGAGCTGGCCGTATCAACGACGTAACCGTTCTGCTCCAAGAAATTCTTGGTTAACTCCAAGGTGAGCTTGTGGTCGTCGACGAGTAAGAGGCGAAACGCCATGATTCATCCTTCCTGCGATGCTCGACAATCGAGCGTCGAACAGTGACTAGAGCAATCAGGAGGCCAACGGCATTCTCGTGGGATTCGAGGCATCGGAAGTATTCGATTTCTCGAAGAGAAGCGGTGAAAACGGTTCTCGCTTTCCCTCCAGCGGCGTTGCCGCTCCTTGTCCGTCCGGACAGGTTTTTTAAGGGGTCCTCGTGGGCCGAGCACACTTAAATCCCTGGAATTATGGATGCTGTCGGGCACGGCGGTTTTTGTCCGGTTCGGACAAGAAAAGGGCGCATTTAGAGCCCTAAAACGGGGTTAAACCCACCATATATCTTGGTTTTTGGTCCTTGTACGGAGCCGGACACGAATAGCGGAACAGCCTCAGTTTTGGCGCCACTTGTCCGGCGTGTCCGTCCGTACAAATCGCCGGACAGAGGGTAATCCCGCGCCATCATTTTCGATTTCCATTTTTCATGTCCGTCGCCCCGGACAACTTCCGACATTTTCGATCTGCGCGAAAAAGAAAAATGCCCGCAGCATTTCAATTGCTTCCGGCGCATCAACGCGACTGGCACGCCGGTTGTAATTGTCCCCTCCCAAATCCAGTTCTTTTCCGAAGCGAAAGAAAATCTGTTTCGTAATTTGCGAAACGCTGAATGCAGGAAAGTTGTTATGCATGATTCAAAAGCAAAAACCGAACTCTCAAAATTGTCCTCTCTCACTGAGGCCCTAAAGGAAAACTCGCAGGGTTGGTCTGAGAACGAGTGGGAGACATATCTCCGTACACTTGAGACCCCGCTAAAAGAAACCCTAACCAGAAAGTATGACGATCTGGCGGAGAGCTTAGAAGCCCCCGATCCAAATGCTTCTCAGCTTACTGAGAAAGCGATGCTCCGCCTTCAGGACGCTATTAGCCAACTCTCTCCTAAGCAAAGAATGGTCATTCAAGCGACCTATTGGGAGGGGCTTTCCACTTCGCAAATCGCCAGATGCTACGGCATGGGACGAACGACCGTTCAAATGCACACAGCGCGAGCGATTGCCCGCTTAAAACACCTGCTGTCGGCAAATTTCCCTCTTAGTGAGGGGACAAAAAACTATTCCCCGCACGACCCGTGTCCGGCCCGGACAAAAACCGCGGCAGACCGTGATGAATGACTGGAAGAAGGATCTCGCTAAAGAGATCGCGTTTTTGATTCGGATCGTCCTCATCGCATTCGCGATGGCGACCATCCTTGGGGCGTAGGCAGACATAACTTTATAGGAGAAACCAAGTGAAACTAAATAAACCGAAAAATAAACCACGCAAGCTCAATTCAGAAGACATCCAAGTTTACGTTGTTGCGATCTGCTGGATCGGAATCTTCGTTGCCCTCATGGTCTACGGCGTACTCCATCCGTCGACTGAGAAAAAGGAACTGCCCAAAGACTTCCACCGCGAGTGGTCGGGCAAGTTTTACTAGAAAGGCGGCAGCGATGCAGACGATTCAAATGACAAATATGTTTGCGCCGTCCGAACACGAGGCGGTGCGAGAGCTACTTCGTGAGCTATCGCCGACTGAGTTTAGAGTCCTGGCACTCCGATTCTGGGGTTCGTACTCGGTTGAAGATATTTCGAGCGACATGAATGTGAATTGGGATCATGCGAACTCAATTCTATCGCGGGCGATGAGAGCGCTTAAGGCGAAGTGCCTTTCTCATCCCGCGTTTACAGCAAGGCTGTGCTCTTCAGGACCAGGGCGAATTTCAATGAATCAGTTTACGGAAAAGGAAATATAAAAATGATCGCTCAAAAAACAGAACAACCCAATCAACCTACCCAAGAAAAGGCCAAGGCGTTTCGCTTTGATGTGTTCAAAGGAGCAGCGGATGCCAATGGCAAGGTCCACAAGCTTAAGTCGGTCGGTAATGGCTACCTCGTAGAAGGCTGCAAAACCTACTCAATTTACCTGAAGACATTCCTTGATGACGTTTTCTACCTGCTCCCTGAGCAAAAGAAGCTGACAAAGGCCGATTACGTCATCCTCACGCGGGAACCTTCGCAGAATCCCAGTCGAAAATACTTTTGGAACAACGTCGGCGAAGGAGCTCTACTCACCGGGGAGAATGCGGGCCTTCTTCAACTAACTTGGGACGTCCTCGGAGCCCAGGATATTTACCTAAACCTCTATCCGCGAAACCCGGATGGCGCGTAATCCCAAACCCATTTCCACAAAGGATTGTTATGAACAGAAAGAATATGGAGACGCTCTGTCTCTTCTTAGTCTTCGCCGCGCTTATTCTCTTCCCGGACTCGTGCTT